>DAINQQ010000140.1:0-14742 GCA_036742645.1 Flavitalea sp.
TAATAGCCATCGGTTGAATGTTCAGCAGTAATATCCCTTTTGCGCCTTTGCGTCTTTGCGGGAAATATTCGTGCAAAGACGCAAAGATTCTGAACGACTTGACGTCTTTAACGTTTTAATTCGGAAGAGTCTCTTTGCACCAGTTTCACTCGGTTAAGTGTATAGCTGAAATCTTCGTTTCCTACTCGCAACGCTTTATTTTCATCAAGAATGAATATTACATTATCGTCGCCTTTCAAAAGATAAAATGTTTTTCCTGGCTGTCCGGAATCCAGCTCATAAACGATTGCATCAGGATCCGTTTTTGATCCCTTACTGATTTTCCATTTTCCTTCGCGGCTTTCTTCACGATAAAAACTTCCGAAGAGCAAATACGTCGTGGGTTGACCCTTGTTGTCCTGGAAAAGGAACAGTCTCCACTTGAGCTTGTTGCAGTCTTGGTTGACATGAACTTTCAGCTGCCTTGCAATCTCCTGGCAGGGCGGGCGGCCTTCGAAGACCCCGTACACGGGTTTGTTCTTTTGTATAGGCTTGTACGTTATGGCTTCGGAAGGCTGGTTGTCGGTGGATGACACCTGTGCGGCGGAAGCTAAGGACATCAACAGACAACTGAACAAGAGGTAAGAAAATTTATTTTGCATAAAATTTTACTTTATGGTCAATTATAATGCCGCGCTTCGCAGTTCTGGGGTTTATGAAGGGCGCGAGGAGAATAGCACAACGGGCACCAAAGGGCGAAATTACTGTCTTTCGCTAAAAGCCACCGGCACTATTCGTCTTACAATCCCTCACGAGTTCTGTATTTCTGTCTTCGCGTCTTTACGAGAAAATTTTCGTGGAAAGGCGCAAAGTCATTAGCAAGTATATCATTTCAGTTCACATGGATGTATCAAAAACGAACAATCCGGTGTGTAGGGGCATAGCAACCTATTGATCATCACTTTGGTAGATTGTGGCATATTTTTCCGTAATTGTCAATATGATACTACTGCGAAATCTTCAACTGGCATGGCGGAACATTCAAAGAGACCGCCTCTTTTCCACCCTTAATATTTTGGGTTTGTCTGCCGGAATCACTTGTGCGTTACTGGTATACCTATGGGTGAAGGACGAACGAGGCGTTGATAAATTCTTGAAGAATGAGGAAAGATTATTCCAGGTAATCAAAACCGCAAACAATAGCGATGGCACGATCGATACTCACGAAACGACTCCCGGCATCATGGCTATGACGATGAAAACCGATCTACCAGAGGTAGAGCATAGTGTATCAGTTGTGATAGAAAGAGAGAAAGGAATAATCAAAGCGAATGATAAATCGATAAAGGCACAGGCTTATTACGCAGGCGAAGAATTTTTCGACGTTTTTTCATATAGCCTGATCGAAGGAAATAAAAAAATTGCTTTGAAAGCTGAAAACGGTGTTTTAATATCTGAAAAAGTTGCCATCTCATTGTTTAATACGACAACAAACCTGGTTGGAAAACCGCTGCAATGGAATTCGGGAGATGCAATGACTGGTTTGTATACGATTGCGGCCGTTCTCGAATCTCCGCCCGCCAACGCTTCTGATCAATTCGATATTCTATTATCCTATAACCACTACTTCAAAACTTTTGCAGACCGGTACGGACTAAACACATGGCACAGCAACAATCCATCTACATATGTGGTGCTTAAGAAAGGCATTGATCCGAAAATATTCAATAAGAAGATTAAAGATTACAGCAGGAAGAAAATGCTTGCTGCCGAGGGACCAGAGAACCTGAAATGGGAGGGCGATATGTTCATTCAAAAGTATTCGGATAAATATCTATACAACCAGTACGAGAATGGAAGGATCGCCGGCGGCAGAATCGGATACGTGCGAATTTTTACTTTGATAGGGATTCTCATCATCATACTTGCCTGTATCAATTTTATGAATCTCGCCACAGCGAAAGCTTCGTCCAGGATAAAGGATGCCGGTATTCGAAAATTGATCGGGGCAAATAGGATTTACCTGGTCCTCGGCTTCATTGGTGAATCGATTTTTTTAGCGTTCATCTCTGCTGGTCTTGCTGTGGTATTGACGCTTTTATTGCTGCCACAGTTTGAGCAGATCACAGACAAAAAATTGGATTTCAGGTTCGATCTGCAAAGTATTGCAGCCATTGGCTTTATTGCGTTGGTATCCGGAATATTTGCCGGTAGTTATCCTGCTATTTATCTTTCTTCGTTTAGACCTGCCCGGGTGTTGAAAAATTCAATTGATCTTACTGGAGGACATGCTGTTTTCAGGAAGGGGCTCGTTGTTTTCCAGTTTTCGTTGTCGATTGTATTTATCATAGCGGTTCTCGTTGTGTATGAGCAGATGAAACTGGTACAGCAGAAAAATCTCGGCTTCGACAAGAACAATATCATCAGTTTCACATCCGAGGGGAAGATCAAAGACGATATGCAGGTCTTCCTTGATCAATTGAGAAATATCCCGGGCGTAATAAATGCAACGGGGATGGATGGCAACCTGGTAGGCCAACATAGCGGTGGCGGTGGCATTCATTGGGAAGGAAAGGGTGAGAAAGGAATTGAATTTGATGGATTTTACGTGAATACGGGATGGACAGAGACATTCAGGGTTCCGGTTAAAGAAGGCCGCACTTTTAGTAGTAGCGCCGATAGCAATTCCGTGCTCTTCAATGAAACGGCAATTCGAATGATGGAACTCAAGGATCCTATAGGTAAGAAGGTAAAAATGTGGGGAAGAGAAAAATTGATCGTAGGAATTATAAAAGATTTCCATTACGAGTCATTGTATCATAAGCCAGGACCGTTATTTATTTCCTATCAGCGGGGCAACAGCAATGTAATTGCAAAAATTGATGGCAATATCAAAGAAACAACGGAGCGGATTGGAGCATTTTATAAGGCGTATAATAATGGATTGGCCTTTGATTACAAATTTATAGATGAGGAGTTTCAACAGTTGTACGCTTCTGAACAGCGTGTATCCGTGTTGTCAAGATATTTCGCCACACTAGCCATACTCATTTCATGTCTTGGCCTGTTTGGATTATCCGCGTTTACAGTACAGAAGCGGCAAAAGGAAATCGGTGTAAGAAAAGTATTGGGAGCAACAGCACGTCAAATTGCATTCATGTTGTCGGGCAATACACTCAAACTAATACTACTGTCGATATTGATAGCGTTTCCCGCTGCGTGGTGGATTTTGAATGAGTGGCTTTTGAATTTTGAATATAGAATCAATATTTCCGTCTTTACGTTCGTCATCGCCGCCCTAATTATCCTTTTAATTACTCTTGGTACTATAAGTTACCAGGCAATCAAAGCGGCGCTTACCAAACCTGTAAAAATTCTCCGGGCGGAATAAAGCACCAATTAAATCCGTCTTAATCCGTGTAATCCGTGGCAAGCATTTCTATGAGGGTCTTTTATTCTTCCACAGCATGAAATCATCCCAATACACATTAAGTGTTTTGCCATTACTCTTCATATGTTCGATCAGATCTTTGGACGTGTATAACTTAAGTGGGTTGAAATCACCAACGCCATCAGGATTGGGATCCTGCGTATTGTGCGTGATTTTATGAACGTCAAAGATCACTTTTCTCGCTTCATTGTCGGGCGTGATCGTCATGTAAAACCTTCCATTCTGATGATCTCCTTCCTTATAATAATACTCCATTGTAAACCATTTGCCAATGGGTACTTTTACATTCTTATTTGTTTCCGCCCACACGGTTGAATATTGCTGGAGATCATCTGGAAACAATTCACAATCTTCAGCATCGAGAATAAAATATAGATCACTTTCTGTGGCAACTGGCTTGCCTATCCCAAGTGTTATTCTAAACCGATAAGGAACTGTCTGACTCCATGTGATATTGTTCCAGAACTCAGCGAGCGTGAGCCAGTGCAAGGTCTTTGGGAACGTTCGAACCGTATTGAAATCGTCATGCAGAAAGACACGGACCGATTGGTAAAATTCTTTCAGTCCATTATTGCCATACAAATTTGCCTGTATCCTTCCTTTCGATCCATCCACATTCGGCTCTTTCAGCCAGAATTGCAGAACATGATTGTTCGGCCGACCAGGTTCGGGAATGATTTTCGCGTGTCGCATGCTGCTGTCGCCGCCCTGGTATTGTAAATTAAAATTGCCGATGTTGGGATGATTGTCTAAATCCTTTACCCAATCGTTATTGCCGGGTAGTTTTTTATCTGCGCCTACTATATCTGCATCTGAGCCTTTGGAGATCACGGTGTCATTTTCAAATCCGGATTGAAAGATCAATTCCCCATTCTGCTGTGGTGAATCAGTGATTGTTTCATTCTTGCAGGTCATCGATGCAAGTAATGCGAATAAGAGGATGAATGATATTCTGTTCATGATTCAATTTACGAGTTATTTGTTTTTTACCTCTCCTAACCTTGGCACCTTTGTGTCTTTGTGGCTCCCCCTAATTGTACAGTCAGGGACACATAAAGGCACCAAGGCAGACTCTGAAGAAAGCGAGCAAGACGTGGAGAACTATGACAAGGCGTATATTTTCGATGTCAGAATGATCCGTGAAATCGGTATGGCGGGTTGTGTGCCCTAATTCTGAATGCCTTGATAAAAGTTGCATTAAACTGCTCAACAGAAGCAAACGCAATAGAAAAAGTCAACTACCTTCATATTGTTACTTAGAATAGTGAGGAAACATCCCCTTATTTTATTCTTATGAAAAACCTCTTTTACATACTCGGAATGTTAATGGTACTTCTGTACTCGTGCAAAGAATCAAGTCCGCAGGAAACCAATGAGCCTGTTGCGAGAGATCGTTCTGTGAATGCGTTGAACTCATATAGCAAGCTTTTTTTCGATAGCCTGCAACTGGAGAAATTTATTTCTGCTTACAATGTAACGGATACGATGGCAGATCGTATCCGTTCTTTTTATAATAGTCGAAATTATCAATACGCATGGTTCTTTACTGAAGGTATGGCAGACTATGCACCTGCGTTTATGCAGTTGCAGGGAGACTATATTGCTTTTTCCGGGGACAGCGTTTTATATAATGCTCAGTTATCGCAGATGGTTGACTCGATTAGTGAGCACGGTGACAGCGTCTTAGTTGCTGACAGCGCAAAATTGCAGACTGAACTTGCATTAACAAGGCAGTTCTTCCGCTATGCAAATCGTGCTTACCAGGGAAGGAGCGACATAGATTCGAAAGACCTTGAATGGTATATACCACGCAAAAAAATAAATTCCGTTATCCTGCTGGATTCATTGATAAAGTATAAGGGAAGAAAACTAGCGGAGTTCGAGCCTGTCAACAGGCAATATCATTTATTGAAAGACTACCTGGTCAAGTATTATGAGTTAGAAAAGAAAGGTAGTTGGGCTCCTATACAAGCTGACAAAAAAGTTTATAACGAGGGTGATTCGTCGACAGCAATTGTCGCAATCAAAAAAAGATTACGGCTGGTTGGTGATCTGCAAAATGATGATACAACAAAAGTATTTGATGAAGTTATGAAGGATGCCGTGAAAAGGTTTCAACGACGCTATGGATTTACTGAAACCGGTACTATCAATTCAATACTGATTAGTGAACTAAACCGTCCTATCACCGACCGAATTCACCAGCTCCTCTTGAATATGGAACGCATGCGCTGGGTCCCTGCAACGCCGAACAGCGATTACCTGCTGGTGAATATCCCTGAATTCCGGCTACATGCTTACAGAGCAGGAGACTATCTTTTTAGTATGAATGTTGTGGTAGGTTCGACTGTTCATAGCACAGTTATTTTTAATGGAACACTGAAAAATATTGTGTTTAGTCCGTATTGGTATGTACCTCCAAGCATTTTTAGGAAAGAAGTGTTGCCTGGCATCAAACGCAATAAAAATTATCTCGCTTCGCATAACATGGAATTGTATGGTGGGACTGCCCGTCAAAAGCCGGGAAAAAACAATTCACTTGGGTTGGTGAAATTCCTGTTTCCAAATAGTTACAATATTTATTTACACGATTCTCCCGCCAAGAGTTTATTTAAGGAAGACAAAAGGGCATTTAGCCATGGCTGCATTCGTTTGGCACAGCCAAAGAAGCTAGCGCAATTTCTTTTGCGTGACGACAAAAAGTGGGATTCAACTTCAATTACAAAAGCCATGAATGCCGGCAAGGAAAAATATGTTCTGGTAAAAGAAACAGTGCCCGTCTACATCGGTTATTTTACGGCATGGGTGGATCGGCAGGGAAAGCTGAATTTCCGGGATGATATTTACGGGCACGACAAAAAGCTTGCATCACATCTTTTCAGCAATTCTATAGCCGGAACAAAAAAATGAACGGATTGTTATTTGTTTCCCACTTTTACTGCATGATTCTTCCTGGCTTCATCCACTGAGTGGGTCGCAAAAATGTTTTTTTCTTTCTTGGACAGTTTCGATAACTCGATATAGAACTTCTTGATATGTGCTAACTCCTCCTCATCGAGATCTTCGGAATCAATGAGCCGGTTACTCGCTGTTTTTGAGGCTGCTATTAATTCATTCAACTTAAGGTGCAGGGCAATGGTGTCCTTGTTTTGCGATTGTTGAATAACAAAAACCATCAGGAAAGTGATTATAGTAGTGCCTGTGTTTATCACCAGTTGCCAGGTATCGGAGAATTTGAAAATCGGGCCAGTGATTCCCCATAAAATGATGACAATAACCGCAGAGATAAATGCAATAGGATTTCCGGTTGCCTTTGTAACCAGGTTTGAAAATTTGTCAAATTTTTTAAAGAGTTTTTTATTCATAATAAATGTTTTTTATGAGTTCTCTTTCAGAGATGTTATGTTAAGTTACAATGAGCCGGCCACTTGGGTTTGAAAATCATTGCCAAAATGTGAATCGCCCCTTCATCTACGGGAAACTTTGTTCATTTTCTCCCAATATATTTTTCGAATTGAGATTTATTTTAAATTAAGTTTTATATTGACATAAGGAATCAGTGAATAACGCAAGGTTTGTGGCACAATGATCAAGACCTGACTCATAGTTACGGGCTAACGATTTCAACATATCAATCCAACTCTATAACATTTATTTAATTGTTAAACAAACTTCAATTATGACATCACAGCGCAGATCCGTTTTAAAAAAACTAGCTGCTTCCCTTGCCACTATCACTGGCCTGGGATTCGCAGCAAAAGCCAACGATTCCTCAACTAATAAAAAGGAGTCGGGAAGTATCGTCTATGATCAGGATGTTCCCTTGTTTGCAGGTCATACCAAGTTTGGCGGGATGGTTTTCATAGCCGGTAAAGGGGCGCATTTCCAGGGAGATGTGAAGGCACATACCGATCATGTTTTAAAGGAACTTGAGAATGAACTTATAAAAGCCGGATCTTCCATGGAGAAGGTTCTAAAAGTAACAGTGTTTCTGAATGACATTGCAGATTACAAGGCAATGAACGAAGTATACAAAGGAAGGTTTGGGAAAAATCCGCCTGTCCGAACTACGGTGGCAGTTGCGAAAGGAGGTGTGCCGGGTGATTCACTTGTCGAGATGGATTGCATCGCCGCACTTTAATGAGTATCGCGTTACCAGAGTAATAGGTAGTGGAAGCGGATGTTAACTAATTAAAACTAACTCGAATGAAACGCAGGGATCTTATCAAAAACTTATCTGTTCTCCCTTTTGCGGGTGGGATATTGGGTACCATTATTCCGGGTTCTGCTCATGCGTCTCCTCCTGCAAAAAAGCGCGACCTGTTCAAAGAATTGAACATACGCACCTTCATCAATGCTGCAGGTACATTGACCTTTATGACAGGTTCACTGATGCATGATTACGTTTTGGAGACGATCAATGCAGCTTCAAAAGATTTTTGTCTCCTTGACGAAGTGCAGGATAAAGTTGGCGAAAAAATTGCGCAGCTGGTGCATTCCGAAGCGGCAGTCGTGATTTCGGGGGCTTTTTCAGCACTGACCCTCGGACTCGCAGGAGTTCTTTCTGGGATGGATGAGGAGAAAGTAAAAAAGCTTCCGCATCTCGAAGGGACAGGAATGAAGTCGGAAGTGATCTGCCAGAAGTCGCATGATATCGTATATAATCACGCATTTCTAAACACCGGATGTAAAATAGTTTCAGTGGAGACCGTTGAAGAGCTCGAGCAAGCCATCAATGAAAAGACTGCATTGCTCAGTTTCATAAACATCCAGGCTGACAAAGGAAAGATTCAACACGAAGAATGGGTTGCATTGGGTAAGAAACATAATATTCCAACCCTGATCGATATCGCTGCGGATGTACCTCCTGTATCAAATCTTTGGAAGTTTAATGACATGGGATTCGACATTGTTGCAATCTCAGGGGGGAAGGCTATTCGCGGGCCACAAAGCGCTGGTATCTTAATGGGCCGTAAACATATTATTGCCGCAGCCAGGCTGCATATGCCACCTCGCGGATTTAATATTGGGCGTGGAATGAAGATCAATAAGGAAGAGATACTTGGAATGTATGTGGCGCTCGAACAGTATTTACAATACGATCATGATAAAGAGTGGAAAGATTGGGAAAAAGGAATTGCACATATTGAAAATGCGGTTAAGCCAATTAAGGGCATCAGCACCAAAGTACATGTACCGCCCCTGGGAAATATAACACCGACTTTGAACATCTCGTGGGATCCAAATACTGTAAAGCTGTCAACAAAAGATTTGCAGGAAAAACTGCGGAATGGAAATCCTTCTATTGAAGTTGGGGGTGCTGGAGAGAACCAGGTAAATGTTACCGTTTGGGTAATGAAGCCCGGCCAGGAAAAAATTGTGGCGAAAAGACTTAAAGAAGAGCTTTCTGCTGCTACAGCGTAAAACCAACACCTGATTCTTAAGTATTGCAATTTCCTTCTTTGCACCGGAGACCCTTACAATTCTGTTTATCGAAGTGTTCGCGAACTGTTCCAATTTTTAATAGCTATGCTGAAAAAAAAGCTTTGTACTATTTGTTTAATTGCCTGTACAATCTTTTTTATTACTGGAATTTTTGTTGGTTGTAATCAGTCAGAGACATCCTCCAATGAATGGAAGGCCCCGTCTA
Source organism: Flavitalea sp. (assembly GCA_036742645.1). Classification (GTDB taxonomy): domain Bacteria; phylum Bacteroidota; class Bacteroidia; order Chitinophagales; family Chitinophagaceae; genus Flavitalea. The sequence continues at coordinate 9,081 of DAINQQ010000140.1, forward strand.
AAAGTGCTGACCTAAAAAGCCCTTTTGCATTCGACCTCGTTTCTGAAGAAAAGGGACGTGGACTGTACAATCTTTATTGCAGGTCATGTCACGGTGAAAGCGGATTGGGCAACGGCGCTGCCGGGAAAGACCTTGCTAAAAAGCCTGCGAATTTTCATGCTGAAAATGTTACCAAACAAACCGATGGAGCACTGTTTTGGAAGCTGAGCCACGGCAATGAAAGCATGCCATCATTTAAAGACGTCTTATCCGATGAACAACGATGGCAGGTAGTTTCTTACATCCGAAAATTGCCCAACAAATCCGCCGCGCGACAACCGCCGCTCGCATTCAGGCCCGATATCAAGATTGAGCACTTCATGAAGATTGGTCCACAGGCCGTTCGGATTCTTCAATATCCTGGTTCAGGTGAATTGTGGTACACGAGCTTCGATGGAAACGTATTTAGAATTACAGATTCAGCCGATAATCGCCATGTAGCGGTACAAGTATTGTCTGCACACGATCATGGTATCGAAGTTTTGCAGGGAGCAATTTTTTTGCATGACACGCTTTTCCTGTGCGGAAACAGCTATTTCGAAAACAAGAAAGTGACCATGGGCAGGTTGGTTCGATTCAATATGAAAGACACCGGGCAACTTAAAGCAACTGTTGTTTTTAATACGGTAAAATATCCAGCAAATAAAACCATCTATGACCATGGCTGGAATGCACTAGCGATCAGCCCCGATGAAAAATATATATATGCGAATTCTGGTGCCAGAACCGATCATGGTGAAGTGCAGGACAATGGCGGTTTATTTCCAAATGCACGTGACAATGCCCTCACCGCAAGAGTTTTCAGGATTCCTGTAACAGCGACTAATCTTGAGCTGCCGGATAATGAAGGGGAGCTCCAAAAAGCAGGATACCTGTATGCACGGGGTATACGGAACGCGTACGATATGGCTTTCGATGGTGCCGGTAACCTTTTTGGTGTTGTGAATTCTGCGGATTATGATTATCCCGAAGACATGTTCTGGATCAGGGAGAATCATCACTTCGGTTTTCCATGGCTGATGGGCGGTATGGAAAACCCGCAACAATACAAGGACTGGATACCGGATCCGGACACGGATCCGTTTATCAATCGGTTCTCTCATTCATGGAAAGTGAAGTATTATTATACCGATACAACATTCCCGGCACGCCCTGGGGGTGTGAGGTTCTCACCCGGAGTACAAAATGTTGGCCCCGATGCTAATGAGTATAGAGGCCATTCCGGAAAAGTACAAGACGGAGATCAAACAGGCCTAACCGTTAGCACGTTTACACCACATTGCTGCCCTTTGGGACTGTGCTTCGACACAAAGAAAATCCTGTCGGGTGACTTTAAAGGCGCTGGTTTTGTGATCCGGTTTTCGGGGGGAAGAAGTTCCGGTATGATGGTGCCATTTACAGATGAGGGCGCCGACCTGCTACATCTTAAATTGTCGTACGACACCCTCACAAATAATTTTTTCGTTAGAACAAAGCGGATTGTGGGAGGCTTCAAAGATCCCGTGGATGCCGTTATGATTGGAAACGAAATGTATGTAATTGAATATGGGGGAGAAGGGGGAAATATCTGGAAGCTCAGCTTTCCGGGCGATAAACCGATGGCTAAGAGTGATACTAACAAAAAAAATAAATGACTCTTTGAATAAGTAATCTCGTTCTGTGTGCCTTCTATGGGTCTATGTTTCTATGTGGTAAATTGACTGATTTAAAGAAAACTTCTCAATAAGCAAGACTTTTTACCACATAGAAACATTGAAGGCATATAGAATATGAGTTAATATCTGTAGCTATTTAACACGATTGAATCAAGCCTTAGGTATGTAATAACTGATCCTATTTCTGTTGCACCCGCAGTGACAGGGATGGCGTACCTGATAATCAAGACAATCCTTCAATGATGTAAATCAAGGTTCAGACAAAGCAGACACGAGAAAAAAATAAACGATATAATGCAAAAACTATTTACACTTTTCATTTCCCTTTTATGCTGTATAAACGTTTTATGGTCACAAACGTATAGCATCGTCATAAAAGATGGTCGCGTCATCGATCCAAAAAACAATATCAATGACGTAATGGATGTTGCTATCCGCAGTGATAAGATCGTACTGGTTGGAAAAAATATCGACGCGTCGAAAGCCTCGCAGGTAGTAAATGCGAAAGGTTTGATCGTTACACCAGGGCTTATAGATATTCATACGCACAACTTTGTTGGAACGAACACAAACCAGGCGTATATGAATGGTCCTTCAGGGGTTATTCCTGACGGGTTTACTTTTCGTTCGGGAGTGACAACTGTTGTTGATGCCGGGAGTTCAGGCTGGCGGACGTTTCCAGACTTCAAAAAGAATATTATAGATATATCGCAAACGAGGGTGCTTGCGTTTTTGAATATCGTGGGAGAAGGTATGAGAGGCGGAGCATATGAACAGAATATTTCGGACATGGATCCCAAGATGGCCGCTATTACCGCAAGGGTAAACCGAAGTTTTATTGTTGGGATAAAATTAGCACACTATACCGGAGGAGAGTGGACACCAACCGATAATGCAGTGGAAGCAGGGAGGCAGGCGAATATTCCCGTGATGGTTGACTTTGGAGGAAACACACCCCCGCTCTCCATTGATGATCTTTTTCATAAGCATTTTCGTCCGGGTGATATTTTTACTCATTGTTTCGCCAAATTGAGCACCCGTGAATATATTGTTGATTCCTTGAGCAATAAGGTAAAGCCATTTGTTCTGGAAGCGCAGAAAAAGGGCATCATCTTCGACGTTGGGTATGGAGGTATCAGCTTTTCCTTTTCCCAGGCGATTCCTGCAGTAAAAAGTGGATTTTATCCAAATACGATAAGTACCGACCAGCATACCGGCAGCATGAACAACGCGATGAAAGATCAGCTCAGTGTAATGTCGAAATTTCTTGTGATGGGAATGGATTTGCCAGCTGTGATCAAAGCATCGACCTGGAATCCCGCATTGGTTATTAAGCGCGAGGAGTTGGGAAACCTTTCCGTAGGTTCTGAAGCTGACGTAACTATTCTCAATGTTCGTGAGGGTAAATTCGGATTTTGGGATTACACTGGTTACAAGATCGAGGGCAACAAAAAACTCGAATGTGAGATGACGATACGCGCGGGTCGAATCGTGTATGATCTCAATGGAATTGCATCTCCTGTTGTGCCGACACCTTCGAGACCGAGATAGTGTCAGGAGTCAGGAGACAGGAGTCGAGAGTCGGGAGTCAGGAGTCAGGACATTTATACCCGTCGTGTCCTTCAAAACGTACAAGGAAAACCGTTCAAAATTTCTTTATAAGCAAAGGCATGTTCCAGACATTTATGAAACTGTTTACGATACTGTTTGCGATGACATTGTATTATGCTGGATTTTCCGGCCAGGTGACCAGTTCGAATGCAGCGAATGATACTCCGCTGGTTGTAAAAAAATGCGTTGATTTCGCTATCAACGGTAAAGGAGATAACAGTGAATGGCAGAAAACGAAATGGGTGCCGCTGAACCAGATTGAGAAATCAACGAAGCAACTTGAAACAAAAATCAAGATTCTATATTCTTCAAGAGGTATATATGTCCTCTACAGCGGGGAGGATCAAAAGATCACATCAACATATAATAACGATTTTGAAAAGCTGTACAACGGAGACGTCTTCGAAGTTTTTTTTCACCCGATACCAACTGAGCCCATCTACTTTGAGTATGAAATAAGCCCTTTGAGTAAGGAACTGGTTTTACTGATATCCAACCGCAACGGTAAACTTGGACAGGGAGTGCCCTGGGGTTATGAAGAAATTAAAGTGGTGAAAAAAGTGACTCTTATCGGTGGGTCTGCAATGCACAATAGTGCGATACAGGGATGGACTGCAGAGTTATTCTTTCCAAATGCTCTATTAAACTTTTTTGGCAATGTTCCTCCCCACAGCGGCACGCGTTGGAATGCGAATTTCTGCCGGCTCGATTATGATAGTGGCAAGATGGAAAAGTGGTCCTGGTCTCCGATAAAAGTTCGGTTTCATGAATTTGAAAAATATTTTGCTTTGCAGTTTGAATGAAGGGCAAATTTCCCTTCGGTCTTCGTAACTTCCTTCATGTTCTTCGTGAACCCTTTGCTGGACAATCAATGGTTCACAAAGAACAAACAAATAACACAAAAGGACACGAAGAGAATGCACACAAAGAACATAAGGACTAACTGTTTTCAGTTGACACTTGCATAAGCAAATCTCCTCTTCTCTAATTTTACATCCTTCGATCAGAAAAATGGCAACTCAACTTACACTCAAGATCATTCTACAAAAGCCAACACCGGGAGTGGTGTATGGTCTTCAAAAGGGGAAAGGGAGTAACTATGAGACAATACAAAAGCAATTGGCAAATTCAGGCGATCTAACTTTTGAATTTCCTGTAGGAATAAAATTCGATGAAGGTCGCCCGGTCTTTTTCGGTCCTTTCACTCATGGCTCACCAGTCGAACGCTTTATCTATATTGACATTGGCACCTATGCAGGACAAACCGGAACACAGTGGGGCCGCAGATTAAAAATTCCACTGAAAGGTATTACCAGCAGCCTTTTTGAACGCTTCACCGATGACGATTGTCTCTTAGCGACTCTCCCGGGAAGTGGCGGCAAAGATGGCGGCCCAACCTGCGGAACTATTCAACCGCCACAAGGATGGAAGAAAGCAAATCGTATGAAATGACGCAGAAGTTTTTCTAAAGTTTTCAACTAATGATCACGCTTTGTGTTCGTCGCGTCTTTCTTGGTGAACCTGTTGATTGTGGAGGGGGTTTTCAAAAGAACACGAGAGGTACAATTAGAAGTACCGACTTGCATTAAAATAATTTTTACAATATTATTTCCTTAAATTTATCATGAGCCCGAACGATTTCCCACTAACTGCCCCTAGCCCAACATGAAGAATAAAAAGCTTCTGATTGTTTCATTTGTATTGCTATTCATTCTACCTGTCATCGGGAGTTATCTCAAATGGGGTGGCATGCCACCGGGATATGGTTTTTTCCCTGCAAAAAAAGTGCTGGATGATCCACCCTTCAATCTTACTGTCTTCATTTTATATAGCATCGTGGCACTTGCCTTCCTCGTTTTTCTCCTTTTTCCAGGGCTATTTGGTTTTAAGAAGGCAATAACAAAGAACATTGCGCCGCCCATCTCACGCGGATATCCTTCCTGGTTTTGGCCAGCGATGATCATTCTATTGTTAAGCTGGTTATTTATGTGGGGTAGATTCAAATGGGCTTTTCCCGCGGAACATTACACCTTTGTGCCTTTATGGTGGGCATTTATTTTTGTGCTGGATGGAATCGTGTATAAGAGGAACAATGGAGTTTCTCTAATTTCTTCGAGCCCAGTTACCATGAAACTGCTCGGTATTACGTCGGCATTCAGTTGGTTTGTTTTTGAATACCAGAATTTCTTTGTTCTCGAAAATTGGTATTATCCAAATGACAAGATATTCACCAACTTTGGAAATATCTCCTGGCAATTGCTTTCATATACTACCGTGTTGCCGGCAATATTTGAGTTTTATTGGCTGTTACGGACCATCAGGCCCTTACGGGATAAATATGCGAACGGTCCCAAAAT
>DAINQQ010000141.1:0-14683 GCA_036742645.1 Flavitalea sp.
AAGTTGGGCCAGTACGGAGGTAACTAATTCCATGGCTCTCGGTTATTGGGCCGTGGTGACCGCTTCCAATCAAATACGCCTTGGCAACCCGGACGTAAACTCGATTGGTGGTCAGGTAGGATGGACGGCTTTCTCAGACGGCAGGTATAAGAAGAACGTGAAAGAAGATGTACCCGGCCTGACGTTCATCACCAAACTACGGCCGGTGACCTATACCTTGGATGTGAGCGGCATTGACAGTAAACGGAAAGCCAACCGGCCGCAATTACAAAGCGAAGCAGCTAAACTCACAGATGCTGTTTCACCTTCTGCCGAAGAACAGAAAGCCAGGCAAGAAAAAGGCAAGGTTGTATACACCGGTTTTGTAGCGCAGGAAGTGGAAGAAGCGGCCAAAAAACTCAATTATGATTTTAGCGGTGTAGATGCACCCAAGAACAAGGAAGACTTCTATGGCTTGCGTTATGGTGAATTCGTAGTACCATTAGTAAAGGCCGTACAGGAACTCAGTGCAGAAAACGAGGAACTAAAAAATGAGCTAAACGAATTGAAAGAAATAGTTTCGCGGTTGTCAAAAGGGCAAGGTATTAATTCAAACGGATTAGATAATACAAATGCAAATCTCTCCGGCGCCTACCTGGAACAGAACAATCCGAACCCATTCAATGGCAATACCGTGATCAGATATTATCTGCCTGAAAATAGTGGTTCCGCAAAGGTGACCATCACAAACATGAAAGGACAATTACTGAAGAGCATTTCACTGAACGGAAAGGGAAGAGGCCAGATTACTTTAAATGCCAACACACTTGCAGCTGGTAGTTATACTTATAGTCTGTGGGTTGATGGAACGCAGGCAGACAGCAAACAAATGCTACTGAAATAAATGAGTCTGTTAAGATCTTATTGCCTTAACTCAGCTGCAAAATTGCAAGCACAATCTCAGGATTCAATTCAATTTTCCGAATTGGAGTTGTAATATTTGATGTGTCTTTATTTTTATCTGTTTGTTCGGTTACTTTCCAATACAAAACTTGCTAAATATATAATCCAGCTGGTCCTCATTCGTAATTTCCCCAGTGATCTCGCCTAAATAATGTAATCCTCTGCGGATGTCTAATGCGATGAGATCTGTTGGAATTCTATTATCCAATCCTTCTTTAATATCTTTTAAGGATTGATAAAGTTCTTTTAGTGCGTGGTAGTGACGAGCATTCGTTACGATCGCATTTTCTGACTGGACATTTCCCTGTAACACGACGTCGACCAGCTTTTCTTTTAAGAGGTCGATATGCTGGTTCAACTTTGCCGACACACGAATGGTGAGACGCGGATTCTCGCGAATGTCAAGACGCAAATTTTCACGAATGTCGGGGCTTGAATTTTTCGAAATGGGAATATGCTGATTTTCGCTAATCAGATCCGCTTTGTTGCCTACCAATAAATATTTCACCTGCTGCTTTTCAAAATCATGAACTACCTGCGCGAGATCTTCTTCTGTTTCTGTGGTAATATCGAATAAGTAAATGACAAGGTCAGCCTGTTGAATTTTTTCACGGCTTCTTTCTACTCCAATCTTTTCTATTATATCACTCGTATGCTCCCGGATACCCGCCGTATCGATCAAACGAAAAATAATACCATCAATATTTATTAACTCTTCGATCGTATCTCTCGTGGTGCCAGCTATATCGCTCACAATTGCACGATTCTCATTCAACAAGGCATTTAATAGAGTTGATTTACCGGTATTAGGTTTACCTACAATTGCGATCTGGACACCATTCCTGATTACATTACCCAGCTTGAACGATTCCAACAAGTCTTGTGTAGTTTTTTGTGCTTCCGTAATCAGCGAATAAAACTGTGTACGATCAGCAAATTCAACATCTTCCTGTGAGAAATCAAGTTCCAATTCAATGAGTGCTGAAAATTGTAAGAGTCGTTCCCGCAGTTGTTTTAGAATGAGAGAAAATCCACCCCGTATTGCGTTTAATGCTGCTTTGCTTGAAGCTTCTGTGTTCGATGCGATCAAATCTGCTACGGCTTCAGCTTGTGCAAGATCTAACTTACCGTTCAAAAATGCGCGTTGAGTGAATTCACCTGCCTTAGCAAGACGTGCACCTTTATTAATGCAGGCGTCAATAATTTGCTGCAAAACAAAAGGCGAACCATGGGAAGAGATTTCAATAACGTCCTCACCTGTATACGACCGTGGTGACTTATATAGTGATACCACAACTTCATCCAATACTTTGTCACCGTCTTTTACCAGTCCAACATGCAGTGTGTGTGAAGGTTGTTGCAATAAATCTTTTGAAGGAAATAATGCGTTGACAATTCCGAAAGTTTCTTTACCACTGACTCTTATAACACCGATTGCTCCGATTCCGGGAGGAGTCGCCAGGGCAACGATGGTATCATCCCAACCTAAAAGCCTCATTTTTACATTTCTTTACGCGAATTAACACTAATTGGAGCTAATTGACGCTATTGAGAGTCTGAACTGGGCAATCTTGACTCTACGTTTGAAAAACCAGAAATTAGCGTATACAGTCCGAGTGATTCTGACAACCCCGGTTAATTTATGCAAAAAAAATCCCCGCCATCGGCGGGGACTATTAGCGAAAATTAGTTCCAATTAGCGTTAATTCGTGCTTGCTAACCTTCTGTCTCTAATCTGAACTGAATAGGTTGTTTCTTATAGGATTTCACCTGGCGACCGTTTTGTACGGCCGGTGTCCACTGACCGCTTTTCTTAATTACACGCACAGCTTCATCACGTAATTCTTTAGGACCACTGATAGCTTCCACATCACTAACTACCCCGGCTTTGTCAACAATGAACTGAACAACAACCGTTCCTTGTATTTCATTGTCCTGGGCTTCTTGTGGGTATCTTATGGTTTTAAGCAGATAACGCTGCCATGCTGCTGAACCTCCAGGATATTCTGATTCAATTTCCACCTTAGTAAAGGTCTTATCCCAATCTTCCTCGACTTTTTTAGGAGCTTCTACCACACCCTTACCTTCATCGGAAACCGGAGGGGCAACAATACCTTCATCTTTCACACCTTCCTGGTTAATGGTACCTATCTTGGTATCCTCGAGCTTTTCAATTTCTGGTGGTTTCTCCTCTTCCTTTACCTCTTCATCCTTAACAATTTTAGGAGGAGTAAACTTTGCCATTTCCACTTTTGGCGGATCTGGTGGTTTTGGAGGCGGTGGCGGAGGTTGCTCCTTTTTCTCTTCCTGTTTCAATTCTTCCAACTGAACATCCTGAACTACAACCGCCTTGTCTTCTCCAGCGGAGATCGTGTTAGCAAGGATGTATCCAACGAAGAGCAAAATGCATAAAGCAGCCATTGCGATTAGAGCAATCGTCAATCGTCTGTTGTACGTTTTACGCAGCTCATAAGCGCCATAGTCTTTATTCCGCCCCTCAAAGACGATATCAAGAATATCCGCGCTTAAAATTTTGTTTGCTTCCATGTTAGTGATTTGTATTAAGATGCACTCAATTTAAAATTCCATACATAATTGCTTAATTAGAAGGGGCAGGAGCAGCCGCAGCGGGCATCGGTCCACCACCTTCTGAAGCACGGATCAACTGGAGCTCTATGGGAAATATGTCTACCATCGCATAACGCTTCACATCATTGATCGTCATCTCGTCCAGTATATCTACCGTGTTTTTGTAAGTCGCTTCAGGACCAGGTTTGATTACCACGACAAAATCTTTGGGATCAGTAGACTTTTTCTTATTGATAATTACATCCCTCACCTCTTTGAAATTGGTGGATTTAAAATTAGATCCATCTGGCAACAGTTCTCCTTCATAATAAAAAATCTTATTGTCTTTAGCCAACATTATCGAAAGAGCGCCGGATGCCTTCACCTTGTTTTGCTCTTCGGGCTTCTCAGTATCCTTTGGAAGGAATAAACGCATCGCCGTTGGCTGGCTCATGGTTGTGGTGAAAATGAAAAAAGTGATGAGAAGAAAGCCCAGATCAACCATCGGTGTAAGATCCACCCGGGTCGATAGTTTTTTCGCTTTTTTAACGCCTGGTCCTTTTTTATGTCCTCCACCACCAGAGGTATCCATTTCTGCCATATAGCTTATTTTTTTTTGTTAACAGATAAAGTTTATTTATTCCGGAGTTGCACCCTTCTCACGTATCTTATATAACTCAGTTCCTGGAGGTGCATTCTCAGGATCTGTGATCATTGCAAATTTGAATATCTCATTTTTCTTAAATGCATCAATAACCCCTTTGAAAGATGGATATTTCGCCTCATTATCCCCTTTAACCATCAGATTCATTTTAGATCCCTGGTAGGCTGTAGCTGCGGCTCTCATCCATATAACCAATTCATTGTTCAATGTATCTGTAACAGGAATGCCGGGCGATTTGAAATTCTTTATCTGATCAGGACTGAGTTGCAGGTAAGATTTCAATTGATTAAAAGGAACCCCGACAAAAGAAGCTGTTCTTTTAAAGGCAGCTTTTTCCTTGTCGGTTAAACCTAAACCTTTTAACTGATCCACTGCATCTATAATATCTCCCTTTTCTGCGTTTGCGTCATCAGATACCGAAAAATACACCTTTCCATCTTTATCCATCGTAATCAAGACTACATCCTTCTGTTCAGCTGCTTTGGTAGAAACAGATTTCGGTGTCACGACAGCAAGTGTTTCGTCCGGCTTGAATTTGGTGGTAAGGATAAAAAAAGCTAAAAGAAGAAAAGCAACATCGCACATGGCCGTCATATCAACCGCTGTACTCTTACGTGGCACTTTAACTTTTGGCATGATTAATAAATTTCAATTGTCAAATAAGATTCCGGGTCTGCCAATTTCCATAAGTTCCTTTATGAATTTACTTCTTTTTACTTATAAAGCGAAGCAAAGCTTTGGGTCAAAGTAAAGCCAGACTCATCGATACCATATGTGATAGAATCAATCTTCGTAGTAAAGATATTATACATGATGATCGCAACAGCTGAAGTACCGATACCGAGGGCTGTATTGTATAATGCTTCGGAGATACCTCTCGACAATTCGGCAGCAGCGTTACCACCACCTTCGGCTCCGAGTGCAGCGAAGGATGTGATCATTCCCAGCACCGTACCCAACAGACCCAGCAATGTAGCCACCGAAGCGATGGTGGACAGGAACACCAGGTTTTTTTCAAGCATAGGTAATTCCAAAGCTGTGGCTTCTTCCACCTCTTTCTGAATATTCATTACTTTCTGCTCTGTATTCAGTTCCGTATCAGTGATCATTTCTTTATACTTACGCAACCCGGCTTTCATCACATTCCCAACACTTCCTTTTTGACGATCGCACTCAGATATAGCCTGGTCAACATTTTTATTCGCAAGATGGTATTGAACCTTACGGATAAACTCGGCTATATTTCCGTTTCCAGTCGCTTTGCTAATAGTCATCAACCGCTCGATCACGAAAACTACTACTACTAAAAAACAGGCTATAAGGATCGGTACGATGATACCACCCTCGTACATTCTTACCAATCCGCCTTTAGGTCCTTTGTGATCAGGCCAAAAACCACCGGCAGGATCGGGATTGGTAAAGTTGCTCGGATTACCTAACACGAAACGCCAGATAATGAAACCAAGAATGATACATAATACAGGAGCAATCCATGAAATGGAATTCCCTTTCTTTACGGGTTGAACAGATGTGCCACTCTTAACGGCAGTTGCAGTTGGTCTTGTTTCAGCCATGATTGTTTGTTTTTAGTGTTTAAAAAATTGATCTATGGGTAGATGATATTTTAGCCCTACAATTCTACAGAAAAACTTTTTTGTGCAATCAATTTATTTCGGAAAAATCCATTTTCAAGGGCACACAAGATAAGGAATTTATTAAATGGCAAAATTAAAAATAGGCCATTTGATTCAATAATATCAACTGAAAAAAGGTTTCATTTTAAATTGGTAAAGAACTGTGCCAACACATATTTTCAATCCCTGAACGGTTATCACCTCAATGCCTTTTTACTATCTTCACTGATTAAACCTTTATTGATAATGCAGAGTATTTTTTGTTACGTAAAAAAATTGTGCCTAGTCCTTATCGCAGGATGTTTAACGGCTATTGTTGCAGCGCAGGATAGGAGACCAAGCACGACACCTTCTACATTACCACCAATAACTCCGCCAGGAAGTAGTTCTTCTTTCAAGACCGGGCCCAAGCCTTATAAAGATGTTATTACGGATAAGGCAGTTACAAAAAAGGGGCTGTTTTATGTTCACAGAATTGACGATAAATGGTTTTTTGAAATTGGTGACTCCGCGCTGGGCCGCGATATCCTCATCGTAAACAGGATTTCAAAAGCACCTGCCGATACAAGGGCGGGTTTCTTTGGTTACGCCGGTGACGAGATCAATGAAAACGTGATACGCTTTGAACGAGGACCCAGTAACAAAATCTTTCTTCGCAAGATATCCTTCACCGTATATGCAAAAGATTCTACAAAACCGATGTATAAATCGGTCATGAACTCTAACATACAACCGATCGCGGCAGCATTTGATATCAAAGCTTTTTCTAAAGATTCAACCGGTTCTGTAATTGAATTCACTGAATTTATCAATGGTGACAATGATATCCTGTTCTTTGGTTCTTTTTTTAAGACTGCTTTACGTATAGGCGGCGTGCAGTCTGATAAATCGTATGTTGTAGATGTTAAGTCTTACCCAATCAATGTGGAGATCAAGACTGTCAAGACTTATAACAGATCTTCCTTCTCGCCTGTTCCCGGCATTGCTCCGCAGGGACCGTCGGGGAACGCGACGTTTGAATTGAACAGCTCAATTCTCCTATTACCTGCTGTTCCCATGCGGCCGAGATACTATGATGACAGAGTAGCCTATTTCACCACCGGCTATACGGACTTTGATGCCGACCCGCAAGGTGTGAAAAACGTCAGCATGATTACGAGGTGGCGACTTGAACCAAAAGACGAGGATCTTGATAAATTTAAAACAGGCGATCTGGTCGAACCCAAAAAGCCGATAGTATTTTATATCGATCCTGCCACGCCGAAAAAATGGATTCCATACCTGATCCAGGGAGTAAACGACTGGCAGAAGGCATTTGAGAAAGCCGGGTTTAAAAATGCCATTATGGGCAAGGTGGCTCCAACGGCAGCTGAAGATTCAACCTGGAGCCTGGAAGACGCACGCTTTTCAGCGATTGTGTACAAACCTTCAGACATTGCCAATGCGCAGGGACCGCATATACACGACCCACGTAGTGGGGAAATAATGGAGTCACATATTAATTGGTTTCATAAGGTGATGACCCTGCTCCGAAGCTGGTATATGGTGCAGGCCGCACCGAGCGACCCGCGTGCACGAAAGGCAAAGTTTGATGATGAATTAATGGGTGAACTGATTCGCTTTGTCTCTTCCCATGAAGTAGGTCATACACTCGGCTTGCCACACAATATGGGCTCGTCATCGGCAACGCCTGTAGAGAAGCTTCGCGATAAAGCGTGGCTGGAAGCAAACGGTCATACCGCTTCAATCATGGACTACGCACGGTTCAATTACGTGGCCCAGCCGGAAGACAAGATCGATCCTATCGGATTATATCCTCGAATCGGAGATTATGATTTGTGGGCTATTGAATGGGGCTATAAAAGTTTGCTTGATAAAACAGAAGAAGAGGAAAAGCAGATATTAAACGACTGGGTGAAATCGCGCTACAGTAATCCTCGCCTCCGCTATTACCACCAGGATGGCATGGATCCCCGCGCACAAACCGAAGATCTGGGCGACAATGCTATAAAAGCTAGCGAATATGGTATCAAAAATTTGAAACGAATCGTACCAGAATTGCCTGTCTGGCTAAACGAAAAAGGCGAAACTTTTGATGACATGAACGAAGTGTATAACGAGGTTATCTCACAGTACAGCCGTTACATGGGCCATGTGCTAACGACTATCGGAGGCATCAGAACCGATTTCAAAACTACTGAGCAGGAAGGGCCGGTGTACACGATTACTCCGAAAGCAAGGCAGAAAGAAGCCGTCCAGTTCTTACATACCCATCTTTTTCAAACACCTGAATGGTTGATGAACAAAATGATTTTGGACAAAATCGCGGCGCCGACGTCGGACCGCATCAGCACGCTACAAGATAACATCCTTGGCTCATTATTAAGTTCGGGACGCTTACAGCGCCTGATATCTTCGTATAATCGAGATGAAAACGCTTACAGGGTAGATGAATATATGGAAGATTTAAAACGGGGGATTTGGATTGAATTGGCCAATCACAAACCGATCGACAATTACCGTCGCAACCTTCAAAAGTCTTTCGTTGAGCGATTGGGTGCTATTGTAAATCCACCGTCAACACCGGCCGCCACGGGTGGTGGTATAGTCATTCTCTTCGGTCCAGCTATCGACCCAAAGAAATCAGATATCATGTCGGTAGCAAAGGGAATCTTGCGATCATTGAAGTTAGAGATTAATGCCGCGCTGCCTGGATATTCCGATAAAATGAGCCGCTACCATTTACAGGACCTAAGTGAAAGACTTGATAGAATATTTAAACCAATTTGAAATTTGAAAATGCAAATTTGGAAATTTGAAGATTTGAAATTGTAAATAGAGATGGGTTTCTCGTCAACACGCCAACAAAAATGCATTTAAACTTTGCACCTCGGGTCTTTGCGTGCCCTATTCCTCCCGGCTGCTCATTTTTCAAATTTTCAAATTCTCAATTTTTTTTCAAATTTTCAAATTCTCAAATTTTCAAATTATTATTCGTACCGTAGTGCTTCAATCGGATTCAGTCGGGAGGCTTTTAGTGCGGGATACAGACCGGCCAGTAAACCGACTATTGAACAGATAAGAATACCAATAAACATCCAGTTCCACGGTATTACAAAGTTCGTACCCATCAACAGCGCAGCAATATTACCGATAAAAACGCCGAGTATTACTCCAAAAAATGCCCCCATCAAACTTATGATCATAGCCTCGAACAAAAATTGTCTTCGGATATTTCGTTGCTTTCCTCCAATTGCCTTCGACACCCCGATTTCTTTTGTGCGTTCAGTAACGGCTACGAGCATGATATTCATCAAGCCGATCGCGGCTCCAGCCAGTGTAATGATACCGATCACCAGTGCCGCCCCGGTTAGCCAACTCAACTGACTCAAAAGCATTTCAACGAAAGCCTCGCTTTTATCGATGGCGAAATTTTCGTCTTCAGTCACTGAAAGTTTGCGGATAGGGCGGAAGGTTCCGGTAGCTTCGCCGATCGCGCCTTCAAGTTGCTTAATATCGTTTACCTTGATCTGGATCGAAAAGGAAGCATTGGGATTGGAATTGAAAAAACGTCGCACGTTTTTATAAGAAGTGATAACGACATTGTCCCAACTCATACCCATGCTCGTGCCCTTTTCATCCATGATGCCAACTATCCTGTAAGGAATATTGTTCACCCTGATTATTTCATCAATTGCCCTCTCTGGATTACCTCCAAAAAATCTCTTTACGATGTCTGTCCCTACCAGGCAGATATTCCTTCCGGACTCAATATCGAGCGAATTAATATTACGACCATAATCAAGTGTATAACCGTTTTGGTCGATATAATTTTCATCCCCGCCATAGACTCTTACTGTGGGATTGGATTTTTTATTTTCCAGTGAAACAACAGCATCACGGGTGCCTAATAAATTCAGACTCACCCTGGCTGGGAACACAAAATTCGACTTGAATGTTTCGGCCTGAAGCTCGGTGATCGGTTTCCCGATATTCGATTTTTTCTCCTTTTTCTGACCCTTTTTTTCTTTCTTTAGTTCGTCGTTTCCACCGCCAAAATGAAAACGCGGTTCTTTATAACGGATGGTGAAACCAGTTGCACCCATTGAGGAAAAGCTTTCAATAAATTTTTGTTGCATGGCTTCAATGGCAGTTTTTATACCCACTAACGCCATGATGCCGAAAGCGATAATTGCAACAGTAATTCCCGTACGCAGCTTATTTCCACGAACCGTGCGAAAAGCCAGCAGAAAAGTGTCCAGGAATTTCATGTCTCTAAATTACAAGTTTAACCTGTATGGGTGGACAGTTAAGAATACAAATTTGAAAATTTGAAAATTTGAAAAATGGATACTGCTGTTTGTACTTTGTTATTTTTGCCACCCCGGTTTTTTTGCTCTTCCTTTCGCATTCCCCGTCGGTCATTCTCAAATCTTCAAATTTTCAAATTTTACAAATCGGGAATAAAGTAATACAGGTTATCAAGTAGCCACTGGGGGAAAATACCCAGGATCACGACAATTGCAGCAATGCCGATCAACAAACCTCTGAAAGCGGGTGTAGTTTTGATCTCTTGTACTTCGCCATCCTTGAAATACATTGCCTGGATAACGCGGAAATAATAATATACACTGATCGCTGCACAAATTACTCCAAGAATTACCAGCCACAATACATGACCGTTATTGATAGCCGCTGATAACATATAAAACTTTGCCATGAAACCAGCAGTGGCGGGAATGCCGGCAAGTGATAACAAAAAGACCGCATTCGTTCCTGCAAGGACAGGATGACTCTTTGCAAGTCCGTTAAATCCTTCGAAAGTATAGTCTTTCATTTTTATCAGAATCGCAAATACCCCGATTGTGGAAAGACAATATGCTGCGGTATAAAATATCAATCCTTCAGATGCCTTATTATTTAGTGCAACCAGTGCAAACATCATAAAGCCAGCCTGGGCGATACTGGAATAAGCCAGCATCCTTTTTACGCTTTGTTGAAACACTGCAGTGATATTGCCAATCAATAAAGTTGCCGCGGTAATTATCGCTACTATTATTTGCCATTGCGGGTGTACATTGCCAAAACTGCCCGAGAACAAACGGATAAAAGCGATGAAAGCAGCCGCCTTTACAATAGTCGCCATAAATGAGGTGAATACAGTAGGCGCACCATCATATACGTCCGGTGTCCAAAAATGAAACGGTGCGGCAGACACTTTGAAAGCCATTGAGAACAAAAGCATTAGTAATCCCGCCCCCATTAAGGGAGACAGGGATTTAGCACCATACCCAATTATAAAATTTCCCTGTGCTCCATATATCAGTGCAATACCCATCAACATCAATCCCGTAGAGAAAGAGCCCATCAGAAAATACTTAAGTGCAGCCTCATTACTCTTGAGGTTACGCTTATCGCTGCCCGTCAGAATGTAAAGGGGTATTGATATAATTTCTATACCGAGGAAAAGCATAAGCAGTGTATTGAAGGAAGACGAGATACCAACACCGCATAAAATGAAAAAAATAAGCGCATAATATTCAGCGACATGAACACCTACTTTTTCCATATCCTTTCCTGAAAGCAAAACGAATATCAACGTACTGCCAAAAGCAATCGTATTGAATAGCAGACTGAAGCTATCAAAGCTTAACATGTTGCGAACATCAAAATCAAAAAACCTGCTTCCTCCAAGTTCCAAAACATTTGATATTAACAATATGATCAACCCGGTTATAGCGATATACCTGACTGTAGAATTTCGTTTGGTCAGAATGCCGCTAAACATCATTACGACTCCCATTAAGGCCGATATTACAATTGCGTTCATACTCGTTCTTCCTAAAGTTGTTTGGTGACCATTCGTGATAGTATGGAATCGACTGCGTCCTGTGTTATATTCAAAATCGGTTTCGGGTACACTCCAATGATAATGATACCTATAACGATGATCCCTAAAATCATTTTTTCATTTAGCCGTACATCTTTTGCTTCTGCCGTCAGCGTATTTGTATTTCCATAAAAAACTCTTTGAATCATATTTAAAGTGTAAATGGCAGATAGTATAATTGTAATTCCAGCCGTTGCAGCGAACACCACGTTGTATTTCGTAGCGGCAGAACTGAATATACCAGTGAACATCAAAAATTCTCCGATAAATGCATTCGTCAATGGTAATGCTACATTGGCAAGAGCCACTATAACGAGCAGGATAGCTAAACCCGGAGCCTTCTGCGCAAGCCCTCCGAGCTCGGAAATTTTCCGCGTTTTGAATTGCCTTTCGATCAATTCAACCACGATCCATAATCCAATGATGTTTATACCATGATTAAACATCTGGATCATGACTCCCTGCATACTCACAGTATTCGTCGCAAATATTGCCAGGCACATGAGACCAATATGCGCGATAGACGAATATGCGATCAGTCGCTTCAGATCGTCCTGCTGAATTGCGATCAAAGAGGCATAAATCATCCCGATCACACAGAGGGTTGAAACACCATCGCCCCATGCCCAGCTGGCCGTTGGTAGTACGGGCACCAGCCAACGCATGACGCCAAACACTCCCATTTTTACCATGATACCGCTCAACACCATAGTCGTTGCGGTGGGAGATTGTTCGTACGTATCAGGTTGCCATGTATGAAAAGGAAAAATTGGCATCTTCACAGCGAACGCGATAAAAAATAACCAGAATAACCAGGATTCCTCCTGGTAAGAAAGGTTGGCATTGTAAAAAGAACTAAGTGCAAAAGACTGATCGGGCGTTTTCGTGTAAACGTAAATAATCCCAACCAACATCATCAGCGACGCAATAAAAGTGTAAATGAAAAATTTAAATGTTACAGGAATCCTTCTTTCACCACCCCATATCGAACAAAGAAAATAAGCAGGTATTAAAGCAAGTTCCCAAAAGAAATAAAACAGGAGTGCATCCGTAGCAAGAAATACGCCCATGAGGCCCGCCTGGCTAAGAAGCATAAGCGCAAAAAATTGATTCGCCCTGCTGTAAGAACTTTTATACGTCGCAATAAAAATAATAGGAAACGAAACTGCCGTCAGTAGGGTAAGCAATTTCCCCAATCCATCACCCTCAACAGCGAAATGGCTGCCAAGTGCTGGAATCCATTCCACGTCTGCTGTCCATTGCGCATTGGAGGTAAAATATACCAGTCCTGAAATAGAAACGATACAGGTGATAATTGACGACAGTAAAGCCCATACCCTTGCCTGATTTCCACTTTTTAAAAAAAAGGAAATACAACCACTCACAAAGGGTATCAATATCAGAAGAACAGGTATCATTCTTTTTGTTTCAATTTTATGTTATGAGCCCGGCGACGGTTCCCTGGTCATCGTCTGTTGTGTCACTCACTTCATCGTTCGTGCCCTGATCGTCAAGCTTAAATTAATCTAGGTTGTATGAGGTTCTGTTCTGCGTTCAAATTTTCAAACCTGCCGGCTGGCAGGTTTTCAAATTAAAGAAAGAACTGTATCACAAAAAACAAAAGCATGCTTACAACCATCAACAACACATAACTTGCTACCTGCCCGCTTTGTACCCATCTTATTTGTCGGCTGCCGTATTGTAATAGTCTTCCAATTCCGTTCACGATCCAATCGATGAAATTCTTTTCTATTCCGCGATTTAAAAATTTCGAGAAAGTATTGATTGGCCTGATGATGGCCCCCTGGTACAATTCATCACCATACCACTTGTTGGCAAGAACTTTTCCAAATCCGGATGGCTCCTGGAGATCAGGCTTTTTACGAAAGCGATTAATGGCAACAAACATCGCAATGACGGCGACTGTGACTGATGCACCCATCAAAATATATTCGGTATTGTGATCGAGAGGATGTGCTTCGATCAACCGGGTTGATTCTGCAAAAACCGGGGCGAGAAAGTGCTCTAGTGAATGAGCATTTTCAGCGAATACGGCAGGTATGCCAACAAAGCCTCCTACAATTGAAAGGATCGCAAGCAGAATTAACGGGATGGTCATAGCTGCAGGACTTTCATGCAAATGATGGCGCTGCTCTTCAGTGCCTCTGAATTCTCCCAAAAAAGTCGAGGCGTATAACCGGAACATATAAAACGCGGTCATCCCCGCCGTCAATACCCCGAGTATCCAGTAAATAATATTTTTCGAAAAGGCCGCTGCAAGGATTTCGTCTTTTGAGAAGAAACCCGAAAAAGGAGGAATACCGGCGATGGCAATACATCCCATCAGGAAAGTGAAATGAGTTACAGGAAGAAACTTTTTTAGCCCTCCCATGTTGCGAATATCCTGTTCATTGTGCATGGCATGAATGACCGAGCCCGCACCAAGAAATAATAACGCCTTGAAAAATGCGTGGGTCATCACATGAAAAACCGCCCCCGTATAAGCACCTACGCCTAATGCCAGGAACATGTAGCCTAATTGACTCACCGTTGAATAGGCAAGCACCTTTTTAATATCGTTTTGCTTCAACGCAATTGTTGCGGCCAGGATCGCTGTAGCCAATCCTATGATGGCAACAACAGTCAGGGAAACAGGAGCAAGCGTATACAAGATATTACTCCTGGCTATCATGTATATACCTGCGGTAACCATGGTCGCTGCATGGATCAGCGCAGAAACGGGCGTGGGACCAGCCATGGCATCGGGCAGCCAGGTATATAAAGGTATCTGCGCGCTTTTTCCTGTAGCCCCAAGAAATAGCAAAAGAGTAATGCCCGTCAGTACTCCGACAGATGCCGTTGGAGCTGCTTCAAATACTTCGGCAAAATTTACGGAGTCGAATTGAGCGATCATCCAGAAAACGGCAAGTAAAAAACCAAAATCACCGATCCGGTTCATTATGAAAGCCTTCTTGGCAGCGTTGT
>DAINQQ010000142.1:0-11435 GCA_036742645.1 Flavitalea sp.
TTTTCAAATTTTCAAATTTTCAAATTTTCTTGCCAGCTTTCCCAGTATCATCACTCCATATTCAACATCTTCGCTCCAGGGTTTGCCATAACTAATACGGACATAGTTTGAGTAATCGCTGCTGGCAGAAAATATTTGTCCGGGTGCAACTGAAATATGATGTTTGAGCGCTTCGGTACACAACTTGTAAGCGTCGATTTTTTTATTCAGTTCAACCCATAACACAAAGCCTCCCTGCGGTCTTGAGATTTTTGTATCAGCAGGAAAATATTGCATAATTGCCTGCATGTACCTAAGGCACTGCGTGTGCAATGCTCTCCTAAGGTTTTTTAAATGATATTCATACCTACCGATACTTAAAAAATGAGCCATCGCAGCCTGAGTTAATGTCGGGCTGCTGATTGTATGCATGAGTTTTAGTTGTTTGACTATGGGCAAGAACTTGCCAGGAAGGACCCATCCAACACGATATCCTGGTGCCAGGGATTTTGAAACAGACGAGCAATGCATTACAAGTCCTGTTTTGTCATAATATTTGCAAGTCCGTGGTCGATTCTTACCAAAATACAATTCTCCGTAAATATCGTCTTCGATCAATGGCGTGTTGTATTTAATAATAATCTCTACAAGACGGCGTTTGTTTTCATCCGGCATACAACTTCCGATAGGATTGCTGAAATTTGGTACAAACAGGCAGGCTTTTACAGGAAACTTCTTCAGGATTTTTTCCAGCATATCAAGATCAGGACCTGTTTGAGGATCGGTGAAAATTTCCACGACCTTCAAACCTAAACTTTCCATTGCCTGGTAGATGCCGAAATACGCCGGCTTTTCTACAACAACTGTATCACCCCATTTAGTAACGGCGCGCAAGCACATTACAAGGGCTTCCATGCATCCTGTCGTTACCACGACTTCCTCAGGCGTTATGCTTCCTCCCCAATTGAACGCCAGTTTTGCAACTTGTTTTCTCAAGTCAGGATTGCCTTGTACATGTTCATAGCCGAGACAGTTATCTTTTGAATTTCTTAAGGCGTGCAAGACAGATTTATTGAGTTTGGCAGCAGGAACTAATTCCAGCGCAGGAACTGCAACAGAGAAATTGATGACATCAGTGGCCGATAAATCTTTGTATACTGCCGCGATCATATCTTTAATACTGACTTCACTCGTAATAGGTTCAGCACTGAATGTTTTTGGCAAATCAGGAAAGCGGCGTTGATTGAAACGTACATAGTATCCTGATTTTGGTCTTGACTCGATGAGTCCTTTGCCTTCAAGATGGTAGTAGGCCTGGAATGCAGTTCCCATGCTGATTCCGTACTCATCGCTCAAAACCCGCACAGAAGGAAGCTTATCCCCTATCCTGAGAGTATCGTCTGATATCATTTTTTCAATGCCTTCGGCTACCTGAACATAGATGTGATCCGCGGACGTAAATTTTATCTTTCCCATATTACAAAATCTGATCTAGTCAAAATTACAAAAACTGAATCTGTTTTATATGGAATTGATTATTGAATTTTGTGTCCGCTGATAGCCAGTTTTGGACGCGCAATGTAACCTGATAATTTAATTGACAAAAATGAAAATGAAAGATGTAACGGTTTTGGAACAACAGGAAACACTCGATCCCTGCGATTGGGATTCTTTAAGAATGCTTGGTCACAAAATGGTCGATGACATGTTTGATTATTTGCAACAGGTGAGGCAAAGACCGGTGTGGCAACCAATACCTGCAGAGACTAAACAACACTTTAAACATCCATTACCTCGCGATCCGCACCGGGCTGAAGATGTTTATAAGGAATTTGTTGAACATATCTTACCATACACAAAAGGAAACATTCATCCCCGGTTCTGGTCGTGGGTAGAAGGTGGTGGTACTCCGTTAGGAATGCTTGCAGATATGTTGGCTGCAGGAATGAATCCAAACAACGCGATCGGTGATCACGCGGCTGTGTACGTCGAAAACCAGGTGATTGATTGGAGCAAGCAAATGTTTGGTTTTCCTGAAGCGGCTACAGGAATATTACTAAGTGGAGCCAGTATTGCCAATATCACTGCGCTTATTGTTGCAAGAAATCATTACAATGAAAATATTCGTTCTCATGGATTAAGGGCGATAAATGGACAAATGGTTGTATATGCTTCATCGGAAACGCATAATTGTGTAAAAAAAGCCGTAGAAGTGATCGGAATCGGAAGTCATTCTTTGCGGCTAGTGCCAGTTGATAAACAATACCGCATTCGTACAGATCTTCTGAAAGAAATGATCGAGAGTGATAAGAAGTCGGGAATGTTACCTTTCTGTATCATCGGAAACGCTGGAACGGTTAATACGGGAGCGATAGATGATTTGAGTGAACTGGGATCTATATGCGAACAGGAAGGCTGCTGGTTTCATGTTGATGGCGCGTTTGGTGCAATTCCAAGACTGCTTCCCGAGTTTGAAGAACAGCTGGCAGGACTTGATAAAGCAGATAGCCTCGCATTCGATTTCCACAAATGGTTATATGTAAATTATGAAGTAGCCTGTGTATTGATGCGCGATGGAGCGGCGCATCGTAATGCCTTTTCAGTTGCGGCAAACTACTTACTAAGTCATGAACGTGGCCTTGCAGGCGGACCTGAGCCATTTTCCAATTTTGGAATGGAATTGTCGAGAGGATTCAAAGCGTTGAAGGTTTGGATGTCTTTGAAAGAGAATGGCATCGAAAAGTATAAGCGACTCGTTCGCCAAAATCTGGGACAGGCACAGTTTCTTTCCGAACTCGTTCAAAGTTCGGATAATCTCGAATTACTTGCCGACGTTCCTCTTAATATTGTTTGTTACAGGTATAACCCGGGCAATGTTTCAGAAATTGAGTTGAATACTTTAAACAAAAATATCCTGATGGAATTGCAGGAAAAAGGTATTGCGGCTCCGTCTTACACGTTGCTCGGGGGGAAATACGCTATCCGGGTTGCGATTACAAATCACAGGAGCCGACTGGAAGACTTTGACATATTAATTACTGAAACACTACGTATCGGAAAATTATTGCAGCAGAATAATCATACATTAGTCTGACTCCGAAAACTTAGTTGATAAATGTTCTGGTCTCTATGCGCTTCCTATGTTTCTATATTCATATTTGGTAAAAATTTGTAGCTACGCAAAGAACATACGATCATTGAAAATCTAATATGAATTATGACACGAATTATTGAATATGAACCAGGCCATCGGTCATATTTTGAATCGTTGAACCGCGTCTGGATTGAAAAGTATTTTAAAATGGAACCAAGAGATGAATATATACTTACCAATCCTGATGAAGCAATTCTTAAAAAAGGCGGCGCCATACTGGTAGCTATACACGACGATTTTGTGGCAGGAATTGTTGCCCTGATTAAGCTGAACGATGATACTTACGAGTTTTCAAAAATGGGTGTCCACGAGAACTTCAGGCGGAAAGGCATCGCAGAGGCACTTAGTCGTGCAGCGTTTCAAAAAGTGCAAGATTTAAAAGGAAAGAAAATCATCCTCTTTTCAAATACAAAACTCCAGCCTGCAATTCAATTATATCGAAAGCTAGGCTTCAAGGAAGCTCCACTCGAACCGTTCAGTGAGTATAGACGATCGAACATAAAAATGGAACTCGATCTGGAACCAATGAAAGATTTCCAGGAAAACAATTTAACCCGGGGCGGTATATAGGAACCCTGATTATATGTTCAATACGCTATTCCAACCGTTAACACCATCGGGTTCACGATATTGATTATCGATGTCCTCCGTCTCCATACGATCATCGATCAAAAATTTATAATGATACTTCCCGTGCGGGAGCATAGGGATTTCAATTTTCCAGACGCCATCTGTTTCAGGCTTTAACGGCAATCCGTCCTTTGCCCAATGATTAAAACTACCGGTCAGCGAAATATGATCAGCACAGGGGTTTTCAATATAAAACTCGATGGTCTTTTTCTTCCTGTTGATGAAGGGCGATTGATGTGGTTTCATAGTTTGCGCTTTTTGATGAATTAATAAGGATGGCCTCACAATTCGCAATTGCTCTATTAGATCTTGGGTAAGGGGGATAATTCTCAGTCCTTAAAAGTTACAAAATTTAATGCCAAAAAGTGCACGGGTGGATATTTATTTTTCAATTTAATGCAAGCTCAGCCGTAGCGGCCAGGGAATAAAAAAAGCCACCAAAAAATGATGGCTTTTAGAAATACGTCCTGACCATTATTGCATTGCAACATCTAACTTTTTAAAGATCGATTTTACAATTTTTTCCATGTCTTCCCGGGATATGTTCTTTTTTGTGACTTCTGTCTCAGCCCAACCCTGCCAAATTAATTTATCAGTATCATTATCAACAATGTTGATGGTAATGGTTCCTGACTTATAGGGCACGGTATAGCTATTTTCTCCAAGATAGCGCGATGGATAATACAAGGAATTTATCCGTCCAGTGTAAGGATTATAGAAATATCTTACCATCGAACGGGAATACACAGGATCCGATTCGCGACGGGTTTCATTCTCAATCATGATGTCATAATCAATTAACACATCCGGATTCGATTTGGCCCTATGCCATCCGTTCTTTTCCAGCTCCCTTGTAACCAGATCCATAAGATAAGTTTCTTTGAAATCCTTATACGGTTTGCCATCTTCCTGCTTTGTACCTTTCTCATTTATCCAGGCAAACGTTTTATAATTTTTAAGATCGACAGAGGGATCTTTTTCAACATAAGATTGAACGCCACATCCTGCCAAGACGATCGAAGCGATCACTGCCAAGCTGCCGATTCCAAGGTTTCTTCTTTTCATAGCTTTTAATTTTATTATTAATTGTATCACATAAATAACGCCAGACGGGGGTTTAGCGATGTTAATAACCAGCCAAAAGTGCGTTAAGGAAATGCTAGAATTAAAGACCTCCAAATACTAAAAATCCAGGGTTTCTTGTGTGGAAACAACTTCATGATTTTGAGGTAAATGAGCCCGTATTACATGTTCCACCAGTAAGTAAGTTTCAACACCAGAGCCCTGTTCCTGACAGAGAAGGGCGACGGCAGATAATTATCGGTGTAGACAATGAATAGGTCAGATGCGGGCCTGTAGCGCCATTGAAAACGTGTGTTAAGATTCATGTTTTTAAGCTGACCGTTGTATTGAAAAAAAGTGGTGAAAAATAGCTTGTTCGTCATCGTTACATCGAGCCGCGGGCCAACCAACCAGAAGGTAGTATTATTCCATGGCGCGGGAAGTGCAAGGTGATTATAGCTCGTGTTCACAGCGAGGCTTATATATGGCTGAAAACGATAGCCAAGATCGGCGGTAAGATTCAGGCGCGTTCCGCTTGCATAATAACCTCCATACCTTGTTGAGAAACCAAACGTAAAAACGCTTTGAGGCTTGGAAACAAAATCCGTCCCGTATGCATACCAGCGATGCTCCGTATGTCGCGCCAGCGTATCCTTTTGAGTATTCGTAGGATCAAAGGGTGCTAATAGTTTTATATAGTCATGAGCTAACCATCCAAGCAAACTGCTTTGATTGCGAAAAGCAACCTGGTATGCCAGAAGATGTTCGTCATCGGTTCGGTTAAACGATTCATCCGTAAACACTCCGTAAAAATATTTGGGACCATGACTCAGGATTTTGCCGCTCTTCGGAAAAAAAGTGTATCCAACCTGCGGGTTCAACTTTATGTAACTCCTCCTGGGAATATAGCCCACTTCAGCATTGTAGTTTTTTGCTATATACTCATGTTGCCACCAGAGAAATAGCCGGCGGCTTGAATACTGAAGATGTGCCGCATGGGCAATGTCCTTTCCGGATTTACCAGGACTAAAAGATTTCAGGAACATCATCTTCCCCGTCCACAAATTGTTTGACGATGCCAGATTGTATTCGGCACCGATATTTCGGTTGTAATCAGAATAGGACGGCTGTGAAGAATCCTGGTGATAATTTAACGATTGCTTATTAATAAATAGCAATCCAATATTTGATCTCGAAAATACCTTTCGCTGCACCGATGCGACGGTAAAATTCTGGGCGGGTAATGAAATGGCATCGACCTTTCCGGTTTGCATATTCATAAGGCCGACACGCCAGTTCTTATTTGGTTTTCCACTTAATCTGGCACCGAAACGGATGGGTGCTTCCAGGCCAATTCGCCTGGAGAAGAACGGGCGAATCGTTGCGTATCCGAAATTTGCGAAAAGGTCACCGTTTTCCAGGAAGAACTGTCTCCGCTCCGGAAAAAAAAGTTCAAACCGGTCAAGGTTTGTTACCTGTCTGTCTACCTCTACCTGAGAAAAATCCGGATTTACGGTCAGATCAAGATTTAGGGAAGAGGTGACCGCTACTTTTACGTCAAGACCTATCTCTTTTTTGTAATCCGCGGCAGTCCCCGCTTCATAGTTTTTCGTAATGCCTCCAAGCGCATACGGTATGAGGGAAATATTTGGGCCGGCGCGCGGAGGGGGTTGATCCCATACCAGTGTTCCTGAATAAGCAAGCGACGCGGTTGGAAATTGTCGAGGCACCGGCGCCCAACTGCTTTTCTCAGTTGTTTTCAGGTCGAGACGGCTGAAGTTGATCCCCCACTCCCTAATTCCATTCT
Source organism: Flavitalea sp. (assembly GCA_036742645.1). GTDB lineage: Bacteria > Bacteroidota > Bacteroidia > Chitinophagales > Chitinophagaceae > Flavitalea. The sequence continues at coordinate 6,633 of DAINQQ010000142.1, forward strand.
TGTACCTGATCGATTTAAAAGGAATGGCCATTTCAAACACCCACTTCTCATCATCAGTTTTGACGGCCGATTCCCATTTGTTATCCCAATTAAGATCTACTTTCCCTCCCTCGTACATCGTACCGTCCCACTGCGCGCCGGCTGCATTGGCTCCAAATGAGAAGCCGTTCGTTTGATCATCGAATGGGTCCATAAACAATAAAAAATTATCGTTCTTGCCGAAAATGAAATCCCTTCTTAATGATTCAACATAGTATGGGCCGGGCACCGCGTGATAGCAGGTGGCGATCAGGTACAAATGATGGTCATCATAACTCATTCTAACCTCTGTCCTCACTCTTGCAAAGCTTGTATCCATCGGTAAAACCATAAAAAAGGAGCCGGCTGTTTCCGCCTCCTGCCAGCTGGTTTCGTCCATAACGCCATCTACCCGAATGGCGGAACTGGCCTTATGAATATGAAGTTTGTATTGGTCGTTCTTCTTTTGGCCTCGCGCGGAAATGCTGCAGAGGAAGATCAGGCCGAATAAAATCTTATACAAGTGTTGGATATAAGTGATTAAAAATGGGCTTGCCATCGTTGTCATTAGTCCAGAAATTCCTGATCGTGATTGTAAGCACACCAATATAAACTTTGAAAACGATATTCCCGACTCCGATTTTTGGCACAATAATTTGATGGATTATTGAAACGCTAATGCTATGCCTGACACTACTACAAACCTGGCATCCCCCAAAAGAATGCCTGTTGCCCTCAAGAAGGGTTGGGATGTTGATTTTCTCCGGGCCAAATTCAACGTTTCCTCAAAGGATGTTGAAAATGCGATCAAATATGCTGGAAACAGCCATGAAAAGATCATCGAATACTTTCGTAAGTCTTTCTCAGGTAAATAATCTGGAACCGAGGGCGCAACGCCGATTAATTATTCTTTCCGTTTAAAACCACAAGCTTTCAGGTAATAGCCTGCCTGAAAAAGCAAAGTTTACCCCTTTCTTAGCCCTTCTGTTTAAGCAGTGAGTTCCTGCAACTGACTCTTTCGAAATTCGCAATATTTCCCTCCCATGTAAAATTATCCCGCGAGCGCAAGCAATCTTCCTGAATACCGTCTTATTCTATATTCATAAAGCAAGTTAGTTTTGAGTACCCTGCATGTCTATGCGGGGTTTTTTTGAGTCGGGCAATGAAGAGTGAACAATGAACAGTGAACAATGAACAATGCCTATCTCAGCTTCGCATCTAAAAATTATAGTTGCTGACAGAATGAAAACAAATTTATGATAGAGTCCCGTAAAAAAGAGGCGGTGCCTTGCTCTTTGAATGGAGCCGACACCGCCTCTTTTAAACTAGATCAAAAATATTTTCTGACACAGTTCATTTTACAAACCCACATCATGTGATTTTCCGTTCCGGCTCTTTACATGCTGTTAATTGTTCAGTGTTCGCTGTCCACTAATTCACTTCCAATTTATTTTTCTCAGGAAGCTTTGGAAAAGGGGTATGGGGTTCTGTCTGGTACCAATACACGACGGAACTGATATCAGACTGCTGCGGCAGATAACGACCTTCACTTCTCCATCCAAGATCCTGGATTGTGATCTTTAAATCCTTTTCGAAGCGTATGGGGTCAACGATGTGCCAACGGTACATTCCAAAACGTTGTTGTGCAGTATACATGCCATCAGGCCGAATTACCTGGTGTAATCCGGCGTAGGGAGTTGAGAACTCCTGGTATTGCCGGGTTTTGCGATTCTCGAAATTATAGGAGCCGCAAAAATAATCCTCTGTGCCTGTACCATTGATGGTTGGGAATTCCTTATCGCCGTCCATGAAAAATTTTATTTCACCTTCACCCCACCATCCGTTGTTATTCACTCCCCACGCGATGTAAGTTCCCACATAGTGGCCCTTCCCGCGGATACTGTCCACCAACGTATATAAAGAACCCTGGGTAGGATTGGTTCTCCTGAATTGCGCATGAAAATATGCAGCGTCGTCTGGAATATTTGTAAGCGCGTAGTCCACCTGGTAGTATACAGTCATCCTATCAACGCTGAGGTTTTCCATGGTGATTTTGCATTTTTTCCGAAATGGCATCACCCAATAAGAATTGAAGGCGCTGCCTGGATTCACCGTGATTGCTAAAGAATTCAAATGTGCATATTCGCCCCATCCCACTCCAAAGAAGTCTCCGACGGGTACTTCTACAGATGGTTCCTTTTCGTCATCCCAATAAACGCGGATAATAGAAAAACGCCAATTGCCCGTTGGAGTCATCCATATATGCTGAATCGCACCCGGGCCCTGAATTTCTGCCAGGGTAATCGTTTGACCCCCCGGTATATAAGTATAAGGATTTACTTTCCACCCAACACCCAATTCACGAGCCTGTTGTCCACTTACACCATCTTTGAGTTGTGTCATTCCGCCCTTACCAGGTTGACCGGTTATATTTTCCGGGCTGATAGATCTTGTCTTTGCATCAGACAGCCTGTAAAGATTACCAAGGTTCAAATCCAGTCCATTGAAATTGGATCTTTGTGCAAGAATCGTAAACGATAACAAAACTGTTACTGTTACAAGAAATAATGATCGCATATGCAGAGGATTTAAATTTAGTGATGGTTTATTCGGACAATGTAAAATTATTTCCAATGATGATCGTCTTCAATTAAGGTGCGGACCAGACGATTCAACATCTATATAGCGGGTTTGAGATTTTTAACTAACGCCTAAACGAATTAACTAATAAAAAATGAATTAAATCATGCTGATCGGGATACTAATTATAATCATGCTGATGATGATTGCAATCTTTGCTTTTTTACGACAGCCAAAATTCGGAAAGGATTCATCAGGCGAACGTCTGCACCTTATTCAACAAAGTCCAAATTATAAAAACGGGCAGTTTCAAAATCGAAGTAACACTCCTGCACTCACGGAAGGTGTCAGCTATTACGGGGTAATGAAGGAATTCTTTTTTGGAAAAAGCAAAAGAGGGAAACCGGATGTAATCCTGCCCTCCAAAACCGTTGATCTTTTAGCACTTGACGACGGTAAAGACGCTCTTGTCTGGTTCGGTCATTCATCGTACTTCATGCAACTTGATGGGAAAAAGATCCTTGTTGATCCTGTTTTTAGCGGCAGTGCATCTCCCATAAAATTTACTACCAGGAGCTTCAGAGGCAGCGATGTATATACGCCTGACGACATTCCCGGTATCGATTACCTGTTTATCACGCATGATCATTGGGATCATCTCGATTATGATACAATCGTGAAACTGAAACCTAAGGTCAAAAAAATTATCACAGGACTTGGTGTAGGTGAGCATTTGGAGCATTGGGGTTTTGACAAGAACAGCATCATTGAAAGGGATTGGAATGCAGAGATTATTCTGGATGATGGGTTCATCGTGAATACAGCCCCTGCAAGACACTTTTCAGGACGAGGTTTAAAACGAAATCGTTCTTTATGGATGTCATTTATTCTTCAAACGCCCAATACGAAGATCTATATTGGTGGCGACTCAGGGTATGATGATCATTTTACTGAAATTGGAGATAAGTTCGGCCCTTTTGATCTCGCGATTCTTGAAAATGGTCAGTACGATAAAAACTGGAAATACATTCATATGATGCCTGAGGAAGTAGTACAAGCCGCGCAGGATCTTAAAGCGAAAGCGCTGCTTCCAGTCCACTGGTCAAAATTCTCACTGTCAATACACGCATGGGATGAACCTATGGTTAGAGTATTCAAAGAAGCAAAGCGGAAAAATGTAGCCTTATTACATCCACTAATCGGCGAAGTCATATATTTACGAGAACACATTCAGTCGACTTCCTGGTGGGAAAATATGACGATACAAAATCAGCGGGATGAAGAGCCCTGAGATTAACAAACCTCGTAAAAGGGCGTTAAGCGGCAAAGATCTGCACCTGGACTTAACGACTTCGAGAGAATATATTTCCTTCGCTATAATGAAATTTAATCAAGTAAGATCCAGTGCACGTGCCTTCGCTTTTTGTTTTTTTACTTCTTTCGGCTTTGAAACATCTATGAAGAGTAACATATCCTTCATACGTCCTGAGGCCCCATCATAAAAACCCGTGTCGTGAGTGTAAGTTTTAGGGTTTTTAAAAGTTCCGAACAGGATATCGAACAATGGAAGATCGGAGTAATTGCTTCCATGAATATTCCTTGCATGATGAATGGTATGGCTTTCCGGCCTCTGCACAATGTAACCAAGCCATCTTGGAGTGTGTATGTTGGCATGCTGAAAGATGCTCAGGAAATTTACGATCAGCAATGTGGCCGTAATCGCTTGTGGGCTTAACCCAATGATCAGTGAAAAACACACACTCGATAGGAGGGTCCATCCGATCATATCGAGCGGGCTAAAGAAGAATGCACCGTACGTGTCTAAACGCTCTGCGCTATGGTGCATTTGATGGAATGTTTTCCATAAAAAGTTTGAACTATGCATTTGCCGATGCCATAGAAATACCCCGAACTCATACAACAAAACTCCAACGAGCACACCGTTGATAGTTCCAAAGCCCGAAAGATCAATTAGCCTGTATTGTTCCAAAAAAGGATTAATAAACAACGGCAGATACGAAGACAAAAAGAAATAAAAAATGAAAACGGCAATGCCTTTCACTTTCCAGTATTTAACTTTTACAAGTTTCCGTGCCGGGAAAAATGCTTCCCAGAGAATGAGTACCGCATACATTGCAACTATGTAATGAGTTAGCGGGTCGCGTAATATATCCAAAGGAGTAGGTATATTCATATCTAAAAAAA
>DAINQQ010000142.1:11535-14626 GCA_036742645.1 Flavitalea sp.
CCCGGCAATCCTGCTACAACGAGAATTTTTTTCATTCGTTTCATGATTATTTTTTTATGCCGCAAAATTGGCCTGCGCGGAAGAAAAAATAAATACCCATATCGTGGAGATTTATCACTAAAAAAGGGGATGTAAAGAGCCGCTGAAGTTTGAGAAATTACAAGCAGTTCTTAAGAAGCGACCATGCGAAAGCGCATGTGAGATGCGGCGAAGATTTTTTCTATTTCTGTGAGCGAGACCTTGCAGCGAGTAAAAGAAACATTGATCTGCAGTTGCTTAGCGTAAGTGACTCATTTAGCAACATGTTTGATCTTTAAAGAAAGATGTAAACAGCCTTTCGTATAGCTTTGTACCATCTAAAAACCCACATGAGTATGAAATACTTTTTCTTGTGTCTGTTGATTTGTCTCTCATCAGCTGTATTCCCCAATTCTGGTGTTCGACCCTCGCCGAAAATAACAGCTCCGGGAAGCGGAAAACTTTTGTCAGATTATATTGCTTTACACCTTCGATTAGTCCGTGATACGAAGGGCCTGAGCCAGGGACAATTGTTTCGTCAGTTTACCTATATAAGTATAGCAGTATACGAATCGATCGTCAATGGCGACAACCGGTATATTTCTCTGGGAGGTCAACTCCAGGAATTGGACGCCCTTCCAAAATTGAATGTTGATAAAAACACTTGTTGGGAAGCCAGTGCAAATGCTACGATGGCAGCAATGCTTAAGACATTTTATAGTACAAATGCCCGGGCGAGTCAAATGATCGATTCTTTGAAAAATTCGTACGAGCTAATGTTTTTCAAACAGGGCTATACCAAAGATCATATTCAAAAAGTGTCCGGTTATGGAGAGTCGGTTGCACAGAACATATTAAACTGGTCTAAAAATGACGGCTCTTCAAAGACTCATCCCGCCTATGAGGTGCCAAAGGGTGATGGACTATGGGAAGCCACTCCGCCGGCATTTGGAGCACCGCTTGTACCCTATGCTTACAACAACCGAACATGTGTTAAAAACAGCACGGAGAATACGTTACCTGTTCCTCCCACTCCATTCTCTACGGACTCCACATCCGCGTTTTACAAGATGGTAAATGAAGTTTATTCTGCCTCAACAAACCTTACCCCGGAACAAAAAGCATTGGCACTGTTCTGGGATGATTTTCCGGATGGAAGGTATTATGGAGCTGCCGGCCATTGGGCTTCTATTTTAAAACAGGTCGTGGATGCAAAACAGCTTTCTTTGATTGAAGCCGCAGAAGCTTATGCAAAAATGAATATTGGCATAATGGATGGCTTCAGCGCCTGCTGGAAGGGTAAATACACTTATAACGTTTTGCGACCCGTTACTTATATCAGAAAATATATGGGTCAACCTGACTGGACTCCGCTTATTATTACGCCTGCTCATCCTGAATATCCTGCTGCCCATGCATCAATTTCTATGGCCGCTGCTACAGCACTAACAAAAACCCTTGGAGATAATGTATCCTTTACTGATCACAGCTATGATGATTTGGGCTACGCTCCGCGAAGTTTCAAAAGTTTCATTGAGGCGGGCAAGGAAGCGGGTCTTTCGAGGTTATATGGCGGCATCCACTACAGACCGTCCATTGAAGCTGGATATCTCGTGGGTGAAAAGACAGCTACCAATGCACTCAACGGATTAAATTTTAAAAGAAAGCCAAACAAGTAAAGTAAATCGTTCGTCGTGGCCGATCGTCATTGATATCCCTTTTCGAAAATCGTTTTATGGACTTCTGCCCCGAGATCAAGCCAAAATGCGAGATTACTCTCGTTCCTTTTGCTTCGAGCGCAAGCCGACAGCTGCTGGAAATGCACACCGATTTTTGGTGGGCATCAAGAATCCCGCAGAAATGTTCCATATTCTTGATACATTTCCTGAAGTCCATCTATCCCGCTTCTGGTTTGACTTCACATCTCCATGGCACAAAATTTCATTTGGTTTCGGGATATCCTTATTCCCGATCGAGGTTATATAGAGCGATGATTGGAAAAGTCCTAAATTGGTAATCCCAATTCCAATCAATAACATCAACACTCTTTATGTCAGCGCTGGAAAGAAGAAAATTTATACAGGCATCTGTAGCCTTATCTGCCTTACCGTTAGTTGGATTTTCCCGCCCGCATGAGAAAAAAAGTGATAATGCAACAAATAACCGCTTTAAATTAAGTCTGAACGCGTATTCGTTTAACGCACCATTAAGAAGCGGCAAGATTACTTTAAGTGATGTAATCGAGTTCTGCGCTACACAGGGCTTTGCAGCAGCTGATCTTACTGCTTATTATTTTCCCGGCTACCCGCAAGTCCCATCAGACCAGTATCTGTATCAACTGAAAGAAAGGCGCATCAGTTGGGTGTAGCAATCAGCGGAACAGGTGTGCGCAATGACTTTGCGGAGCCGGACAAAGCCATCAGATCAAAAGATGTTTTGCTCGTGAAGAATTGGATAGAAGTGGCCGCAAAACTTGGCGCTCCGGTGATCAGGATATTCAGCGGCAGGGTGATATCTGATAAAGCTTCTAGGGATGCCGCTGCGGTATGGATGATAGATGACATAAAAACCTGTGTTGAATATGGGAAGCAACATGGGGTGATTGTGGCATTACAAAATCACAACGACTTTATCAAGACAGCAGGTGAAACAATTGATTTAATAAAAAAAATAAATGATGAATGGTTCGGGCTCGTATTGGATACTGGGAGCTTTGTAACGAATGAACCGTACAGTGAGATAGAGAAGGCTATTTCTTATGCAGTAAACTGGCAGATCAAAGAAAAAATAACTTACAACGGGAAAAGTGAGAATACAGATCTTGTAAAAATCTTCAAGATTATCAAGGCCTCCACCTATCGCGGTTACTTGCCGATTGAAACACTGACACCCGGTGACCCGTATGTCATCATTCCACCTTTTTTGGAACAGGTACGAGATGCCATGGAAAAGGCTTAACGAATTGGAGAATAACTTTCTCGTTCTTATCCTCCTGTATGTTCTTTGTGGTCCTTATATCTAAATCTCACAGCATGTCTGCGATCCTCTGCTGTTTCTAAGTTTTCTTAACGCA
>DAINQQ010000143.1:0-14480 GCA_036742645.1 Flavitalea sp.
CAGATTTTAGGGCAGCAATTATTGATAACCAGAGGTAACATCACAGCAGTGATTGCCGCAATTTATCGCGATTATGGTCGAATTAACAACAACAGAACAGGCCCTGTTACTGGCAGGCAGCTTTTTATTATTTACTCTACTGGAGAGTGTTATTCCCTTACTTCGAATGAAGTATAGGCGAATCCGGCATACCGGGATCAATCTTTTTTTTATACTGACAAGTGTTATAGTCAGTCTTCCATTTGCTTTTTTAGCGGTGCATAGCAGTGAATGGGTTATGAAGCATCAGGTAGGAGTCCTCAACCTTATTCAGTTACCCGGGTGGCTATATATTCTTTTAGGCATCGCGATGCTTGATTTTTTAACAAGTTACCTGCCGCATTTTATTCAGCACAAAATAAAATGGATGTGGAAGTTCCACCTCGTTCATCACACTGATACGTGGGTGGATACATCTACCGCCAACAGGCATCATCCCGGCGAAACTGTTATCTCAATGTTATTTCTCGTCGCAGCAATTTTCGTTATAGGTGCGCCGGCGTGGCTGGTGATCCTTCATCAATTTATTGCTGCAGCCTTCTCGCAGTTTACACACGCAAATATCTCGCTACCACGAAAATTGGATAGCGCTGTCAGCTGGATTTTCATTTCTCCCAATATGCATAAGGTGCATCATCATCACACACAGCCACTGACGGATACGAACTACGGCAATATATTTTCGATTTGGGACCGGCTGTTTAAAACATTTGCGAAGTCAGATGTATCCGATCTCAAATATGGTATCGATACACATCCACACGAAGAGGAACATAACAATGTGGGAAATCTGCTTGTGATTCCTTTTCAGGAATATCGTCCTCCCACCACAGCTCCGCAGGATAACGCTCCGGTGCGAAGTCAGACCATCAGAATTATGAAGACTCCTATACCTTCGCAGGTATAATAGAATCTATGCAAAGAATTATTGCGATGATCCCTGCGCGGTATGCCGCCACCCGATTTCCGGCAAAACTGATGCAATCATTAGGAGCAAAGACTGTCATCCGGCATACCTATGATAATACTCTTGCTACCGGATTATTCCACGACGTCATCGTTGTAACAGACAGCGAAATAATTTTTAAAGAAATAATTGGGAATGGTGGTCGCGCTATGATGAGCAAAAAAACACATGAAAGCGGAAGCGACCGGATTGCCGAAGCTGCCGAATCACTCGACGTTGATATTATCGTGAACGTACAGGGGGATGAACCTTTTGTGAACAAAGAACCGTTGCAAAAATTGGTGGATGTATTCAAAGGAAAGGATGGTGAGAATGTGCAGGTAGCTTCTCTGATGCAGGTATTGAAAGAAGAACAGTTTATCAATGATCCGAACTACGTTAAAGTTGCTGTAGACAGAAACATGAATTCGTTATTGTTTTCCCGCAGTGCGATTCCGTACGCAAGAAACAAAGAAGCTAATATTACCTACTATGAGCATATTGGTGTTTATGCTTTCCGCAAACAGGCACTACTGAATTTCACTTCATGGGCGATGACACCGCTCGAAGAAGCAGAAAAGATAGAATGCTTGCGTTATCTTGAAAACGGAATTTTGCTGAAGATGGTAGTAACAGATTTTATGGGTGTAGAGATAGATACGCCCGAAGATTTGGAGCGTGCTTCCAGGATGTTGCTACGCTAAAAGCGCGAATTGAAGCTAATCGGCGCGAATATTCCCTGGTAACCTCTTAATTGCACAATCAGAGGCTCCCAAAGAAAACAGCATATCGGTGTGGATTATGATTTTATGAACGAACGAACACAAAATTTTTTTAGTCACGCCATTCGCGTTAATTAGCCCCAATTAGCGTACTTAGTATATACCCAATTCTTGCTGTATTTTTTCAAGTGATTTACCCTTTGTCTCCGGCAACCACTTCCAAACAAATATCAAATGCAGCAACATCATCACGCTGTAAAACATAAAAGAATACATCCCGCCCTTCTCACTTCCTTCAACAATAACCGGGAAGGTCCAGGAAATAATCGCTGCCATAATCCAATGCGTAAAACTTCCCAACGATCCTCCCTGTGAGCGGACTGAATTTGGAAATATCTCCGAGATAAAAACCCATATCACTGCACCTTGTGAAAATGCGAAGAAGGCAATAAAACCAATCAGGTAAACGATCACAGCCCTATCACCTGATACACCGGTGTTGAAAGCATAAGCGGTCAATCCAAGAAATACGATCATGCCTACTGAACCGATCAACAATAAAGTCTTTCGGCCAAGCCTGTCAATAACGGTCATGGCCAGTAGTGTAAAGAAAAGGTTCGCTGCACCTATATAGACCGGTTGCAGGTATGCATCCTCTTTACTAAATCCCGCCATTTCAAAAATGCGCGGCGCGTAATAAATAATTGCATTAATTCCCGACAACTGGTTAAACATGGCCAGGATCACTGCAAACAAAATGGGCTTCGCATACTTCTTTTGAAAGAGATGCTCCTTTTCATGCGTAGATGTATTATCTGCTACCGAGGCGCGTATATCTTCGATTGCCTTCGATGTATTTTCTTCGCCGATGCGCTGCATGGTGGGTATTGCTTCTGCATCGCGATGCTGTAGTATCAGCCAGCGCGGACTTTCAGGAATCGTGCGAAGCAGGATCCAGAACAACGCTGCAGGTACCACCATGATTCCCAACATCCATCGCCAGGAGTTTTCGCCGATATCGACGAATAAAAAGTTGGTGAGATACGCGACGAAAATTCCTGCAACAATGTTTAACTGGAAGGAGCCTGCCAGCCGTCCTCTTAATTTTGCAGGAGCGATTTCTGAAATATACATGGGTCCAACAACTGAAGATGCTCCTACTGCAAGTCCGCCGATGAAGCGAAATGTTACAAAAAGAATCCAGACAGACGTTGATGCACATCCTATCGCCGACAATAGGTATAAGATTGCGATGAACATTAAAACTCTCTTTCGTCCGAATTTTTGCGCGGGTATCCCGGCGATCATCGAGCCAATAACGGTTCCTATCAAACTCGATGCAACAGTGAATCCCTGCCAGAAAGGACTAAGCGACCATAATTGCTGAATGGTTTTTTCGGCGCCCGAGATCACGGCCGTTTCGAATCCGAACAAGAATCCGCCAAGAGCCGCGATCAAGGCAATACGAACAGGATATGACAGCATGTTAGTTGGTTTATGAACTAAATATATATTTTTTTGAGGTATACCCTACCTTGCATTTCTTCGTGTTTATTGTGTCTTCCTTCGTGTCCTTTGGGAACCCTCTAATTTTACAATTAAGGGGTCCTCATTCGGGGTTCTTAGTCACAATAAGCGTTAATTAATATCATATGGCGCTATGGGGAATAGACTTAGGCGGAACAAAGATCGAAGGAGTGATACTCCCTTCGCTCGATGATCCAAAACCGATCCTTCGGACAAGGATAGATACACAAGCTACAAAGGGTTACCAGCATATCGTTCAGCAGATACATACCCTTGTGCAGCAAATGAAGGAACAATCCGGGTTGTTACCTTTAAGTATTGGCGTGGGAACTCCGGGCGTACTCGATCCGGTTCTGCAAACGATGAAGAACTGTAATAGCACGGCATTAAATGGAATGCCTTTGTACAGCGATCTTGAAGCGGCTGTTGGAGTTCCTATCGTCATGGCAAATGACGCAAATTGTTTCGCGCTGGCTGAAACGCATTGGGGTATTGTAAAAGAAAAAGCGCCTGATGCGCGGATGGTATTCGGAATCATTATGGGAACCGGTGTAGGCGGAGGAATCGTGCACGAGGGAAAAATATGGAACGGCCGTCATGGTATCGCGGGTGAATGGGGACATAATTTTCTGGATGAATCCGGCGGTCCATGTTATTGCGGTAAGACCGGTTGCGTTGAGACTGTTTTATCCGGCCCTGCCCTTCAACGTTACTACAAAACAATCACCGGTAATGGACTTACCCTGAAAGAGATTGTAGCACATTACCGTAGAGGTGATGATGCTGCTGCGACGGATACTATTCATCGATTAAATCATTTCTTTGGAAAAGCCGTATCAGTTGTAACAAATATGTTAGATCCCGATGTGATCGTGATCGGTGGTGGGGTTGGAAATATCGATACGATATATACGGATGGATTGTTATCACTCAATCATTTTATTTTCAATAATACGGTTGACGTACCAATACTGAAGCCGAGTCTTGGTGATAGCGCCGGCGTCTTCGGCGCTGCTGCGCTTGTAGCGTAAAGATGAATATGCGCGCAAAGCCCAAAGCCGCATAGGGTTGTTTCAACTTATGCCTTTGCGCCTTGGCGCGAACCATTTCTCTCAAATCCCAAAGCCATTGTATGAAATATTTCGCTGTTGAATAGCTTGTTTGGTGGACTACCGCTCAACTTCACCTAACTCAAACAGCTAACTACAGGGAACAGGGAGGTATGGCACAGAGATAATTATAGGATTCGTACTTTCGCCCATTATTCAACCATTCGCGTTAATTAGCGCCCAATTATTAGCGCGAATTAGCGCTCCATAAATTAGCGTTAATTCGTGTATAGAAATTTTAAATTAGTCGGCTACGTTATCTACGGTCGTGGCAGTTTCAACCAGCTCGATGATATTATTGCTCCTCACCGCAAGCAGGGCGCTCCGATAATATTCTTACTCGATCATTTTTTCGAGGGCAAGCCCCTGATGAGCAGAATTCCGGTAAGAGGCAAGGACAAAGTATTCGCAGCCGACGTTACCTACGAACCCAAGACCAGTTATGTAGACCAGTTAGCAAACCATCTTAAAGAAACGTACGGAACCGTTAGTGGCATCGTAGGCATTGGCGGGGGATCAACCCTTGATCTTGCCAAAGCTGTTTCACTAATGATGACCAATCCCGGTTCATCAGCAGATTACCAGGGATGGGACCTCGTAAAAAATCCCGGCGTGTATAAAGTTGGTATTCCCACCCTCAGTGGAACCGGCGCCGAAGTAAGCAGGACAACTGTATTAACCGGTCCAACAAGAAAGCTCGGAATGAATTCCGACTTCACTCCCTTCGACCAGATCGTCCTCGATCCCGAACTAACTGCCAATGCTCCGGTCAATCAAAGATTTTATACAGGCATGGATTGCTATATCCATTGCATCGAAAGCCTGGAAGGAACTTACCTCAATGAATTCAGCAAGAGTTATGGCGAGAAAGCATTAGAACTCTGCCGCAAAGTTTTTGTCGAAAAAGATCAGTGGGATGAAGAAAGCGACGACAAGCTTATGATGGCATCCTACGCCGGTGGCATGAGCATCGCTTACTCACAGGTAGGAGTAGCCCACGCAGTAAGCTACGGCCTCAGTTACCTCCTTGGAACCAAACATGGCATCGGCAACTGTATCATCATGAACCATATCGATGAATTTTATCCCCAGGGTGTAGCCGAATTCAAACGCATGGTCGAAAAGAACAACATCGAAATTCCGCAAGGCATCACCAAAGGCCTCACCGACGAGCAATTTGAAACCATGATCAACGTCTCGCTGGGCCTAAAGCCGCTTTGGGAGAATGCCCTGGGAAAGGATTGGGAGAAGGTGATGACGAGGGAGAGATTAAGGGAGTTGTATGAGAGGTTGTAGGATTGACTTTGAAAGTCGAAAACGGGAAGAGCCTGGCATCCGGGGGATAGTACGCATTTTGGGTTTCTAAAATTCAAAATCAGTAAACATTTACTCTCTGACGAACAGATCCTCTGATTTGAGTTATTTTTGCTGCAAAAACAAGGACACTAAGTTTAGAAATTCAACTCACCTCTTCTTTATGTCTCTTGCCTTTGTTTCAAAAAGAAATATCAGGGTCTTGCCCCTCATTGACAACGTACCTCTTCGCGTCCGGAACCTGCTATAGTAACATCAGTACAAATTCGTACCACCAATTTTTTAGGAATAGAATTAGCGACACGGTTAACGTTCCATTTCATAAACATTAACTATACATTTTATGAACATCAAAAAAGAAAACATCCCCTTAACAATGCAAGCTCCCGGTACAATCATGAGAGGACTTGCCGGATACGGAGGAATGACCGTCGCGTTTAATGAATTGCCGGCAGGCACAGATTTCACTCCCATGTTTCAGGGATTAAAGAATAACAGTTGCCACTGTCCACATTGGGGATATTTGCTCGAGGGAGAATTACTAATCAAATATGATGACGGAACAGAAGAAATCATAACTACCGGCGATGTTTTCTATTTGCAACCGGGACACACTGCTATTGTTCAAACGGACACGAAATTCATTGATTTTAGCCCGGAAAAAGAACTAAAGGAAGTACTGGACCATGTCTCTAAAAAAATGGCGGAGTTTAGTAAATAAAGAGACCCACTCATTCTATACTTGTCACAAAAACACACAGCCACAAAAAAAGAGGGAAACTTTAAATCCTGGTGTCATTGCGCCTTTTGTGGCAAACATGAGTAATTGGGATCCTCTGGGTAAAAAAATCCCGTGGAATAATAGGCGCATAAAAGGTACATAGTAACCCAACAGTTCTCGTCGACCCTCTCCGTCCCGGAACTTCTTCAGAATAATTAGCTTCGTTTGATAAAAGCACCTAACAACTGCCTCTCGCAAAAACATACAAAATAGAAACCGAGCGACTCATCATTCGCTGTTATGAGCCGAAAGATGCGAACATATTATTGGATGCCGTCACAGCAAGTTTAGATCATCTGCGCCCATGGATGCCATGGGTGAAGGATGAACCCACAAGCCTTGAGAAAAAGGTGAACCTGTTAAGGCGATTCAGGGGGCAGTTCGACCTTGGCGGAGATTATGTGTTTGGGATTTTCAATAAATCAGAAACCGAATTACTTGGATCGACTGGTTTGCATACGAGAATTGCCGAGACAGCAAGAGAAATTGGTTATTGGATTCATGCGAAGCATATCGGCAAAGGACTGGCGACGGAAACCGTGGGCGCACTTACTAAAGTTGGATTTGAAATCGAACAGCTATCGCACCTTGAAATTCATTGTTCGCGCGAAAATTTGCGTAGTCAGCGCGTACCGGAAAAGCTTGGATATAAACTGCAGCCAATCGCTCAACAACCTTCAGGGAATGATATCAATCAGCCAACAAATAAAAAGATATGGATCATGTTGAATGAAGATTATCATAGAAGTCCGGTGAGACTGATGCAGCTAAGGGCGTTTGATATTTTAGAGGAAGAAATTGTCTGGTGAATGCCCTGGTGGAGTCTTTGCGCCCTTGGCGGTTAAAATGTTTTTTCAACGCAAAGAGCGCAAAGTGAATCGCAAAGGTTGGCAAAGAAAGTCGGACAATGAAAATCCCTGAGAGATTGAAGCAATTAATTTAAGAGCTTTGACACATGAAGCCAATGCGTCTCGCTTTGCTGGTTCTGCTATCTTGTACAACTGCATTCATTCCAAAAACAGCAGGTACGAAATGGCTTATCGACAAGCATCGCGACTATAGAATGTTGTACACCGCTGAAGACAGAAAGAATAAAAAGGTATACGCTAAGCTGATTGATAACGGTATCAAATTCTCAAAAACATTCTTTGATTATCCCTTCGTAAAGAAATTCGATGTATTAATTCATCCTGACCGTCATTCATTAGACAGTACCTGGCAAAAAGATTGGAACCTCTCAAGCTTCAAATCCGAATGCTGGATGGTTGCGAGCGGCGTTGGTGAAAAGTTGGATATGTTGACGCCACGGCAATGGGAGAAGGAGGCTTGTGAGCATAGCTATGCTGACAACAAAAAAACGCAGCAGTTGGTAACTCATGAACTCATCCACGTATATCATGGTCAGGTCAATGCAAGTCATGATTTCAGTGACGTCGAAGGGATCGATTGGTTTGTCGAAGGCCTCGCAACCTATGCTTCCGGCCAATGCGATGCCGCATGGTTAGACCACATCGATGATGCCCTGAAAAAGAATGAGATTCCCGGCACATTGGATAGTTTCTGGATGGGTAGATTGAGATACGGTCTCTCAGGATCCGTCGTCATGTATCTTGATCAGCAATACGGCAGGAGTAAAACAAAAGAATTGATGTCGGTAACAAGAAAAGCAGAATTGTTTTCAAGTCTGGACATCGATGAGGCAAGACTATTAGCCGGCTGGAAGAGTTTCATACAAGCCCGTTAGAGCTGGGTACTCGTGCCTGTTCTTTGGTAAATAGATTTGCTCGTCCGCGAAAACCGAGTCACTGATTTGAATTATTTTGCCATGAAGGTACGAGACACAAAGCAGAATGAGGTTGAACGTTCAAATCTTCAAGTCTTTGTGCCTTCGTGGCAAAAAGAAAATATCATGATCTTACACAAAGTTGCCATGAAACTCCAGCGCCAGATTACATGACAGATTTAAAACCTCAAATATTCATAGGCTCATCCTCAAATCGTTTGCAGGTTGCAGAGCTCGTAAGAAATGAACTACAGGCAGTAGGCAACGCATACTTATGGTCGCAGGGTGATTTATGGGAGCCGAACGAAAGCACATTTGATAACCTGTTACGCATGACGGGCTATTTTGATTTCGGCGTATTCGTCGCCACGCAGGATGACCTAACGCTTACGTCAAAGGGAGAATATGGGTTTGAAGCCAGAGATAATGTGATTTTAGAAATGAGTTTATTCGTTGGAGCATTGGGAAAGAAAAAATCATTTATGCTTATTGAAAAGGGCGTGGACAAACCTTCTGATTTCAGTGGTATTTACATGCCCGAATTCGTGAGAGGAGATATGGCATCAATTCAACATTCATGCAGTCAAATCGCGGCAAAGATTGTGGAACATTATCAAACCGGGCATTTAAGTCTCTACCCAACAACAGCATTAGCAATCGGATATTATAAAAATTTTGTAGCAGACCTCGTGGCAAGTATGCAGGTTGCAGACGAACTTGATATCGAAGGCGTAAAGTACAAAGACTTCCAACTGAAAGTGGTCATGCCACACGACCTGAAAGGAAGGATCAAAGAAAAGGCAAGCTTGTTTTACAGGCGCCATGGCTTCGCAGAAAACAGTTTGCGAACACCCATCCGCAAGCATCCGATCTGGTTTCAGCTCGATGCCCGGGCTACTCCACCGAACGCGATCATGTATGATATGCCGACTACTTTGACTGGAATCGATGATGCCATTGAATTGAAATTGGAAAAATCATACAAGGGCAGAACAAAACTCCAGGAAATTATAGAACAGCGAGAACTCAATAACTTTAGAAAAGTATTGCAGATCATGTTAGATACGAGTCCGTTTGCGAAAGCAGCCGTTGAGATCATCGATGAATTTTAAATGTCGGTTCAGTAAAATCTTTGATACTGACACACTTTGTAAAAAAGTCAAAAGACTTTTTCTCGGGCCCAATGGGACAAAAAGAAGGACATGAATTCAGTTATCAAAATCCATCAGTAATGAGGTGGAAAATTTGCCCGAATGGACATCGGTTTTTCAAGAGCAGTGATTGTCCAACATGTGCTGTATGTGAGGCAGCCAAAAAGCCTGCGAGGGTTTTCTTTCAGTTTTTAGTGCACCAGCCCGGCGCGCCCTGCAAAAGAATGGCATAACAAGCCCGCAACAACTTTCGAAGTTTACAGGAAAGAAGGTTTTAGCATTTCATGGGATGGGTCCGGCGTCGCTACCAAGCCTCCCTCCTGCTTTGAAATCAGAAGGCTTATCTTTTAAGAAAGCACATTAATTTGATACTACCATCGACGACCCAGACTAACTCTGAAAAATATTCAGTTCAAAAATCTTTCGTAGCGATGGCTGTGTTCATGATTCTCTTTTTCTTCTTTCTCGAGTTATTGCAGGCAGCGTTTAACATCCAACATATCCTTCCGTTCAATCCCAAAGGCTGAGCCTGTTCACCTGATTATAGGATTTTCCTGATTCAGTGAAGTAATCCTTTAATCAGGTTAAATCAAGGTTCAAACAAAAGGGACAGCATGAATTATCCCACAAAGTGGTGATATGAGATTTCGCTTTAGTAGTTTAACTTTATTGAATCCAGCTCAATTAATCTCCACGACAGGATTTTCTGAAGAAGTTGAAATAATCCACAACGCTTTTTCTAAATCTAAACCAACTCCGTATGATACAGACAACTCGTATTGCTTCAGGTTTTGATGTTGAACTTCAGCTGGGAGCCGGCTGGTTCAGTACTGCTATAAACCTGTTAGTTGAAAAGGGAATCATTTCTGTTCCGGGAATTCCAATCATCATCACGGATGTTCAGATATCTTTCGAACCAGATTGGGATCTGCAAATAAGTGTCGCGGGATTACCAACCCCGGTTCTTGCGAAAGCAACGTTGAACCAGACTGGAACCGAATTAACACTCACCTTCAACATGCCGATGATTCCTGCGCAAACAATCCCGTTCGGTGCATTGAATAATCTTTCCGGCCCGCCAGTATTGGTCAAACGGGCAGGCGACGACGATCATGAAGATGTGCTGTCAGTTCTTGCCAATATCAGGCTTCAGACACCGGATCAATCTGATGATCCGTTACCTCCTGATGAAGTATCGCAACAGATTCGCGGCAATGCTGATGATGCCTTGTCATTCTTACCGAAAGGAAAACATATTGCTTTCGGTATGGGAAAGGACACGTATCAACGTTTTGCAAACAACATCTGGCATACGGAATTAAGAGCGCCTGATGGAACGCATCCATTACCCGACGCTACCGATCGAAAAGGGACCTGGGACAAGGTAAGCATGTGGGGTTCCGGAGGAAAAATATTTATCCGGCTTGAAGGCGAAGTACCCATTGACTTGTGGCCCGATGCTGATGTCACAATTACGTTAACCTTGACTCCGTCAGTGAGCGACGGGAAATTAAGTTTCAGTATTGAGTCCGACACAGATGTTGATACCGGTATTCTTGGCGACATCTTCGCATTTTTTGCCGGAGGATTGGGAGGCGGTTTCATAGGATTCATCGTTGGTCTGGTAACCGGCGGTATCCTTGCTCCTGTACTCATCGGAGCGGCCATCGGAGGAGTGGTGGCAGTGATCGTTCTTGAGATAGCCGAAGTAGTTATCGAAGGCATCGTGCAAAAACAAATACAGGCGAAGATCAATGGAGAATCTCTCGATAGCCTGCATTGCAGGGAAGCCGGTATCGTTCAAATTGCAATACCAGACACCGATGGATTTGATCTGGCCGTGCTTGACGCCATCCCAGGATCTATAGCCGTCAACACCGATAATCCTCTCGATGAGCCTTTGTACAAGAGAAGTCTTTTAGTAACATCCCTATATGATGACCTGGCCGTGAATACTGACGGATTTGGTGCAGCAGGTTTGAGCGGAACAGATGAAAAGTTTCAACCGGAGATAGTAAGAATAACTGCAGTAGAGTATCTTGATGATGAATTGATCTCTTTAACATTCCGTACGCAAGCCGGCGAAACTCAAACCCTGAGTAAAGGAGAAGTAATCGGCAGGGCAACAGAAGGAGAACTGAAAGCACCATTTAAGTTGTTTACCAAACCAGATGATTCCAGTCTTCGAATTCCTGAAGGCCGACTGGCATGTGTTTGCCTGAAACCTGTGCAGATAAAACAACTGGATACTGTCGTGGAAGAGATCGAATTTGAAAACGGGATTCGTATAAGGGTGGACGATGCCGTGGAACTACAGGATGCTGCAGCCATTATTGTGCAAGGCTACCAATTGATACATCCGCGTGACTACAATGCGTACTTTCGCGCAAAGGCAGATTTTTTCAAGGATAATAACTTTGAAAGTTTACCAGTGTATACGAACGCATAAGATCTCAATTGAAAGAATGGCATGTTCTAACTTACATGATGTTCCAAATTTCATTATCAGGCGTGCATCCATTAGTTAAGGATACATCCATCAAGATGCGTGGTGTTTATAAGTTCATGATCAGGATGTCATCCTTCGAAGAAAGGGTATAAGCTTCGACGATATAAGGATGACATCCTTCAAAATGCATGCAGATTACGAGTTCATGATCAAATCCTTTGGACGACGGCAAGAGTATCATCCATGATCCAGCCACACCAAAAAACTTCTGCATTTAGGCACGACATACGCCTGTTTAGGTTTATAACATCATCATCCCTGGTGATAGCCTGTATAAGGTACACAGACGAAGTCCAGAGGGACGTTCGATAGAATACATGAATTATTTCTAACTTCAACATTGCATTTTACCGAAATGTAAAAAATCAATTTGAATGAAAATTTGTGCAGCACAAACAAAGCCTGTCAAAGGAAATATCCAGAAAAATATTGAAAAACATAAACGACTAATAGATCTCGCTATTTCTCATGGAGCAGACACAATCATATTTCCTGAACTCTCCATAACGGGTTACGAGCCGGAATTAGCGACAGAACTGGCTACGGATGCCTACGATGTGAGGTTTGATGATTTTCAAAAAATCAGCGATACAAAACAGGTAATGATTGGCGTGGGCGTGCCAACTAAAAACCACGAGGGAATTTGTATCAGTATGATTCTTTTTCTTCCAAACAAACCAAGGCAAACTTATTCAAAGAAATACCTCCACGAAGACGAACTGCCTTTCTTTGTTCATGGAGAAAATAAAAGTGCCTTTTTGGGTAAAACCAATATTGCACTTGCGATATGTTATGAATTATCGGTTCCGCAGCATGCGCAAGATGCCTTCAAAAGCGGTGCAACAATTTATATTGCAAGTGCTGTCAAAACGCAGAGTGGTGTTGACAAAGCGATTCAAAGATTATCAGAAATTGCCCGTGATTATTCTATGACTGTTTTGCTGTCAAACTGTATCGGTCTATCTGGTGGGTATGATTGCGATGGGAGAAGCTCGGTTTGGAATAACAAGGGCGTTTTATTAGGACAACTTGGAGAAACGAATGAAGGGATACTGATCATCGACACAGAGACCCAACAAGTCATTAAGAAAACAGTTCTTGATATAGTTCAGCAGAATTGATAATGTGATAACGACAGCCCTTTTACCGAACAACCATGCAGCTAGTACCGATAGGCTTCAAACACAAATCGTTTATGACCCGACTGTCGTTTGTAACGATAATTTATTTTGCTTTAGCGAGCTGCCGTTCTTCCTCCGATTCTCCTGATGACCTGGCCCGCCATTTCATGGCAACGAATCAAATTCGTGGAATGTTCGTGGCAGTTGTAAAGGGCGACTCTGTTTTATACCAGAATAGTTTTGGAATAACAAACGAAAAAACCGGTACAGTCCTGACTAACACGACGTGCATGGAACTCGGCTCGGTATCAAAGGCATTTACTGCGGAGGTAATTTATCAATTGCAGAATGAAAACCTACTTAGTCTAGACGATTCTATCACAAAGTATCTTCCCGGTGCACCAGACAACTGGGCAAACATAAAAATTAGGCATTTACTAACCCACACCTCCGGCATTCAAAATTATTTACAGGATCCGAGATTTAAGGCAAAGGAATATTTCATTGGTGCCACCGATTCAATCTCTGATCATTTTTTCAGGACTGTCTCAACTGATTCAATGATCAACATGTTCTATTCACTGCCTGTTGAATTTATTCCGGGAACCAGCTGGGCGTATAGCAATACGGGTTACTACCTGCTTGGAAAGATCGCCGAGGCTGTAACAGGCGTTACCTTTTTCGACCTCGTGAAAAATCGCGTGACAGGGCCTTTCAACATGCATCAAACGATGGCGAATGAACAGGCATTACAAAAAGGTTGCCTTACAGCAGATTATTTTCATAGCGATGCCGGCATCGTTCGAGTGCATACTTTGACAAGTAACTATGCCTTTTCTGCTGGTGCGTGGGCAACAACCGGTCACGATATGATCAATTACCTGAAAGCTATTCATCGCAAAGCGTTGCCATCTGACGTTGCTAAATTTAACCGCCTATCTCTTCTCAATCATGCATTGCCATTTGCATATGAGGGAGGGCGATTTTACAGCACTTATCATGGCAACAAAATAATGGCGCATAATGGAGGCACTGCCGGTTTTTCTTCATCATGGATACACGTTGTGGATAAAGCCATGAGCATTATTGTTTTAATGAATCGTCAGGACTACGCAGGTATCGATCAATTTGCATGGGATGTTCTTTCTTACTTTGAGCCTTCGCTTAAATATCCTACGAAGCGTTTAAAAGGTGGCGAAGAAAAGAACTATAGTCGGAAAGTGATGGATATAATCAACGCGTTAAAAACAAATGCGGCTTATCCGCCAGGATTCTCCAAGTCACTGGAAATTTTTATGAATAGTGAAAACGGAAAGGGAATGTGGCGATGGCAGTTTGAGAGAGGCTTCCCTGAAACTGCTTACTGCGTGGATGTAGAGAGTATTGGACAATTAAAAGCATATCGTTACCGCCTTCCCCTTTCTGGCAAAGTAGAGTACAGGATGACAATGCTGGTAAATGGGAAAAAGGAAGTTGTC
>DAINQQ010000144.1:0-14415 GCA_036742645.1 Flavitalea sp.
AGTTTTGTACTTAGTAAAATAGTGGAAATACGGCCACCAGGGATTTCGTTCATTCATGAACGTTCCATAGATCACCCAGCCGGGAAACTCAGCATTCAGCGGTGAGTAATTGAAGCCATGAAAAACGGCATGGGTAGAACCTGATATGACACTTTGATCGCCGGCAATTTTCATGATCTCCAGCGTTTCATTGAACACCGAGTGAATGTTGGTGAGTTCTTCGCAACTGATCTTCTTCTTTCCTGTCAAATGAGCCGCAGAAGAAACATACTTATTGATCATGGTATAAGCTCGTCCAAACCAGTATTCAGTTTCACTCATGTCCGTGCCAAGTCCGGGCCTGATCCATGTTTCGCATTCCGGTATGTCCGCTTCAAAGCTTCCTTCCAGTGGGAAATATCCTCTTCCATAGCCCTGAACACGCGACTGCACGTTGTTTTCTTTGCACCATTCCATGAAACTATCAACAAATCTTTCTTTGAGGAGTTCTGTTCGGGTTAATTCAAAATCATATCGAACACGGCGAATTGTTTCTTGGAACGCATTCCCATGTTCAGCTCCATGATCATAAAAATATGTGTTACCCATGCCCGCTATCTTGTATAATAAGAATGGTAACCAGGGCATCAAATCGTATCCTCTTCGTTTTTGAAACTCCAGTTGCATATCATCGCACCAGTTTGAGCCCTCCAACTCAAGACTGTCAGAAAAAAAGGAGCGGATATGTGTAGAGAGAGGGCCAAGTTTTTCCTGTATTGTTCGCGACATCAGTCCAAGATATTTCTTAACCGCAGCTTCATTGTAATGATTAAGCACAGGACCGGTTGCGCCAGGTGCACCCTGGATCACCTCCATAAATCCGCTGATCTTTACCAGCGCATATAAAACGAACTTTCCATTCGGAACTTTGAAACGGATAAACCCGTTTGAGATTTGATCAGAAAGATCTTTAGCGTCGTCCAGGTAGTTTATTGGGGATGGTGCAAGCTTAACCGACAACATCTCCATCCTTCTTCCGGGAAACGGGGAACTGATTGCCGGATCCGCCTCCCTGAATAAATCAAACAGGGAGACTTCGTACTCTAAAGGACCTTCAAGTTTCCTTGTTCCTATTACGACAATCTGCGAACGTTCGTCACCTTGCAACCACTCAGCACCCAAAGGCCAGCCTGATCCCACGATCAGGTCGCAGGTGATTCCCAGTGATTTTGCTTCGGCGAAACTAAATCTTAACAACTCAATCCACTCATTACTTCGCCATTGAATGGAAGGTTTGCCAAGATCATTTGTTTTTGCAGGAAACTTTACCGGATTAATTTCCACTCCACCTATACCAGCGTCTTTTAATAAGCGAAGCTCTCTTGCAATTTCTTCCCGCTCGATTTTATCACCATTCCACCACCAACGTACAAAAGGCCGGTATTCAGCAGTTGGATTTTTGAAAACTGAATAGAGCGTGCTGCCTGCTGCCGCAATCTCATAAGACGGCAACAGTTTGCTGAAGTGATATCCCGTTGTAAATATTAGACCCTGGCAAAGGAAAGCTCGTCTTTTCAAAAGGATGTATTTTGCAAGTTCATTACTAAATATTAGCCATAGCTGATGCGTGATAAATAAGCGGGTTTTGATCATTGTTATTAAGCATATCTCCGACTTTCAAACTCTGCAGATATCTTTCGGGTAAGATATTCGGTTCTCCATTGTAGGTGTTGCCATCTGGCATATAAGCACAGGTCATCGCACGCCGAAAGCCGCTCGTCATATTTGCGTTTGCCCCATGTATCGTCAGGCCGTTGTGAAAGGAGCAGCTGCCGGCTTTCATTGGCGCAGCAACGGTTTTTGCGGTCTTCAGTTCTGGATAGACATCAAAGATGCCATCCATATTTCTTCCGATCGTTATTTTGTTGAAGCCAGTTTGTTTGTGTGATTCCGGAATAAAAAACAAACAGCCATTTTCAAGCGTCGCATTATCCAATGCGACCCAGATTGAGATTGCATTTCTATCAGAGAAAGACCAAAATGGAGTATCCAGATGCCATGCAGTAGGATTTCCCCATGGACGTTTAATTAAAGCCTGATCATGCCAGATACGGATGCCGTCAACGCCCGCTAATTGTGCGGCCATCTTGCCGATCCGCTGGTCCAACATCAGTTCTTTTACCTGCTCGCTGGTTTGCCATAGATTCAATAGCTGATCAAACACTTTCGCGTAGTAGTCAGCATCTTCATTAATTCCATCCGCCTCTCCAACTTTTATTTCTTTCCCGGGGATTTTGATTCCACCTCTTTCTCTAACAGCCGTTGTCACGGCATCGCGCCAATGTTCCAGCTCATCCGGTGTGAGAAAATCCTCCACAACGACGAACCCGTTGTTTCGATAAGACTGAATCTGATCATTGTTTAGTTGGTGTTTCATATGACCGTTATTAATTATTTGAAATAGTTTTTTCACGCTTATTTTATCACCCGGCCGATTCCAAATTGATCAGCGGCCTTTGCAGGTTTGTTGTCGGCAAAATCAATTTCTA
Source organism: Flavitalea sp. (assembly GCA_036742645.1). GTDB lineage: Bacteria > Bacteroidota > Bacteroidia > Chitinophagales > Chitinophagaceae > Flavitalea. The sequence continues at coordinate 2,529 of DAINQQ010000144.1, forward strand.
ACATCTTTTCACTTGCGACATTGTTATGAAATTCGTCCTGCAACGTCGTAAGAATTTTACGTGTTTGTACATCGATCACTTCGCCACTCGAGGGATAAACGTACCTGCCATCAATACTGAAGCTGATCCATCCCGGCATATCCTGCACTGGAATCGTCGTCAATTGCTGATAAGGAGCAGATGCTTTAAAAACATGTATACGCATATTGTGCCCATCGGCCACCCATAACTCTTTTTCATCAGGAGTAAGCGCAATGCCATGGCTCGGATTTCCATGCCTTCTAACAGAACCCATATTCCATCCTTCAACGGCGATCCTTGCAAGCTTTTCTCCTGTTCCTAAATTCCCCACTTCAAATCCCAAAAGGCTGTCGACAGTCGTGTAGACCAGCGTTTCTGTTCCATTGATGGTAAATGGCCGAACGAAATGTCCGAATGGGCCCACCTTGCCAGAGATTGTATGCGTTTTTGTGTCGGCTATATAGAGCCATGGTGATGCAATATCGCCCATGTATACGCGATCACCATTTCGACCATAGATAGTGTTATGTGCTCTTTTGAATACGTCAATTTTCTTGATAAGATTTCCGGTGTTACAATCTACTACATTCCAAAAGCCCTTCTCCAGCGAAGGCAGGTACATTGTTTTTCCGTCCGGTGAAATCGACATCCGATCACAACCTCCTTCAAAAGGCTTTTCCCAGACAACTTTTTCTGTGGTAAGATCAATACGCTGAAGAGATTCGAGAGTACTCACGTAGATACTATTGAGAGGCAGGCTGACTGCGATTCCCTTTACGTTTGAAGGTGTTTTATCGGGATGAAAACCCTGTGTGGCAATCCGCTTTACAAAACGGTGATTATTGTCTATATCAAAGACCAAAATCCCATGACCACCAAAACCAAGATAGTCTCTGATGCCAGGAACCGCAACATACAAGTAGCGCTTTACGATAGCCCGCGAGTTACCCTGTGAACCGGATGTCGGCTTGTGTAATGGGATGCCAGCTGAAAGAAATAAGATCAGAAATCCGCACAAGAGTAAAACGATCAAGTTGATTTTTGATTTCATGATTCATGATTTAGTTGATCAATCAATACTCCTTAATTTAAGAAATAAAATAAGACGTTTGTACTGGTTGATTAGAGTTCTCCGCTGCAGTTACAGAACTTTGCATCGTGGTCGTGCCCTTCCTTGCCGCATGAAGGACAAGCTATATTACTATGTCCACGCTCCCGGGCGGCCAGTGCCATCTCTGTAGTGACGATTCCTGTCGGTACCGCAATAATTCCATACCCAAGCAGCATAATAAAACTCGCAATAATTTTTCCCAAAGGAGTCATCGGGGCAATGTCCCCATAACCAACCGTTGTAATGGTCACAATCGCCCAATAGACTGATTGTGGAATACTTGTAAAGCCGTTGCCCTGGCCCTCGACCAAATATATAACGGATCCAAGGATCACCACTGTTGTCAAAACAAAGAGAATAAAAATGCTGATCTTTCGCATGCTATTTGTTACAGCCACAGATAAAAACTTCATCTCGGACAAAAAATGGACGAGCCTGAAAATTCTGAACACCCGTAACAGGCGAAGCGCCCGCAGAACCAGCAACGATTTGGATCCTATGCCAATTACACTTAAGTAACTTGGAATGATAGCGAGCAGATCTATAATTCCCAGCATGCTGAATACATACTTGAAAGGATACCTGATGCAAACGAGCCGTAATATATATTCGATGGTGAATATCACGGTAAACACCCACTCGAGGGTATGAAAGAGGTTGCCGTATTTGTAATGAAGCGTATCAACACTGTCGAGCATCACCACGATAATACTGACCAGAATACAAACTAACAATGCAACGTCGAATAGTCTCCCTGCAGGAGTTCCCGATTCATAAATGACTTCGTGCAATTGCAATTGCCATCTGCGAACTCCCTGTTCACTACCTTCTTGTTTCATATAGATATGTCATTAAGTAAGCAGGACCAATCAGCAAATAATCTCTGGCAACTGTTCTAAATAAATTTGCCTTAAGTGATTCTTGCCTATAAATGTACAAATAAAGCTGTCCGGCAGGCTTATCTGACTGGCATATGCGATTAGTTTCCAGTATAATAAAAAAGATTCGATCTTTGAGCACTATTACGATGGCAATCGCAATTTCCCATAAACCACGAGATGCTTACTTTGATAACCTGAAGGTAATTTTAATCATTATGGTGGTTTTGGCACATTTTGCCGAGGTATATGCGAGGATCCGGACGATGCATGGGTTATTCAACTTGCTAACGCCCTTCGTTATGCCAGTTTTTATCTTCATAACTGGCTACTTCTCGAAAGGGATAGATCGTCAACGAAAGTCTGATTTGATCAAAGTGCTGCTACCATATTTTCTCTTACAACTGTACCATTTGATATTTACCAAAGCAACAGGATTGGGAAGCGGTAGCTTCAATGCCGCTATTCCTACATTTCAGAACTGGTACCTTTTAGCTCTATTCATTTGGCGTCTCCTGGTCCCGTATTATAATTTTCTCAGCCTGAAAGGCGCAGTCATTGCGAGTTTCTCTATTTCACTAACTATTGGTTTCATTCCACAATTCAACAAATTTCTTGCATTGCATCGGGCCATTTATTTTATGAGCTTCTTTGTCCTGGGTTACTTCTCACCGAATATAAATAAGCTACTTACAAAAGTTAGCAGGTACCGGCTCGTAATTATAGGCCTATTCCTCTGCCTGGTATCGACCGTATTTTTTGTTTCGTATTTCAACCGCGACCTGGCTGGAATTCTTACCTACGCATATAATCCGGTGTTTGGCTATCATGACATGAAACACTATCCCGTAGAAACGTTTTATCCATTTCTCACAAGGCTGGCAGGCTTATGCACCTCAATTATTATTTCTGCCCTGTTTATGTTCGCCATCCCAAGGCAAAAAACCTGGTTTTCAAAGTATGGCCGGAACACATTGTACGTGTTCCTGTTTCACATGTTTATAGTCTGGCCAATCGCAACGTTATCATACAAGCCGATAGTCACAGAACTACTTGCGGTTGTTTTATCGATTGTAATCACGTTCATATTATCCCATGACTCTTTCGTCAATATTCTTAGACCATTGACCAATCCGCTTATTTTATTGAGGAAAAGAAAGATTGTAGCAAAGAAGCAGGATTAATTATTTCGGAGGAGACATTTAATAGATTCGGTGGTATCCATCTTATGAGCTTACAGTCAATTAAACTTCGTGTTCGTTGTGCCTTCCTTCGTGTTCTTTTGTGAACCCCCTGATTGTATAGTCGAACATAAAGCGAACAACCCCCTCTGTGTCCCTTCGTGCCTCCCTCTGTGTGTCTCTGTGGTTAAACGGACTTGCCCTTAATACGGTCACATTTAACCCTAGAGGATCACAGAGGGGAAGCACGGAGGGATAGAGAGGAGAACGATGTTGATGCCTTGTCTGAACCTTGATTGGGGGCGTACAAAGGACACAAAGAGAAGACACGACGAACACGAAGAAACGCAAGGTATGAGTGCAGGCAAAGCGGGGAAAACAAGTCTTAAATTGGAATATTCTTTATTTTAAAAATCTTAGCATCCATTCACAAACTTACTTGTCGATTATTTTTTTCAATTCATCCCGTTTTTGATATGCCCTGACGTATCCCGGCATAAATGCGAGCAGTGTATCGAGGTCTGACAGCGCCGATTTGTAATCCTCCAATTGAATTTTCACCAACGCCCTGTTGAACCATGCATCAGCAAAATTTTTGTCGAGTTCAATTGCTTTTGAAAAGTCGGCTAGTGCAAGCTCATACTTAGCCAGGTGAAATTGAGCTACACCCCTGTTGTAATATGCTCTCGCATATCCAGGATTAAGGCGAACTGCCTGTGAATAATCGTCTATTGCGCCAGCATGGTCATTCAATTCGTTTTTATCAGCTCCACGGTTGTTATAAGCCAGTGAAAAGCCAGGCTGCAAAGAAATAGCGATGGTGTAATCTTCAACCGCTCCGTTATAATCCCTGACCTTCGACTTTGCCAACGCCCGGTTGAACCATGCCTCGGTGAGAAGTCGGTCTTCCGCAATAGCCCTCGTGAAATTGATTAATGCTTTTTCATAATTACCCTGGCTTGCAAACTCTACACCCCGGTTATATATGCGAATAGATTTTTGGGCGTTTGCACAAAGAGAGATCACTACTAAAAAAAATGAAAGGAGTAGTGTTTTCATGGCTTTTTGTTTAAGCCAAATCTCCCAGGTAGTTTCAAAAAAAAACAGCCAAAATGAGCCATTTGCGGACTATAATGAGCATTCTTCTATATCATGGTAACATTCGGTTATCGACGACCTAACTCTTTTAAGAGCTGATCTTTTTTACTCCGTGATACATCGACAGAACTTTCATCGCTCATAATAAGCAGACCGCCTTCTCCCCTCATATATTTCCTCACTTCAGCGAGGTTAACAAGATAAGAATGATGAACACGAAAAAATGAATGGCCTTCCAACATCTCTTCAATCTCTTTAAGTGTTCGTGAAACCGTAAGTTTTTTACCGTCTTTCAAAGACAGGATAGTGTAGTTGCTGCTTGAAGAGCAACTAATGATTGAGTCGGCAGGAATAATATTCAGCCCTTCCATTGTAGGCAGGGCAACGCGATTTGCCTTCTGTGCCGGGCGATTGATTTTCTGTACCAACAATTCCAGCTGTTGGGTCAACATAGGTGTCGAGCGTTCTGAAGCCTTTCTGACCGCAACCTGCAGTTCCTCTTTGTCCACAGGCTTTAGCAGGTAGTCCAACGCACTATAACGGATAGCTTTAATCGCGTACTGATCGTAGCTGGTCGTAAAGATTACAGAAAAATTGAAGGGTTGTAATCTCTCCAGTAATTCAAATCCATTCATATGCGGCATCTTGATATCGAGGAAGGCGAGATCAATGCTGTTTTGCATTAATGCATTTAATCCGTCCTCTGCAGATGTGAATATATTAGCGACGGTAACATCAGGACAATATCTTTCAAGTAATGTCGCGAGAACATCGCAGCAGTCCTGTTCGTCATCTATGATTATTGCTTTCATCAGTGTCTAATTTTCAGACGGTTTCCTGTATCCATTCGCGGTGTCGAATTTGAAGCCTCACCTGTGTGCCGGCTATCTCACCGTTCGAGTCTGTCATATCCTGAATTTGCCAGGATGTTTTAAATCCGGTCTCTTCATTGAAGATGGCAAGCCGTTCCGCGGTTAATTTCAATCCGAGTGATTTCCGGTCTTCACCAGAAGCTTTCTTGATTTCATCGGCTTTCCCCCGTCCAATCCCGTTATCGGTTATGACGCACTCTAAAACTCCCTTTGGTGTAATAGCAAAGGAGACCGAAAGTTGTCCCGCTCCTTTTTTATGCATCAGGCCGTGCCAGATAGCATTTTCACAAAACGGTTGCAATAAAAGAGGCGGGATTAGGATATTGGCTGGTTTAATATCATTACTAAAAATAATGCTGTAGCCAAAACGGTCTTTGAATCTCAGCTGTTCCATTTCAATGTATAGCCTCAACATCTCAATTTCATCTTCAAGGGAGATAACGGCTTTTTGAGAATTGATTAAGACCATCCGGATGAGCCTGGAGAATCTCGTCAAATAATCTGACGCCCGGTCAGCCTCATTCTTAAGGATGAACTTGTTGATAGAACTAAGACAATTAAAAATGAAATGCGGATTCATCTGAGCACGAAGCGCCTGCATTTCGAGGTCCATAGCCAAACGCTCCCACTCGGTCCTGGAACTTTCATTACGGAGTTTTTCATTCTTTCTTTTCAATGTGATGTTCCACAGTACTACAGCACTCATGAGCGCGAGAACGAGAATAGCAACGATCAATATGTTTCGAAGAAAACGGTTGTTCTTGAGTTTCTGGTCGCTGAGCAATTTTTCCTGCTTCAACAGTTCGATTTGTGCAAATCTTTTTTCATCTTCAATAATACGCCTGAATTCAAAAAGTCTTCCCTTCAATTGATCGCTGACAATCGAATCTTTCAACAGCACATATTCCTTAAAATACGCCAGGGCCGAATCGGGCTGCTGTGTAGCTGTATAGATGATGGAGAGTAGATTGCAAGCCTTCTGAATTGTGATGCGTGCATTTTTCGCCCGGGCCATAAACAGAACCTGTTTTCCAAACCAAAGCGCCTGTCCAAAATCTCTTTGTTGAAGATACACATGACCCAATCCCAGCATGGCTTCGTAACTAATATGCCCCTCCCCACTTTGATCGATGCTAGTATACAAGTCGTTGAAATAGGCAAACGCGGAGTCATAGTTAGCTTGAAAAAGATAGAATTGGCCCATTTTTAATTTCGACAGGCGGCTTTCCGGATTACCAGCGAAACTCTGCCTGTAATAATATAAAGCAGAATCATATAGTCGACGGTCGAAATATACATCGCCCATACTGTGTGCAAGATGGCGATATGTCCAATCACCTTCGGGGGGGCGTTTATTATATCCCCTTTTATAATATTCCATCGCAGTAGTGTAATCGCCAATGCTTCGATACAATTTTCCAATTTGTACCAGTGATAAAATTGCGTTTGGCGGATCCCCGTATTTTTCGCTAAGCTCCAGGGCCTGTTGCGCGGCTTCAAATGCTTTCTCGTAATTGCCCTGGTCTGCATAGATACTACTGATGATCACAGTTGCATCTGAGATGGCTCTCATTTCACCCAATCGTTTGAAATAACTCATGGAAAGAACAATTGTGTCGATAGCCTGTCGATAATTTCCCATATACCATAATGCCTGCCCCATTCCGCGAATGCCTGTGACTTCCATATTCTCATCATTCAATTCACGGGCAAGTTCCGTGGCGATCCGGTAATAGCGATATCCTTCATTCGGGATTCCTTTTTGCAAAAGCCCCTGGGCGTGCAGAATGGACGCCCGGCATTGTTGCTTTCTATTATTGAGTTTTTTTGCCTGGGCGTAGGCTTCGTAGGAATATTTAATCGCAGAGTCCGACCTCACAGGTAGAGAACCAAGGTACATACGAGCGATCTTCGTGTAGTGAAATGCCTTGTCGCCTTCATTTGCGCTGAGGATTTGCTTCTTCTCCCTCTCAATCATATAATCCCCGTCTTGTGCTTCGGCCTGTAGCACACCGCACAAACAAAACATTATGAAAAAGAGTCGGGACATAATAAAAGCAACTATTGTTACAAAAATGTTCCTTTTAAATCTACCCAGTTATTTGTGAATGTTGCATCAAAATGAATATATCACGTAACCTGTGAGCAATTTACGGGGTTTGATGAGCCGTTTGCATTTAACTACAGGCCAGAATAGCCACTAGTCATCAGAATTCGCCATTGATGTATATCGCTTTTCGAACGAGGTTCTCCAGGCGCACGAAATCTTCTTTTTAGTGAACAGGAGAGATCCGGTTAACTACGTTGGTTATGAATCCAAGAGTGCGGCTAAGGAACTAAAAACACCAATAAATTCATGGCAGGAATTTTGGTGTTCACTGCAAAATCACGATCATGCGAAAACTCATTTTCCAGGAATTTTTGTCCCTCGACGGTTATGCTGCAGATAAAGATCATAGTACAAAATTTTTTGAAGCCCCCGAATTTTCGCAAGACTCGGATGATGATTTGCTGGAGGAGATGAATAGATTTGATACGATCTTACTTGGCGCTAATACGTACAAGATGTTTGTCGATTTTTGGCCGTCAGCTGAGACCAGTGAGCAGATTGTTGCCGACAAATTGAACATCATTCCCAAGGTAGTTTTTTCAAATACCTTGAAAGAAGCGCCCTGGGGGAAATGGCCCGCTGCCACTGTGGTTACCGGCGATGCGATCAGCTCTGTTAAAAAAATGAAACAACAGCCAGGTAAAGATTTAGTGCTATGGGGAAGCATCTCTCTCGCACAGGATATAATGAACGCCAATATTATCGATGAATACCAATTGCGGATCGTACCTGTGATCCTGGGAGGCGGAACACTACTCTTCACCGAAAGAGACCAGCTTGATCTGAAACTCACAAAAAGTAAATCCTATCCTTCGGGTTTATTGCTTGCGTGTTATACTGCTAAATAGCTATTCAACAGACTGCAAAAAAACCGGGGAAAAACTAGTTTTCTGAAGTCTTCAGTTCTATTATCTTTCCGTTTTCCAGACAAATAAATTTCGTTACACATGGGGGCACTTCAGCTTTATAATGAGAAACATATATAAGAGTTTTATTAGCCGACAAGCATATCTCATTAATAATATTTATGAACAACATAACCTGGTCTTCATCAAGTCCCTGACATGGTTCATCTAAAATCAGAAGCGGGGGATTTTTTACCAGTGCACGTGCAAGCAACACAAGGCGCTGTTCACTGTTTGAAAGCTGGTGCAAAAATTTTGTTGTAAGCTTTTCAATTTTTAGTAACCGCATCCATTTTCGCACTAGTCCTGACTGTTCATCACTTGTTTGTCTGAACAATCCTATTGTATCAAAAAGTCCGGATGCAACAATTTCAAAACAAGTATTACTTTTTTCAAAGTATACATGCAACTCGGGTGACATAAAGCCCGTTTGCTTCTTAATATCCCAGATACTTTCACCTGTTCCTCGCTTTCTGTCGAATAACCAGATATCATTAGCGTAGGCTTGTGGATTATCTGCATTCACGAGGCTTAACAATGTTGACTTCCCAGAGCCATTTGGCCCCGATAATGACCATCTTTCGCCCTTTCTAACTTCCCACGTTATATTATTTAGGATTTTTCTATCGTATTGGATGTTTACATTTTTCATTTTTACTGCAAATTCAAACTTGTCCTCAGTATTGTTCACAGTAAGCTCGTTGAGTAAATTGTGATCAAAGGAAACTGCATCCAGTGCAGTTCTATGCATCTCATTCCATTGTTGCGGATTGATAGATCTGGTGGTGCCGTTGCCAGCCGAAAGCGATAACACATTCGTAATAAAAAAAGGCATATAAGACGCCGAAACAACCATTATAATATGAACGCCTGACAAACTAACTTCGTTTAGAAGCGTTTCGAATTCCCCGCGACGTTTTACGTCAAGGCCTGTGAACGGATTATCGAGAAGTAAAAAAGTGGGTTGTTGCAGCAAAGCTTTTACAACCTGTATCGCTTTGTTTTCTCCGTTTGATAATTGAATTAGCCTTTTCGGAAGGAGTTCTTTTATATTAAACAATTCAAACCACTTCTTTTTCTGATTCTCCGACACTGAACTATTGGAAAGCGCAGCGTGTAAATATTCCTTCACTGTAATAGCATCTTCTGCGTCGTGTGAATTGAAGCGTTGCTGATAATAGAAATAATTAGTGTTCGAGAGATTTCTAAAATAATGCTGCTGTTCCACGAAAACGAGGTTTTGACCGACAGCAGAATCGTTTCCATGAATTGTCAGGTGACCCGTGAAAAATTGCCTTCCGGTAAGAGCTCTTAACAGAGTCGTCTTACCAGATCCCGAAGGACCGGTAATAGCCCATTGTTCCCCCTGGTGTATAGTAAAAGAAATTTTACTGAGAATATTTTTTCCATATAGTTTGACTGATATTTCATTTGCTTTTAAAACTTCCATCCTGATCGTTTATATCTTCCTGGAAAAAGCGTGTTATTTAATTTACGCGTCTCAGCCGGAACAAGAGCACTGAGCAAAGAATCGCATAGTATATAAAAGTAAAGAATGTCGGGTTCAAAAATCAAAAAGTCGCGTCCTGAACAAGGGAGCCACTTTTTGATTTCTTATGACGTGAATAAATTTTATCGGCTTATCACTTTACGAGAAATCCGAACAAACCATCCTTTTCGTCGTTTGGTCCGGCGGCAAAGTACAATCGGTTAGGATCTATTATTGAAGTGGCGGGCGGGAAACTAATCTCCGAAAGACAGTCAATCACCAATGTCTTGTTATCCACTTCCAGTTGATCAATGAACTTACCGTCATAAGTACACGCTTTAATCTTATCGTCACGAAAATTTCCTATAGGAATGGCCGGTTGGGTGTCTTCGCCTGGAAAAAGCCGCATATTGCAGCTGCCACACCCCATGGCGCATTCAATTCACCATTCTCAGCAAAACTCTAAAAATTCCCCACCTGTGCAAAAACGTTCACCACACCATTGCCGCGCTTTTTAATGCGCGTCCATCTGGAGCCACTTTGGTATAAGTTACATATAACCTGTTCCCAATGAGGTGAATATTGAATGGTACATATCCCGAGGGAAGATGAGGATCCTTGAAAGGTTTTGTGCTTACAATATCGAATGTATGATCAAATACATCGATTGTTCCCTTTAATGATTTGCGGTATAGAGGAAGTTCCGCTCTTTGTCGGTTGCCAATGCAAAACTGGTGCACACCGCCTGGTCAACGTTATTTTATCAGCAATCCGTCGACATCCGCCGCGCCATTCCAGCCAGAAATAATACCATCAAGACCTACAAAAAGAAATCTTGCGGACTGTCCGTTCGAAAGAATAAAATCAACAGTGCTCCCATTAGAGACTGTGCCGGTCGGCAAACCTCCTGTTGGACCAGCAGGAGATGGAATATTGACAGGACCCAATACCTGGATGCCTTCACAATCGTACACTACACTTACACCTGCGCCGGAGAACTGACCCACGGTGTACCCGTCACGCAAAACGAAATTCCCCAGGGCATTTAGTAATTTAGGATCAGTCCTGCGTGCTGCGTAGGATTCCTGCCAGGTTGATCTGCTTAAAATTCCCCAGGGTCTTTTTTGGGATGATGTTGGTCGGGAGATAATCAACTAATTTGTGACAGCTTGAAAAAAAACCTAAAAAGGTTGAAAGGCCTAAAAGCCCATTGAGCACGTGTACATACTTCGACGCGATTTTTTCATAACATGTAATTAAAGAGGTTTTGGAAGGATAAATTTTGAGCGGGAGAAGTTGATCCACCGTACATTTAGAATCTTTGCGGCGTGAAACTAATGTTATGTTAAAACCGGCAGAATAGTATTATAGTACCACTTGTCGCTATTTTAAATCGTCTATTTTGAATCCCATTAAAAGCAATGATAATGCTGTGGCCGTGTGAATAAGAAAAATAGTAACTTAATATACGGTCGGGGTTTCGAAATTCACTTAATATATTCTCAATCAAAGACTAAAATAAGATTATGAAAAGTATTCTTGCGGCGGCATTTCTGCTATTCTCGGCCTCAATATTCGGGCAACTGACAGTGTACGAAAAATTCCAAAAGATAAACACCATGCAGCAGGCACAGGAATATATTGCCGCCAACGCGGAATTGAAACCGACTATATTAAATCTTTCAGCCGGAAAAGACACGACCCTCATTGATAAAAGGTTATTGAGACAAAAAAAGGGTGATGTTTTTTCAGTAGGGTATGTTACCTATAAGGTTTTGGAATCGAAAGATACCGTTGACTATCGAGCCCGCTATATTTTCCTGGATGGCTCATCTTTATCCAAATCGGAGGTTGACAGCCTCAAAAAAGTTATCGTGGATAAAGCTAATTCAGGCACCCCCTTTGAAGTGCTTTCTGATCAATACACCATGGATGGAAACAAGACCCGAGGTGATACAGACTGGTTTTTTGGAATATATATGTTCCCTAAAGAATTCCAGGACGGCGTTGCCGAGCACAAGGTTGGAGAAATTTTCTTTGTGGATGTATCGGACAAGCAATGGCATTATATCGTCAAAAAAACCCACCCAGACCGCGTGAAGAAAGATATAGTTGTCCTGAGGTCAAACGGCAGGTAAGGAAAAATTAAAATACAACACCGATAACGCAAATGCCTGGTGGTGCTGCGAATCGCTCATCTGGGTGTTCAGAAGAAATGAAAA
>DAINQQ010000145.1:0-14273 GCA_036742645.1 Flavitalea sp.
CGAGAGAAAATTATAACGAAGCGAGATTTTCAGCTAAATACAGAATTGTTGAAAAGGTATGTGGCAATTATGCGGGCGATACGATCACCTTTGATGTAATAAAATTACAACACGATTCTTCCTTCAAGAGAAGCAAATACCTTCTCTTAATTCTGACTAAAGACAGTGGACAAAATGAAGAATTTGTATTATGGGGAGACTTGTATAATGATCTTTTTAAAACGGCAAACGGGCAGTGGGTGGGCCCTTATTCGGGACAAGATATTCAATATGCATCAGGAAAAAGTTCCCTAAAGCCAAGGAGAATAAAATTTTCTAAAGAGGCTTTCTACAATACAACAGGAATGACCAGGGAGGAAATTGACATAACATTTCCGGATCCATTTTATAAAATCAAAAAAGATAAAGCAATTCCGATTCTTGGGAATAGCATCACCGAGTTATTTCAATTTCATAAAGATGGGATCCTGAGAGCTGAGCATATTTATAGTCACCCGGATACAGCAGGAGACGGGACAGGCACCAGTTTCGTTATTCAAGACGTACAATTGGAAGAGATCCAGCCGTACAATTATGATTCGAGTTACCTTTTAATTAAGGATACCTTATCAAAAGACCCCTTTAATGAGACAAACATCTGGAAATTGATGAAACATTGTAACAGGCAGGACACATTGGATGATTGTTCCCAATTCTTTGAAAGTTTAATACTTAATTATCCAGATAGTGCAAGGGCTTATCTATTAAAAGCAAAGTTCATGCATGCACGCCCCAGCCTTCAAGATTCATCCAGAATTCTTGTATTACAACAGGCATTAAGAATCGACAGTAATAATTACGAAACAAACTATGAACTGGCTCTTTCCTTTTATCAGTTATTTCGAAAGCGCCACAGCCCATACTATGCGCACACTGCACGAAAATGGTTCATGAGGACTGCCAATATTGACACCGTGCAACTTCCATTCTTAAAATATCCCATCATTCAGCTATCAAATTACCTGAACGATCCGGCTACCATCAACCTCTACAACAAATTCCAGTACCGAGTTCGCACCAATGAACAGGGAATACCCACTGCAAATAGGCACAATTGGTATTTTCCATTCGAGTCTTTCCTGACTCACAAAAAAGATTGGATGATCGACTATAAAATTGACATGATCAGGGAAATACAATCAGCATATTTTCATCTTGATTGGTTTTCAGAAAGCCTGGCTTGGTTTGAAGAGCCTATTCTTCGCTCCGCATACAAAGGGAACGTCTACAGACTTCTTTGGCTAAGATCTTTCCACGTTCCAGTAGTGATCCGACTTCAAAAAAACAAGGGAAGAGTTAGCATTTGTTGGAAAGTACCCCAGTATAATGCAAACCTTGATAGTTATGATTCTCCTGCTGAATTCAAAAAAAGAATTACCAAAGCGCAATGGAAGAAGTTTCAAAAGTTATTGGCGACTATCGATTACTGGTCAATGATTTCGAAAGATTATTTATCCACTTGCGTCGATGGAGCAATTTGGCTTCTCGAAGCGTCGATCAATGGACGATACAAAGTCACGGAACGTAACGGATGCACTTACCAGAAATACACAAAATGCCTTTCCTATCTTATTAGTCTGACAGATTTGAATATACCTAACAAGGATATTTATTAAACCCGGTTGTTGTTTCTTTTTGCAGGATGCTTTGAAGCTGCTTTTTGTATAGGAGCTTCGGGCTCTGGAAGATCTAGTTTTGCCCGGACCCATTTTAAACACCAGAAATCGTTTCCCATCCTTTGCATCAATTCATTAGCTTCCTTTTCCTTTTCACCAGCGAGCTGAAAACAACAACTTTGCTCCTTCAGCCTTTCTTTGCTAACGGAATGTTGTTCGACATCCCTACCACTCCCTGACAAATTGCCTTTCTCCTTCATCCATTTTTGCGATCACCTCGCCTCCTGAACCCATTTTCCTGGTGTATACAGAGATGTGTAGCCTGACCTGGCTGCGCTTGCTTGACGACAAAATATTCAGCTTTTGTAAATCGCGCAGTGGTGACCATTGCCTTTCTAATAGGTTTTTTTTAGGTCTCCTTCGTGTCCTTTGATCGGTTCCTTCCTTTCCCTTTTTCTGACATTTTCTTATGCGACCAACGGGATGCATAAGCAAGCGAAGAGTTTTTGTTCGACAAAAACACCGCTTGCTAACGTCAAGACATATAAACCAAAATCATAACGAGTGAACTTTTGTTTCTGAAGGAGAAAACGTTCATGCGTCATTCATTTAAGTCCTAATACGGCCAGGAGCCCCTCTGATCTATGTAATGTAATGAACGCTCTTTTGCGATTTGAGTACATTGTCTGCCTCCGTTATCATGATCCAAATAGAGGTTAACGTGTTTATGTTTTTCCATCAGCAAACGGCTTTTTTCGAACAAGGGAATTGAATGTAGAACAGGGAAATTTGTCAGGGAGCGCGCGGGATTTTGGTAAATCGGAAAGCTTCAAAGCGGTCTGCGGCCTTTGCTGGTGAAAAAGAGAAAAGTTTATGCAAGCTTCAGTCAACTGCACGCAATTAAGCGGGCAACACTCTTTTTGTTTTTCGTGAACCTGTTTTAGGGGAAGGAGCCCAGTCTTGGATCACGAGTCTATAAGGTCTATTGAATGCTTCCTGTGAAACCTTGAAATGGCCTGCCAGTTTGCGGATAACGCTTTTAGAGAAACTTTTTTTGTAATTCAGGATATCAGAAACATAACCTTTGCTGATGCCCAGCAATTCAACCAGGTCTTTTGCCTTCATCTTATGATCGGCCATCAGGGAGTGTAAAAGTTGAACAGGATCAGCGTCTTCAAAACTATTATGATCCGCGTCCCATTTTTCAATTAAAAGGGTAAGCAGGTCGATCTCATCTTTTATGTTTCGTTCTTTTGAACCTGAAAACACAAGCGTCTCCAATATATCACAGTACTCCTTATATTGCGTCTTGTTTTTTATAACCTTATATCTTAATTCAGCCATCATTGTATTTAGTAATTCCGCACAGTATATTGTTTATTTTCATTACATAATTTGTCATATTCAGCGTGGGTTCCAATCCAGCAGATAAAAAGATGGACCTGGCTTACTCCAAACGCATGTTTACAAATCATCCGGTAATTGTTCCCTCCAATATTGAATACGACCCGGTTTGAACTGTTGCCCAACAGATCTGCAGTCCCAAAAGTAGCCTTCATATCCGTCGGCTTTGCCCAATTCGCATACCTTAATTTTATCAACCACTCCTCAAATGAAACACGACTTCTCGCGTTGTCCGAAACAAACGCTTCAATTGTTTCTTTTCTTATAAGATGAACCTTCATTTCAAAGCTAGTGCGAATTTAGGAAAAAGTTCTCTTTTTGTGAACTTTAATAAGATCAATTCTTAACTATTCTTCTCACCTTTTAGGATTTGTTACTCAACTTATCCCTTAGCGCTTTCATATCTTCACTCACCTTTAGATCCAGGATTTTTGCGTAGTGCTGGGTGGTTTTTAGATTGGTATGCCCCAGCATCTTTGATACGGTTTCGATCGGAACACCATTACATAAGGTGACAGTCGTCGCAAAAGTGTGGCGTGCAATATGAAAGGTGAGATTCTTCTCTATCCCGCAGGCATCGGCAATTTCTTTTAGGTAGGCATTCATTTTTTGATTGCTGAGCACTGGCAGAACCTTCCCGTCCTTCACACATTGAGGATGATCCTGGTATGTGTTCAATATCTGCAAAGAGCCAGGTAGGAGTGGTATTCTGGAAGGCGTATTCGTTTTCTGTCTTTTGGTCATTATCCATTTCTCGCCGTCCAAGCCGACTCCGATTTCGGAGCGCTTTAGTTTCTTTACATCAGCATAGGCTAGCCCTGTGAAGCAGCTGAAAAGGAAAATGTCGCGAACATAAGTGAGTCGTGCGATGGGAAATTGTTTAGAGGCGATCTCCTTTAATTCACCTTCTGTAAGGAAAGGCTTTTGCACTTCGCGCCTGGTTAACTTAAATCCAGTAAACGGGTCTTTCTGGAGCCACCCCTTCTTAATGCATAACAAAACGATCTTTTTGAAGTTGGCTAGGTATTTCATCGTGCTGTTATGATTACAGTTTCTCTTGCTCTTCAGCCAAAAAGCATAATCACTGATAAATTCGTAATTCAGCTTCCTGATATCGATATCATCGACCTGATATTTCCATTTCAAAAAAGACCGGGTATGATCTCTTGACGTTATATAGCGTTGCAACGTCTCTTTTGAATACTCCCTACCGACCAATTCCTTTACCTGGTCATTGTGTTGTTGGAAGACTTCCAACAACATAAATGGCTTTTCTTCTATGCCAAACCATTTGTCTTTGAAACTTTGATATGTTACCACCTTGCCTGCTTGCAATAGTTGTTTTTCTATGTCGTGAACTTTGCTTGTCAACAGGTTTAAATGATTGTTGATTATTCTCGCTTCAGGGGATTTGCCTGTCATTTTACCAGCAGACGCCGACCATTGTGTAGGATCAACATGCCGTTGAATCGTTTGCTCAATCCGTTCACCATTGATAGTGATACGCATGTAGAGCGGCAGAAGATTGCCATTGCTTTTTCCTCTAATTCTTGAAAAGAAAAGAATACTGATTTTGTGTTGCATTTTTTCTCCCTTTAATGTCAAAAAAAATTGCTTTTTTACACCTTGAATTGGTGAGTTGGATCTACCGAAAGCCTTGAGAAGCTGGCACTTCTGACTCAATTCGAGGCCAAAGTCCAAATTTTCCTCGTGGCCTCGAAGTTGCCACCCAACGTTTGACATTATTTGATATAATTTGAAAGGGCGAAAAACAAAAAAGCCCGTAAACACTGAGTTTTACGAGCTTCTTACTTTGTTTGATTACTTTCCAGCGGAGAGAGAGGGATTCGAACCCCCGGACCTGTGACAGTCAACGG
The DNA here is from genome assembly GCA_036742645.1 of Flavitalea sp. Classification (GTDB taxonomy): domain Bacteria; phylum Bacteroidota; class Bacteroidia; order Chitinophagales; family Chitinophagaceae; genus Flavitalea. Next base: position 4,937 of record DAINQQ010000145.1, read on the forward strand.
TTTTCAAGACCGCCGCATTCGACCGCTCTGCCATCTCTCCGCGGCAAAAATAGTGGTTGAACATTACCCACCAAAAAATAATTAGAGCCCTTTAATCGCTGATAAATCATAGAGAAATCTTGATCATCCCTGTCATACAGTAGAATATTTGAATTAGCGTTTTTATTTCACTTTCTCAAACTTCTGTCCACCCTGCATGTTTACAAACATGTACTTCACCACATTTGATTCCTGCAGAAATTCGATCTCCGTTTCAGGACCCTTCAAGAAAAACTTGTTTTCAGATTCAGCTGTCAATTCAATCTTTTGTGCATCTCCCTGGGCAAGGGCATATAACTTGTTGCCATCGACCGAAACATTTATGCTAAAACCGTTTGGCAGGCGGTATTCACCCACATATTTGTTGAGTACATCCGAAGAAAGGGCAGCGACGTTCTTTTTTACCGGAAGCTGGTACGGCTCGTTAAATGCGACAGCTATAAGATCGTCCGACAATTGCCGGCCGTTCACATCCTGGTAATTTGAAAGGAGGATTATGGTTATATCTTCCTTTGGAAACTTCATAAAGTTGGCGATGAAACCTGGAATCGAACCTGTATGCCCAACATATGTTCTTTCCTTTGATTGAGTCACCATCCATCCCAACCCGTAATTATTTTGAACAGGTTTCATTGCCGTTACCAACATGGAGTCATTCAACACCACCTGATTTGAGATTGCTGTTGACCAGTTATACAAGTCTTTTGTAGTGCTGTACAAAGCGCCAGCACCAGAAGCGATAGCAACGTTGCCATCATTGACTACTTGCCAATTGGCGGTTTCAGGATTCGTGATATATCCCAATGCTTTTTTATCTGAGCTTCGATCTTTCCAATCCAACCCGGTGTGCCACATATTTGATTTTTGGAACAACCTTGTTTCAAGAAGTTGCGGAAACGCCGTACCTGATACTGTTTGCGCGATATAACTGAGCAGAATATAATTAAAGTTGTTGTATTCAAATCGTGAACCGGGTCTGAATGCGAGCGATTGAACCTTGAAATTGGTGACTGATTCATCGAGTGTCAGAGGAGCGGGCGATCCGGTACTACCCTTTATTCCGGACGTATGACTGAGGAGGTGGGTAAGCTGTATCTGATCGCCATAGGGAAAACCTTTTACATATTTTGATACAGGGTCCGTTAATGAAAGTTTGCCTTCGTTTGCAAGTTGCAAAATGACCGCCGAAGTAAACATTTTTGTTAGAGATCCGACGCGGAATTCCGTTTCAGTTGTGTTTAATTTACCGCGACTTATGTCAGCATAGCCATACGCTTTTTCGAATAGAATTTTACCCTCTTTCGCGATCAGTACATTTCCGCTGAACTTTTGCTGCTGGGCGTAGGCGGTTAATAGTTCATCGGCTTTTTGAGGGATTGTTTGCGCATTGAGATAAGCAGGCAGTAGTAAAACTGCTAAAAAGATCCTTACCATTTTTAATTTTAGTAGGTAAGACCATGCATGAAGCAAACGGGTTACAGGTATTACGATTTATTTTTTCAATCGCTAAACAGATGGGCTATACTTACCGCAAATTATACGGATTACCACGAATAAATTAATTGGTGGTGATTCCCTGTAATTCGTGGCAAGCCAATACCAAACTATAATCCATCTTGTCTTTTGTTCTTTTGCCAGTACTGACCGATCTCCTTTCACCTCGATTGCGTTACCATCAAGCAAATGTCAAGCTCCCGCATCTAACGAGTCTGACTCCGCAAGAAAAACGGATACTACGTTGTTGATTAAGGGAAAATTGAGTAAGGAGATCGGCAGCATTCTAAATATCAGCAAACAAATCGTCGACACCCAAAAAAAAATGGTTCACCAAAACAACCTCAGCAATACCGGTGAACTGATTGGAAAGGCATCACCCGTGGATCGATATAGCATAATTCTGCTGCGTATTATCAAAACCATAGTGAAAAAAAATTACCACTTCATGGTATTGTCATCCGCTGATAAATGTAATAACTTCATATCGCTTATCAGAAACGGCTTTCCCTTTGTATCTTCTAATGGCTCTTACCTTATTCATTCAGGCTCTGTATCTTTTATTCTTCGGATTAGATGATCAGTTTTGTGATTGATCTATATACATCGTCGTGTTATCCTGAATAGGTGTATAATCAATAAGGCGCACCCTATTCATTCAGGAATTCAAAACACCCCCTGGATAATTTTGCTTAAATACCTCTTGCTACCTGTTCGGCATGTGAACAGGCGTTTGACGTTTCTTTCCGAAAAAAGAAACTATTTATTCACCACTAATTTCATTACCATGGACTCAAAAGCAGAAGCATCATCAGCCTTATCTGCCAGGGCCGGGCATGTTGTCCGGATTTCTGTGCCTGTCAATGTTGCAAATGACTTTACCCTTTTTACGAACATGCTCAAGGATCTTGGTGGGCGACTGGGATGTAAGCAGTGCATTTCCGGCGCAGCCTGTTTCTTTGATCTCGAGAAAGATTATGTCGTGAATGAAAAGGGACAGATACTAAATCGGTAAAGCATGAGTGTACCAGAGTTAGGCATTGGTCTTACTTACCATCCTGTATTGGACCGCGTGATTGAAGAACACCCTGGTCTGATACAGGTTTTGGAAATCGAACCGCAAACGCATTGGGTAAAGCCTGATCCCCTTTCGCACGTATGCCTGGTAGACAAGCTAGCCTTAAAGACCATTCAAAGTTATCCGTGTCATAAACTGATGCATAGCATCGGCTTCCCGGTAGGTGGTTCCAGACTACCTGATGAAATCCAATACGATTTGCATCGCGAGATGATAGATGCACTTCAGGTGCCCTGGATGAGTGAACATCTTAGCTTCAATAAAGCGGCTTACAATAACCATGAATATCTAACCGGCTTTATGTTGCCGCCTCTTCAAACAAGGGATGGAATAAAAGCAGCAGTGCGATCCATAGAGGTTATGAAATCCAAAATACCCGTTCCGCTTGCGGTAGAAACAGGCGTTAATTACCTGCGCAGACTTCCTACACAGATCAGCGATGGCAAATTTTTGGCACATGTTACCGAAGAAGCAGATTGTGGTATTTTACTCGATCTGCACAACCTGCTGACGAACCAGATTAATGGTCGGCAAACCATCGACGAATTTCTGTCCGAAATTCCTCTGGATCGTGTCTGGGAACTTCACGTTGCCGGTGGAAAAATGCGCGGCAACTATTACATCGACTCCCATTCAGGAAAGGTTCCGGAACAGTTATTAGAAAAAGCCGAAAAATTAATTCCGAGACTACCAAACCTGGGGGCCATCATCTTCGAGATGTTTCCCGATTACGTAGCAGGCATCGGAATCGAGTCTGTAAGAAAAGACCTGCAACATTTAAACAGGATATGGGATAACCGACACAAAAAAAGATCAGCGAATTATCAAAGATCCAAACATGAAAACATTCTTCAGGATAAGATTGGTACTATTTCAGCGATTACTCCTACAGAATGGGAAAATCATCTTGCTGCATTGGTGACAAGTCAAACGGAGTTAACACCTCTATCTGCGTTAAATGAAGATCCTGCAATAGAATTAATCCGGGGCTTGATACAATCGTTCCGCGCTTCCATGGTATCTGAAAGTTTCCGATACACTGCAAGATTGCTCATGATATCGCTGGGGATTGAAGAGTATGAAAAACTTTTGTCAGATTTCTGGAAAGAAAGAACCCCGGAGCCATTTGCCTCTAGCGAAGGAGAAAATTTTGTTCGTTATGTGGAAAGCAGGAATATCGATGTTTTTGGATTGTCAGAAACTATTGCCTTCGAACGTGCATACATTCAAACCCTCATGGATGGGAAAGACAGAATCGTTCCTTTTTCATTTGACCCGCTGTCCTTCATGAAAGCATTAGGGGATGGTCGCGTGCCACAAAAGATTTATGAAGGGAATTACGAGTTGGCGCTTGAGGGAGGCGAACCGCTGGATTCGCCCATCTTTCATCACCAGGCCGTTATTCATTAATCAGTCGAAGGGGTCCTGAGCTTGTCGAAGACCGAAGAATCCTGAGCCTGTCGAAGGACAAGCTGAGGACGAAGTGGCGATTATTTCCGGAATTATATTTTCCCTAAAATATTTTTTGCGGCTTTCTGCCCTTATGCAGTGCCTTTTTCGCATGATGCCTGGTAGTGAAACACCTTCATATACCCTGCTATTAACCTCTCATTTTGCATGTCATAAAATGAATTGAAACTCCGTGCAAGCAGCGACAACTAATCGTACGTGTGAAGAGTAAAGTGGAAATTATCTCCCAACACATCTGTTAGCATTTCTGTTACTGCTCCGCTGGCGACCGCATGCGCCGATGGAAACTCCGGATGGTTTGGTGTCCGAATGATAGAAGACCATGCAGGGAATTTCATTACGTTTTGAAAATAAGTGATTGGGCGAACAAGTTGTACTTGTATTTATTAGAAAGGAATTACATAGAAACCAGAGAAAGTTTGACCCGCCATGAAAAAGAAATACTGGCCCTAATGATCCAGGGCAAACTTAGTAAAGAGATTGGCGAAATTCAACCGATCAGCAAGCAGGCAGTCGACAGTCACCGTACGAATATGCTACACAAAAATAATCTCACCAACACCGGTGAACTTACCGGAAAAGCGATCCGCTTCAGATGGTTATAGATTGCATTTTCCGTCGTTCGAGTTTAAATTAGAGGCATCAACAAAAACATTTTTACTGATACACCCTTACATAATCAATCTCCATCCGCTGGGGAAAGATTGAATCATCAACACCGTACTTTCCACCCCAGTTACCACCTACAGCAATATTTAGTATGATATGAAATTCCTGGTCGAAGGGCCAGGCACCGGGGCCGGAATGTTCATTCCTGAATTCAAAATATTTATTATTATCAATCAGGAAATCAACTTTCTCGGCAGACCATTCAATGGCATATACATGGAATGCAGTGACAAGATCTTTCAACGCAATCCCTTTTGTTTTTTGTGTACCGATTGAATGATTATACAAGCCTGTGTGAACACTTCCAAACAATGAATCCGGCATGTAACCCACAAATTCCATGATATCTATTTCTCCACTCTTTGGCCACCCACCATATTTCCATTGTGTTGGCAGCATCCATATCGCTGGCCAAATGCCTTTGCCGTGGGGTAGCTTCGCTTTCACTTCAATGCGGCCATATTTCCAATCACCTTTATTTTTCGATACCAATCTTGCGGAACTGTATTTCTTTCCTTTATAGTTTTCCATCCGCGCCTCAATAACAAGATGACCGTTATTTGCAGAAGCATTTTCCTTCCGGCCATCTGTATAAAATTGTAATTCGTTATTTCCCCAGCCAGTGCCTCCAACATCGTAACCCCATTTTGTGCTATCCGGCAATCCATTTTTGTTGAACTCGTCGGCCCAAATTAATTTCTTTTGGCTATGAACATGTAGAGTCAACGAAAATAGTGTGAGTGTAGTTAAGCAATATTTTATGAACATGGGAGCAATATTTGCCTCTTAAAAAATGTTAATGATCTTGCTCTGAAGAAAGAACCGTGATGCGAATTTAACGGATAAATTTATTTTACATTTATTTGCAAACTGTGGGTCATATGCCGGCTGGCAACCGAAGTAGATCTGTCACTTTACTTTTGGAGATTATTATTTTGCTGAAGCGGTATAGAAAATTGTGAGGTTTCACTATAGTAAAAAAAAACCTCGCAAAGACACCCAGTCGCAAAGCAGCATTCTTCTTTTGCGCCTTGGCGTCTTTGCGAGAACTATCACACAAAGAAAGGAACATCTGCCATCGCGTATTTCTTTAAACCCTGCTCATTTATTTCCACTCCAATTCCTGGTTTTTCCGAGAGCGTTATAAAACTATTTTCTACCCATGTTCCATCATAAGTTACAATCTCTTTAAACATCGGATCAGTATGAAAATAAGATTGCCACTCAAGTATTAAAAAATTCGGAACGGAAGCGCAGACATGTGCTGAAGCCATCGCACCCAAAAACGATGCAACCATATGCGGCGCGAAGGGAACGTAATATAAATTAGCGAGGTTCGCAATGCGTTGTCCCTCACCGAGACCTCCCGCTTTCTGAAGATCAGGCATTACGATATCCACCGCCCCGATTTCAAGCAATCGCCTAAAACCGTGAGCGAGATAGTGGTTTTCTCCCGCACAGATTGGCGTGCTCGTTGAATCCGCAATAATCTTGTATGCTTCTGAATTTTCAGCCGGAATTGGCTCTTCAAGCCACATTAGTTTTATGGGTTCGAGTCTTTTGGCGACCTGTTGACCGGTTACCGCGTCATAACGGCCATGCATGTCAACGCAGATATCGATGTTAGGACCGACTGCTTCCCGTGCAGCGGTCATTTGGTCGACCATCCTTTGCAATTCTGCAGGACTGGCTGTCCAGTTATAAGCGTCATACTTGTTCGGATCGTTTGCCTGGTCCAAATCAAATTTGATCGCGTTGAAACCCATTTTTTTTGCTTTCATTGCTGCATCTGCGAAGTCTTTCGGCGTTGGAAGATTTCTTTGATACAAGGCGGTATCGCAATACACTCTTATCTTATCTCGAAATTTTCCACCCAGCAGTTGGTACACCGGCAATCCAAGGGCTTTCCCCGTTAGGTCCCATAAAGCAGTTTCAATGGCAGATAGCACGGCGACATACATTCCCGATTGTGCCCCCTGGAAAAAACCAGACCGGCGTATGTCCTCAAAAAGCCGATGCACGTTAAGTGGGCTTTTTCCTTTCAACCTGTTTCCAAAATTCTTTACCAGGTAATATGTACCAGGAATCGCATCTACACCTTCACCACAACCCCAGATATCCTGGTTCGTATAAATTTTTACATACAAACTTCCTCTTGCGTAACCGCATTTAATATCAGTAATTTTTAAGTCAGAAGGCGCCGACGGTTTCGGTGTTTTCTCTATCGCAGTCTCAAGTGTCTCTCCGAACGAAGCAAGTGGCGCAAGCGGAGCGAAAGCAGAGGCCAATGCAGCTTTAGATAAAAAGGATCTTCTCGAAGATGAATTTTTCATTTCTCAGTTTTTGAAATTGATTAATAAGTACGGCCTTTCAAATATTCCTGGATCTGTTCCTTAGGAACCGGAAGTTTATCAATATGATCATTAAGCCATTTTGAAAAATCTTTTTCAATTTCGTCAGACCATCTCGAATCAATCTGACCTGGTGTATATTTCTGTTCACGCAATCTTTGATGTCCAAACATATCACGAAGCCTTACAATTTCAGAAGTCTTAACCACCTTTTCGGCAAGATGAGGAGGAATAAAAATAACGGCGCCGTCTCTTCCTAATACAACGTCGCCCGGCATCACGGTCGCCTTACCGATCCGGGTCGGTTGATTGATTCCCACTAGTGTCGTGTTCAACTGACCCGCCGGGTCATTTAGATGGTGAGATGGATGATAGCTGCGAAAGAACGAAGTAAAGGATTTGATCTCCCTCAATCCATTGATATCGCGTATTGCGCCATCATATACAATTCCATTCCCGGTTTTTGCGAAAATCGAATTGCCCAGGTTATCGCCGACGGTTGGTCCATCTTCATGTGCACCAAATTGATCCACTACGTAAACATCGCGTTTCACAAGCATATCGATCGGCCATGAATTTTGTGATTTAACGCGTCCATCCTTCGTATGTCCTTTGTCGTCAATCACGCGATGTATGTCGGGACGCCCGGGCATGAAGATCGCCGTTAGTGCTCTTCCTACCAGAACACTATCCGGATTGATCGATTGCCAGCCATCGTCGTACTGGTGTTTGAAATTTTCGTTTCGCAGCACCGCCCACGCTTCCTCGAGCGTAACCAGCTTCATGCGATCGAGAATGTTATCTCGTACTTTTGGACGACCATCGGCAAATCGTTCACCCTTCCATTCAGGCGTTAAGAAAATTAGTTGCTCCTTTGTTATTTGTTGTGCTGAAAGAGGAACACCAAATAATGCGACCAGGCAGAGCAGCAGGAAAGTTTGTAAGCGCAACATATTGATTATATAATGGTGAAAAATTATTGTACTTGCAGAATTTCGTTTGTTTTCATTTTTTGTTTTGCTTCGTCCCCTGGTGGTAACCGGTTGTGCCACCAACTTGAAAGAAACGATCCGGTGATGTTCATCATTGGGCCAAAAATTGCAGGAGCAAGTCCTACTGTTGCAATTTTGCCCATGGTTAATGCCAGGCCAGAAGCCAGGCCGGCATTCTGCATACCAACTTCCAGTGCGATAGTGCGGCAATCCTTTTCCGGAAACTTTAAAAGACGCCCCGACCAATATCCAAGAAAAAATCCAGCTACATTATGTATGAATGTGGCGATGATCAATAGTCCGCCAACCTTGAGAAGGTTGTCCCTTCCTGCAGCAACCATTACCGTTAGGATTAATGCGATGCCAGCCATGGAAAGTATGGGCATTGCTTTATCAAGCCAGTTGAATTTTCCACGCACGAGGTAATGAAACAATAAACCGGCTACTACCGGAATAATTACAATTTTTGTAATGTCCCAGACCATGGCCCAGAAGTCTATCTCAACAAAATTTCCGCCGAGTAATCGCATCAGCAAGGGAGTTAAGACCGGTGCTAGTATCGTGGAGATCGTAGTAACAGAGACCGAAAGCGCAAGGTTTGCCCTCGCCAGGTAAGACATTACATTGGAGGCCAAGCCACTTGGACAGCAACCTACCAGAATAATTCCTGCAGCAATCTCACTTGGAAAATTGAATAGATTCGCAACGGCAAAGCCAATCAAAGGCATAATGGTATAATGGCATACGATACCTACGATAATACCTTTCGGCATTTTTAGAATTCGGGCAAAATCTTTCAGGCTTATCTCAGTGCCCATTCCAAACATAATGATCTGTAGAAGAGGTACAATGAGTGCAGACAGCTTGAAGTCCCCTACCGTCTTAAAGTATTGTGGATAATACATGGCAAGACTTACGGCCGCCAGGATTATGACCGTATATGATAATCCTCTCAATACCTTGTTGCCCCTGAAAGCGATCGCAAGGCTTACGAGTGAAAGCATCAATATCCATCCACCCAGGTACTGCAGATCCTGGACGGTGAAGATGATAAACGCTAAAAAAAGAACTGCGGCAATGAGGTAAAGAATTCTGTAAACCAATTTGCTGGATGGCATAGGCAATGTTAGTAGGATTTGAAAAAGAATTACTGTATATAAGTCTCCATTTCTACTTTGCTCTACTGGAAATCCCTCCCAGTGGAAAAATATTTTTTATAGAATGATTTTCAGCAAACGTCATTA
>DAINQQ010000146.1:0-14199 GCA_036742645.1 Flavitalea sp.
AACGTGCGAGGCCTCTAATGCCGTATCTATGACAAGCAATTAACGGGAACTTGAAGATCCGCTTCTTCCTGAATTTGGATCGATATCCCTGTCCTCATCACTTTCAGTGTCCTCATCTTCCATATCAGAAACATCCATATCCTCATCGTCCTGATCTAATGAACCACTTCTTCCCTGGGTGCCTGATTCAGCACTACGATCACCCTGGCTTTGATATCCGCTTCCTGTCTGTCCTTGAGATCCTTGTTGGGATCCCTGGCCGCTTCCGCTTCCTGAACCTTGTTGAGTTCCTCTGCCTGAGCCAACATCTGACCATCCTGATTCCTGATCCCGGCTATCAAGATTCCTTGAGCTTTCGCTGCCTTGTTGTTGAGATCTTCCCATGTCCTGGCTGTCCTGTTGGCCACCCATGCCCTGGTTTTTTTGATCCCTTCCCTGGCCTCTTTGATTTTCTGCCATAAGTTTAAATTTTTAAGTCAATAATTATTATTGAATAACCAGAGGAATATGATAAAATTATTATGCCCTGAGTCATGCCTTGAAGCCTTTCTCGTTGTTAACTCAGTTGTGGAAACCATTCAACATCATTGTTGAGATCTTTTTTAAAAAGGATACCCGATTGCAAGATTGAAAATGAGATTTTTTTGTCTCCATTCTGGATTATGGAATTTGATCTCGTCGATCACCCAACGGTTCCCCTTAGTAAGGTAAGGTATCTTCAATGGCCAACCGACATCTAACCGCAAGACCAGTATATTAACGTCGAAGCGAATGCCGACACCAGTGCCGACAGCAAGTTCGCTTAAAAATTCCCCGCTAAACTTTGCGCCTGGCTTCAAATCGTTTTCATTATATAGCCATATGTTTCCTGCATCAACAAAGATGGCACCATGTAACATGTTTATGATCTTAAATCTTAGCTCAGTATTTAATTCAAGTTTAATATCGCCAGACTGATCAGGAAGGAAGTCATCCTTTGCAATATTTCCCGGGAGATAGCTTCCGGGTCCAACAGAACGGCTTCTGAATGCTCGGAGACTATTGTTGCCTCCAACAAAAAATTGTTTTATGTAAGGCAACTCAAGCGAATTGCCATGCGGAAGGCCAACGCCAATGATTATGCGGTTGGCCCAAATATTCGATTGACCTATTTTTCGATATACCCGGAAATCTGTTTCAACCTTTATATACTGAGAAAACGGAGCACCGAAAATCCTTCCTTCTTTGCCACCCTGCTTAACTGTTCCCTTAGTAAACATTCCTGCAATATTTCCTGAAAGGTCCAGCAGGCCATTAAAAAAGATGCCATTACCCTGCTGACGTCGTATCAGGGTATTATAATTATAATTATAGTTGCCTCCCAGGATAAATTGGGTATCGATTGCCTTACCAAGAGTTGGATCATTTTTCAGACTATCAAGATACTGCTGGGTGACATCACTCGGTTGTACATATTGGATACTGATAGGATAGAGAGTATGTTCTTTCTGAATACTTTCTTTCCATATATATCCGAGGCCGGCTCTAAAGGAATTGAGCGTATAGAGCTTTTGGCGCTGCACTATATCATACCCCAACAGTATGTTCGTACGCGGAACAAAACCGCCTTCGGGATTAATAGTAAAAAACGGAGTAATGAACCTCGGGAAAGCAAGGTTTCCCTCCGTCCCGATTCTGAAAGTATTGTAACCGCTCCACTGGCCGCTCACCTGGATTTCTGAACCAACATATGCGTCGATGGTCATGATCTCGCCACCCCGGAACGTATTTCTATTGGTGAAGCCAACGGTAATCTGTGTTCCTGTAGCATTATTTGATTTGTTAACAGCTCCTATCTCCGCCCGTAAGGATTTTTTGGGTAATGGAGTCAGGTAATAATAAGCATCAAGAGCAGAATCGCCGACGGGCTCAAACCGGTTTTTTACAAACTTAAATACGCCAAGATTGATGAGCCGTTGGAGCGTTGTATTATGCTCTCTTCTATTATAGATATCTCCGGGCTCGAAATGCATTGCGTTGACAAACAATCTTGGATTGTAAAATTTCGAAGAGTCAACAACGTAATATCCGCTGAAAAACCTGGCATGTGAGGCATTGGTATCGGCCTGCACGTCATTGAGGGAATAGTTAGAGTAGATATAGACGTTATTGATCTTGTAGATTTTTCTTGCTTCTGGTGGAGTTTCCGGTTTTGTATTGACAAAGAGGTCGACCTTATTATTACCAATCGTGCTATCAGTATCAACCATCAGGTACTCCGGTGCGAAATAATAAAAACCGCGGTTTTTTAAACGTGCGTCAATCCTGATGCGCTCAGTTTTTATGACCGCCAGGTCAAACGGTTGCCTGGGCTTCAATAGACTTCGCTGTTTTGTTTGGTTGATGGCCTTCTGCAGTACCGAGCTATCCTGTTGGAAGTTTACCGTACTTATTATATAACGGGCACCTGGACGCGCGGTATAAATTGCACTGGCCTTTTTATTTTTTACAATCGTATCTCCAGTCACAGAAGCCCGGAAATATCCTGTATTTTCCAGGGTGTTTTGTAAAATTTTGACATTGTTTTCAAGATTAAGACTGCTAAGTAATACCGGTGGCTCGCCCCATTTCTTAAAAATGCCACCCATGTTATAAAAACCAAGTTTTAGTGGTATGATACCAAGAAACTTGCTGTTTGGTCTTGGGCGCGTTAGTGTCTGTAGTTGTGTGCGGATCGCGGTTTTCTGTTTCTTGGTCAAACTATCGCTTGCTACTTTTACGGATGCACCGGTATACAATGCATCGTTTACCGGCACCGTCTTGGTAGTGTTACACGAGGTTGCTATTGATATTGTCACTATAATGAAAACATATAAAACTATCCTCACCATGTTTATTCGTCGTTTAGTTTAGCTTCAGGAACCGGCGCAATTTCTTTTCTGTCTCCATTCGGTGGCAGGGTAGGAGGTGTCTGAGCAGGTTGCTTTTTCTTCTTGCGGAATAAATCCCTGAAGTGATTGTAATCAAGCGTTATGATAAAGGTTACCCCTGTTTCAATGATGTATCCTTCAACCTGTCCTTCGTATTCATTTTTTCGAAATGCACGAATCATATACTTCCCGTCGCGGCTAAGTTGGTAATCAAGTGCAATATTGCCAGCGAGGCCGCTTGGTGCATTTTCTCCATTGACAGGCTGCGGACCTTCAAGTTCAAAATTGTTTCCTACAGTTACTTTGAGGCGGTCGTTTAATAATCGTTTCGAGAGTGAAACATTCAGGTCAGTGCGATTTGCGGCGGCGCCTGTAGAATAATCTTCAAATGATTGAACATCGAAGTTGATCTCAACGCCGGCAATCAGGTCCTCCGCAAGGTCATTTAATTGTTCTGCCAGGATTTTGCTTACACTTTGCCTGGCCATCATCCCTGCATTAAACCCACCTCCGCCATCACTTTTGAATGGATTTTCATTTATAAATCGATTGAATAGCAAAACAGCAAACACTTGTTTATTTAATTCAGAAGGATCCTGCCTTATTTGTTGAAGTCTTGGTTCCACATAATCCTCGACATTTCCCGAGCTGTAAGTATGATTTTCGGGCAAACGTATGTCGAATGTAATTTCAGGCCTTAGCATTTCACCCTCCAATTTGAGCAGTACTTCAAACGGTATTTTTTGCTTAAAATAATTGTTGTTAACAGTTGTGGGTAACGTTTGTTCCACGAGTGTGAGGGGTGACGTATTCGCAATATATACTGCGGTAACATCTATATCTGCACGCGTCGGTTCGCCGAGCCAGATAATTTTACTCCCTTTTTTTATATTAAACCTTCTCCTAAGTAAATTGATCGATATCTCATAGGCGCCCTCTTCAATTTCGTAGGAGCCAGTCAACGAAACCTTTCCACTCTTATCTATGCCGCCGGTCAGTTGTGCTTCGCCTTTCATCTCCACAAAATCCCCGTTAGCCTCATCAACAATAAGGCTAAACATAGCTTCACGATTCACTTCGATGTTGATCGCCACTTCCATTCCTACAAGGTTCGACTTGTTTAAAGCAGTGTCATATACAGCCAAAATACCCGTTGTGTCCAGCCTTACTGAATCCATGTCAACGAATCGTACAATACCCTCTCTCTCGGCTACACCCGGTTGTTGTTGGGGCATCACTACAGTAAAATCGGTACTCTCATTTATGGTAATGGCGCCATCAATGATCGGAGAAGTTTCAGTGCCGCGTATCCGAAGATCACTATCAAAGTAAAGTTTGCCGTAGTACAACGCATTGTTGCGCTTTGTTGTATTGATCGCCTGGAAATTATCGGCCTTGATGGTGAGGTCGAACCGATAGTTAATGAAATTAGTGGTATAAGTAAATCCATCCACGACAAGGGCATTGTTGACAGAGTCGCGAATGGTGAAAGTGTCAAATAAAAATCCGGCCTGGTTGATATTTATCGTTTCCTGGTCGATTGTGAAAGAACTGCCCAGCATTGTTGGAACAAATCGTGCCTGGTTGAAGGTAAGACTTCCCATCACAGCAGGTTTTTCAAACGTTCCGTTGATATCTATCTTTCCATTGATGAAGCCGGAGCCTCCACTTAATGCTCCCATCGATGCAGCGGTAATGGAAGACATTTGGAGTTGACGAATATCCAGCACAAGATCATACGTGCTTTGGTTATCTGGTTTAAGGAGATACTGTCCATTCAGGGCAATATCATTTCCATGTCCGCTCAAGGTCCCGGTTGCAGTGAAAACATCCGGTGTGGTATTGTCCACTTTCAAAGCAAGGTTTCCCACCGTGTCTTTCAGAACACTAAGGTTGGTGATGGTGATATCGCTTGTGAACGTAGGTTGCTGTGTAATGTTACTGAGAACTACCTGTCCGTTAATAGATCCATCTGCAAGCAATGTATCCTGTTTCAAAAAGCCGGTAATTGTACCAATTCTGAAATTCCCGAAGTTCGCCTGCAGGGGCGAATTAACGGCGGTTGATGTGCTTTGTATGCTTAGCTGCTGCGCGTCTTTTCCTAGAATGAAATTGCTGATGTTGATATCGCCGTTGTTGCTATTGAAACGTATTAAATTGTTTTGAGCGAGCGTCCACCTGTCATAGTTCAGTAATAACGAATCAGCACGCAATGCTAAAGTGTATACTCCCGGTTCCGGCTGGGCGAGCATTCCGCCCAGTGTATATTTATTATTTGCGTTCTTGTCTTTAATTCCTATTATAAAGTTGATCCTGTTGTTAGCGATAACTGCGTTTACATTTGTAGCATACAAATTCATGGCAGTGCCCATGCCAAATTTTTGCATGACTGCGTTGACGGTAATTGCTCCCGAGCCGGTGCCCGCATTTAAAGTAATATTTTCAAAACGGTTACCGTTGAAAACAATCAGTGGTGAATTCACACTGGCCTGAAATCCTTCGTTCGTCGCAAAATGAGTTCTAATAGCAACCGGCTCCAACTGCTGAAGACCCGGAACAAAAACTTTCAATAAAGGACCATTGATAACCTGCGCATTCAGTAAAAAATTATATGGGTCGAGCGGAACCGGTTTGTAGTCAGGAACAAGTGTATAGTAAGGTTGGATGGTTTGTTGGATGACTGCTGCAATCTGTGCAAGATTGTATTGCCCGGTTAATGATGCATTGATCGCATCACTTCGAACAGTGATGAATTGTCCGGAGTCCGATTTGCCGGCTTTCAGATCAATACTATCCAAAACAAACCTTTGATTGCCTGTTACGAGGATCGAATTTGTAATCAGCAGTTCGCCTTCCAGGTTTTTGGGATCAGTGATAGGAAAATTGCCAGTGATATTGCCACGATAGACAAGTGCTTCGGGTGTAAGATTTAACGGCAAGGTTTTAATACTATCAATGTTGGCGCTAAGCTGGACGGATGGAAACTCTGCAGAAAGATCACTTTTTGCATTCATCGCAAGATGAATATTTGGATCGTTTACATTCATATCAGCAACCAATTGCTGTTTCGCGATCGTTGCATTGAATTGAACGTTTGTGTAATTGTATTTATTAATTACCGCAGACTGGACAACTCCTTTTATCTCTGCATTTGCCGTTTTTGGATCTGTACCCTGGCCTATCGCCGTAAACCTCGCAGTAACCGTTCCAAACGATTGTTCATTTTGCATGATCTTACCAAGATTCAAACCACGGGTAGCAACAGCTGCATTATATTTGAAACTTTCGGGTGTAGTGAGGTTTCCAAATGTTCCATCAACTGATGCACTCCCCAGGTTGGTTCTTATGTCAAGATCCGTTTTCATGGATGCCATATTCCCGGCGATATTTCCATTTACATCCACCCGATCGGGAAGAGAAATGTTAGCAGGGATTGTTTTTGGCGGCACCAGCGACTCGATATCGCTTTTAGTTGTCGTGAGCGTGCGGATTGCCAGGGAAGTGTTCAATTTGTTCATATCCGGCAACCCACTTACGGTTCCATTCAAATCCATCCTTGTGTTTTGGAGCCCGCGAAATTGTAATTCATGGATGCGCATGTTGGCAACCGATCCGGTAACCCTTCCATTGATAAACCAAACTGCAGAGGGGTTTCTGAAAGCCGGCTGTGAACGGAGTTGCGGTGCAAATACAAGGATGTCCTTCGTTTGAATTTTGCTATTCTCGAGATCAATATCCATTTGAAGGGATCCGATATCTTTTTGCAAAGCCTCAATGGAGGGATATTGCACAGCAGCCGAGCGGCGGATAACTGTTCCGGGAGTTTCGATCAGGAGATCTTCGAGGTAAGCTCCCTTCGCAGCATACATAAACTTTGTTTCCAGAGTGTTTAATTTGAAACCACTTTGTTCGGTGACTTGTCCTTTCGTGATTTCTCCTGCGATTGAATCCATCGTGAACACAAAGTTGTTTGCATGGAGCGTAAGCCCTTGTGCTTCCAGGTGCGCATAATCCATTCCGCCAGCTACGCGCGGAATGTTATCATTATCGAAGTCGATATTGTTATTGTTCAACCGAATTTTCGATACTACAAATCTCCAATCGTTCTGTGCCTGGGCTTGCACTTCCTGTTTCACCTGTTTGCCAACTTCTTTTGCGGCTTCTTTCTTACCAAGCTTGATGGCTGCAGTAGTTTGATTTAATTGGAATTCATCCAATGTGATAACCCGGTTCTTGAGGTCAATATTGTCTCCGCCAACAACGAGGCTACCTAATTCCAGATTTGTATAAAAGGCAGATACGTCATTTCTGTAGTCGAGGGAGATTTTCCTAAAGTTAAATTTGTCAAAATCAAAATCTACCGTAATCGGTTGAGCTGCCTCAGCCATGTCCTGCGACAAGGGTTCTGGCTCCACAAGAGGTTTGTGTTGATAAATCCTTGCACGTAGTCCGTTGATATTTGCAACCGGAATACTGTACACCTGCTTGTTAAGATCGAATGTTTTTATGTCCGTGTCGAAATGTTCGAGCCAGATATCCATATCACTTCCGGTGACGGCATCGTTATAAACCAATCGTATTTTATCGAGGGTGATCTCATCCAGGTCCAGTTGCATTGCAGCAGTATCAGCAGGATTTGCCGGTGTTGGATTTTTCGGCGCGAAGGCGTCAATGATGAATTGAAAATTATAAACAGTATCCGGTAATACGCGTTTTATTTTGGCCGTGACGTTTTCCACTTCAAGCTCGTTTATCACCACGTTACTACCGATCAACTTAAACATATCAATATCGGCGCTTATTCTTTCACCGGAGAGTAATGTGTCTTTCTGCCTGTCTTCAATATAAATATTTTCAAGAAGGACTTTATTTGGAATTCCGATATTAATCTTTCCGATTGCAACTCGTGTTTTCAGCTTATTTTCAAGAAATGCTACTATTTTTTTTCGGGCGAAGTTTTGGACAGGCGGAGCCTGGATCAGTAAAATGAGAACGATGAAAAATGACAGGATTCCAATCAGGATTTTTATAAATATCCGACCCACGCGCCGTAAGACATTCGGGGAGGGCATATGAGAGGGTTTCACTTCCATAAAGACTTGTAAAAATCGGATGAGTTATTGTGAACTGAAGAAGTGCAAATAACAGACCCTATTTTCATCATTAATAATCTCTTATCGTTGATAAAGGCGCCCCTATGAAAGTAGACTGAACAAAAGCCCTGTAGAAAAAAATTCCCAAATGGAGTAGTCTTACTTACCGCGCACTAAAGGTTGGATGATCGGAACTTCGGACGAATACTTCGCAACGAAACCAAGCGGCATTACGCGCTTCCCAAAGCCGCAGGTAGAGGCGGGGTCTGTATAAACCTGTTTGATGCTTAAGCCCCCCGGTTCAAAGGCAAACACCAGCTGGCAGGAAGGGTCATATTTGGATGTGTGAACTGCTCGATTGTCCGTGTAAGAAACAGTATCTGTAAAAGAAGCCGAATTATAGTCGGGATAACCCGTGTTGCTGTACATCGCAATGGCAAGCAAGGAATCGTCTATCAGTTTCACCCTCACTTCGGCAAAATTGCCTTTTATCTCGCCCTTGTGTTTCTCGCCTTTCAATAAATAGGTGCCAGTAGGGTTTATCAGCAAGTAACGCGATGGTTGACTAAATGAAAGATGCGCAACGAAAAAAAGCGATAGAAATAATGTTTTATTCATACCCTTGCCTTTGTAATAATAATTTACGTAAATGACAATCGCTATGGCCAGGTAATTACATAAGCGGCGAAATCGAGCACGCATGGGGGACTTACAAGACAAGGATTATTTTGTAGGGTATTCGTTTTTAAATCGGTTATTAAGTTCTGTCAGGACTGGCGTGTATTTTCGAAACTAAACTGCTTAATCTAAAACTTAGCAATTTTCGGGTTGTTCTCCGCTGCGGTCAGACCTAGTTTTGTGTAAACAAAAAAAGATAAAATGGTAGCACAGGATGAAAACAACTATAGCCGCATTGCAGAAGCGATCGGTTATATCAACGATAATTTTAAGAGTCAGCCCCAACTGGAAGAGGTGGCCGAAAAGGTTGCTTTAAGTCCTTTCCATTTTCAAAGGCTGTTTACCGAGTGGGCCGGTGTAAGCCCAAAAAAGTTTTTGCAGTACCTCACTGTTGAACATGCAAAGAAAATGCTGACCGATAACCAGGCAACTTTGTTCGATACAGCTATCGAAACGGGTTTGTCGGGAACCGGAAGATTACATGATCTCTTCATAAATATCGAAGGCATGACACCAGGGGAATACAAGAATGGTGGCGAGAGTCTTTCAGTCAACTACAGTTTTGCGGAAAGTCCTTTTGGAGACATTCTCGTGGCTTCCACCGCGAAAGGAATTTGTCATATGGCTTTCGCAGAAGATAAACACAAAGAGTTGCACATACTAAAGTCGAAATTTCCCAATGCGTCGTACACACAGATGGTTGATATAATGCAGCAAAACGCGCTGTTCATTTTCTCACATGACTGGGCAAAACTGGGTCAGATAAAACTGCATCTCAAGGGCACAGAATTTCAGCTGAAAGTATGGGAAACGCTTCTCAGGATTCCCATGGGAAAATTAGCAACGTATGGAGCTATTGCCAGGCAAATGCAGGCGCCCAATGCTTCCAGGGCAGTAGGCACAGCCATCGGTGATAACCCTGTCGCTTTCTTGATTCCCTGTCATCGGATCATTCAATCTACGGGAGTATTTGGCAACTATCATTGGGGCAGCGTTCGTAAAACCGCAATGATCGGTTGGGAGGCCGCGAGAACTGATCAATAAATCATCGTGTAACACAAAAACTGAATTCCATGACCAACATAAATGAACTAATCTCGGATATCCAGATCCACGAACGAATCTCGAATGTTGACTGGGGAAAAATAACCGAAGAAATGCATGAAAAAGGGTATGCAGGCGTTTCGAAGCTGCTATCGGAAGAGGATTGCGGATCGCTGATAAGTAATTATCATAACCAGCAATGCTATCGAAAAACAATTACAATGGAGCGCTATCGCTTTGGCTTAGGCGAGTATAAGTACTTTTCTTACCCGCTACCCAAACTGCTTCAAACCATAAGGGAAGAAGTTTATACTCAAGTTGCTCCCATTGCCAATACCTGGATGGAATCATTACGACTGGAAGCTCGCTTTCCATCAAGCTTTGCACAGCTTCAAAAAATTTGTCATTCTAATAATCAAACAAAACCTACTGTGCTTATTTTAAAATATGGAAAGGGAGGACATAACACGTTGCATCAGGACTTATATGGAGATATATTCTTTCCCATCCAGGCGGCTATTTTTTTGAACGAACCTGATAAGGATTATACAGGAGGAGAGTTTGTTCTGACACAACAAGCACCAAGGGCACAGTCGAAAGCAATCGTTCTAAGGCCAGGCAAAGGAGACATGCTTTTATTCACCACTAATTTCCGTCCTGTTAAAGGCGCGAAAGGTTACTACAGGGTAAACATGAAGCATGGTGTCAGTAAGTTGCATAGCGGAGAAAGACATACGTTAGGAATTATTTTTCATGATGCATTGAATTAATTCATGATAAAGCATACTGAAATAAGCAATGAAGAACTTCTGAAGTTAATTAAAGGCAGGTCGATTGCCATGGCAGGAAATGAAAGACTGAAAATTTATGGTGAGCTTGATTGCAAATCCGGAAAACGAATGAAAAAGCAAAATCGTGTTTTCTTCCTGACAGAAGAAGAAGCTATCAAGGAAGGCTTCAGACCTTGCGGGAACTGTTTAAAAGAACGTTACAAAAATTGGCGATGAAAGTTGGTGATAATATGGAACCTTGTTGCATATGATGATGCCTTAACCTGCTTATTGCCTAAACAGTTGATGGATCTAAAAAGATAACAAGGATATACAAATGCATTCTAATTTTGTCACTGTGTACTCAGCAACTTATTTTACGTAAAGGTTCAAGGAAGCGAAGGAAAGGCATCTCAAAGCTTTGCGCCCTGGCGTCTTTGCATGAATTTCTTTGTCATTCACACGAAGGGCCGTTTAGGCTAAGTTCAGACTTAATTTTGTTCCATCGTTATGAGCATTAATAAATCAATCGAAATGCAGGAAATAAAATACGCAAGAAGCCACGATGAGATCGAAGCCTGCTGGGAGGTGGTTTATGCCTTACGGCCTCACTTGCAGAAAGAAATGTTTTTGAAAGAAGTAACGGAAATGATGGTGGATGGCTACCAGATGATTTATATAAAAGAGGATGGGATCGTGGTTGCTTTTGCAGGCTTCAGGAACATGCACATGTTGCATAGCGGAAGGATTATTTACATAGACGATTTGAGCACCTTGCCGCAGTATCGCGGGAGGGGCTACGCAGGTGAGCTGTTAGACTACATACATAACCTGGCCAAAGAAACAGGGAAGATGGCAGTTCATCTTGACAGCGGCTATCATCGAAATGATGCCCACCGCCTTTATCTGAATAAAGGTTATAAACTGGGTTCGCATCATTTTGTCCGAGATTTCAAATGATTTTTTTAGCCACGAGTTGCACGAATTATCACGAAATAATTGGTGGTAATTCGTGGCTAATTTATCTCACCTGTCAACCAACCGTATCCACTCCTTTATTATTTTTCGTAATAATGTTTCTTTTGACTTTACATCATTCATATCCTTGAAGACAGCCAGTCTTCTTCCATCTTTGTAGTCCCCTTCGAGCAATCCCGATTGATCATTTACTTTTACACCGCTTGGAAAAACAAGCATGATCCTGCCTTTGTGCAGATTAAAAACGGCAATATCACTCTTATATTCTTTTGGATCAAAGGGCTTCATTTCGCCGGCATAATAAAAGCTGGGATTGTTCCACTTGATTCGCTCCGAAATTTCTTTGTCAGTGCTCAAAATAATTTCCCTGATTGCCTGAACTATTTCTGCAAGTGCAGGACCTAATTTTTCGATATGCGCAGTTACCTGTTGCTGGTCGGAGAGTTGGATTGCTTTTCCCATAGTATAAAAGTAAGGTTGTTGTATTGATGTCGGCGTATACATGAGGAGAGCTAATTCGTCTTCAGCATTGTAGGCTACGTTAGCTGCCGTTACTATTGTTTAAGCTGTCCACCAGAGCCACGAGTGGTGATGACAGGCTGAAAGAAGGATGGACTTTAAATATTATTGCCGCAATCACCTACCAGGTTTGGCTTGAACACACCCCACGTTCGAAATTGTAAACTTTAACTTTGCTTCCTTTCCTTTACTTCAAACATAAATTCAATAAAAAAAAACTTTATGATCCTGCAAAACAAAAACGCAATCATCTACGGCGCCGGTGGATCTCTGGGCGGAGCAGTTTCAAAGGCATTGGCCAGAGAAGGGGCGCGGTTGTTCCTCACGGGGCGAAATATTTCATCGGTACAGAAATTAGCCGAAGAGATCATCGCATCAGGAGGAGTTGCTGAAGCTGCAGAAGTGGACGCATTGGATGAAAATGCTGTGAATCGTCATGTAGATACAGTGATTGAAAAAGCGGCCGCATTGGATATTTCGTTTAATGCTATCGGATTGCAGGATACACAGAACATACCTCTTGTGAATATGAAGGTCGCAGATTTCACGCGGCCAATTACCACTGCCATGCAAACACAGTTTCTAACGGCCACCGCTGCGGGAAGGGCAATGATGAGGAGAGGCTCGGGAGTTATTCTTTCGCTTACGGCCACACCGGGAGGGATAGGCTACCCCAATGTTGGCGGATTTGGACCTGCGTGCTGTGCGATGGAAAGTTTCTCGCGAGATCTGGCATCCGAACTAGGACCTTTTGGTATCCGGGTAGTGAATATCAGGTCGGCCGGCTCTCCGGATTCAAAAGTGTTTAGGGAAGCAATCGAGAAAGGTGGGCAGCAAGTTCTTGATATTATAGAAAGCATGAAAGGGGACACGATGTTGAAGAGCCTTCCATTGATGGAGGACATTGCCAACACCGCGGTATTTCTTGCCTCGACGATGGCGGGCAAGATTACGGGAGTTACAGTTGATGTAACGTGTGGGACAACGAATGGATTAAATTATAAAGCGTCTACAATAGCCTTCGGCCAATACTGATCGAAATATCAACGCAGGCGATTATAGCCAATTGCCGAAGTATCATCATTGGGCTTCTCCTGGTTGTGGAACCTTTGGCAGTGATAATCTAAGAGATCCCTCGTGCCTCTGGATGATGGTTCGAAGGGGTTGAATCCTAAATTATCTTGAGATCCCAGGGAGAAAACAATAACAGTAATCCTAAACTTCTGTAGTTCTATTCCACACCGGTTTAATATCAATCAAAGGAGTCTGGTCAAGAACTTCCAATGCGGACACCTTCAATAGACCGTTGTCTCCAACCGCCAGCACTTTAACAAAATGAATGCCGATAGGGTTCGGGCGGTCACAAATCTCAACGGGTTGCGGAACCTGCGTAAAGCAAGCCTGGTAGCTATTCAAAGTAACTCCGCGCTTGCAGATTATTGTGGGCTTTACATCTTGTATGCAAATGGTGGCCCTCCTCTTGGTACACTCATCATTCAAAACCTTGTAAATGTAACACCAGCACAGATCCTTGCCGCCGGCCCATGTGCCAGCGCGCCGTTGCCGGTGTTGTTGAGAGTGTTTAACACGAAATGTGAAGGAACCCAGGTAACGCTGAATTGGATAACAGCTAACGAATATAACAACAGTCATTTTACATTGCAAAGAAGCAGCGATGGGCTTGCATGGATTAACCTTGGTATCATTCAAGCTGCAAGAAATAATGGAAACGAGCAGAAATATATTTTTAGCGATAACACTCCGTTGCCAAATGGTTTTTACAGGTTGGCGCAATACGATAGTGATGGCAGGGTGCATTATTCGTCCGTTTTAAGATCCAACTGCGCCGTGCAAAATGATTTTTCCATCTGGCCCAACCCGGCAACTGAAAAAGTGGTCATTAGTATCCATTCGTCGAATGGATGGACAGGCCTGATGAGGATATTTGACAGCAGGGGAGCACTGGTCCGATCAAGAAAATTAGTCTTATTGGCCGGTCGTAACCAGTTCGAAGTAAATATTAAAGATATTCCACAGGGAATTTATATACTCAGGGTTGAGGATGAGAATGGGAGGTTGCCAAAAAACAGCTTGTTACTGAAAAGGTAGATTGAAAGAGGCTGGTAACGCCGTGCTCTCACGTGCATGAGCATGAAGCAATCCGTGATAATCCGTGTAATTCTGTACAACAAATGCAAATCTTTGTTT
>DAINQQ010000147.1:0-14165 GCA_036742645.1 Flavitalea sp.
AAAACTATATTCGAAGGGTTGTTCTTCAAGCGCCTTTTTCCATGACGATTGAATGTGAGCAATTGCCTGCTGCGCTTTTGACCCATCAACCTTAACAGACATTTCACTGTACCTCGCTTCCCTTGTATAAAACATGCAAAGTGTTTCAATTTTATGATGAAGGGAATTGAAATTGAAATCCTTTGCCACGCCCACTATCGTGCCGAGGGTATCAACCCATCCGAATCCAAAGCGTTTGCCTATCAACGTTTGAATTGATGCTTTTGAATTGCCTTTCAACAATTCCTTTGCCAGGCTTTCATTTATTATGAAGCTTCCTCCAGGTTTGTTTTGCAGATCTCTCGAAAAATTTTCACCGGCTGCCATGCGGATTTTATAAACGTCGATATAATCAGGATCAACCACTATGCGAGACGAGGTTAACTGTCTCTCAGGACCATCACCAACGAACTTCATACCGCTTTGATGAAGATTGTTTCCCAATCGCTGTGTCGAAGCCGTTACACCCGTGATAGCTGCGTTTTTCAAGAATGCTTCTTTGAGAACATCATATTGTTTTGACGATTTTGAATCAAGCGGAATGATCATGACCTGTTCCCGATTGAACCCCGGATCGCTGGTTTGCATAAAGCGAAGCTGTTTAATTGCGAAAACAGTCCCGATCATCAGGAAAACGGCGCTTGTAAATTGTCCCACCACCAAAATGTTCCGAAACATTCCTTTGTTTTTCCCGGTTTCGGTCGAACCTTTTAAGACCCTGGTCGGTTCGAAAGATGATAAATAGATGGCAGGATAAATTCCTGCTACAACTCCTGTTATAACTGTACCCGTAAGAATTGCGAGAAGTAATCCTGGATCACTGAGTACTGGTAATTCGAGATTTCGCTGGCTCAATTGCGTAAGGTATGGCAGGAGAAGTTTCACCATGGTAAGGGCAACAATTGAAGCAAACAGTGACAACAAAACAGATTCACCAATAAACTGTAACGCAAGTTGAAACCTTTCGGCCCCAATCGATTTTCTGATTCCAACTTCCTTGGCTCTGCCTGCGGACTTTGCCGTGGAAAGGTTCATGAAGTTAATGCAGGCGATGATCAATACTATCGCAGCTATGATAGAAAACAAATATGTGTAGCTCTTATCAAACTTTTGAAAGTTATGATAGTCATGAGTAATATTTGTTGAGTTAGAATGAATTTCTTTCATAGGCTGGAGGAAAAGCTCATAGAATTTCCGGTTTTCTTCCGACATGTGTTTGGCAACATAGGCGGGAAACCTTTTTTCCATCGCCGCAATATTGGCGTTGGGGGTAAGTTCCAGGTAAGTCACGAGCCAGTTTGATCCCCAGTTATTCATGTCTTCTGCACTGGCCACGGTGCTCATTGATGTTAGGCCATCAAATTGCAAATGAGAATTCCCGGGAATATTTTTCAATATTCCTGTGATTACAAAATTGAATGTGTCGTTTCCATAATATGTGACGGTTTGTCCGATCGCATCCCTGCTGCCAAAAATTTTGACCGCAGTTTCTTCTGTAACTACTACGCTGTTTGGCCTCGCTAGTGCCGTAGTCTTGTCTCCTTTCAATAATTCAAAATCAAAAATGTCGAAGAAGGTAGAATCTGTCCAGAACAGCTTTGGCACAAACACTTTCTTGTCTTCGTAAGTCAGTATCACATTGATCCAGTCGTTTAACCGCGTATAGCTCTTAACTTCCGGGAATTCATTTTTTAGTGTTGGGCCCATCGGAAACATCGACAGGGCTACGTTCTGTGGCGCCACCATGCCTTCAAATTTCTGCACCTCATTTAAACGATAGATATTTTTCGTGTGCATGCTATCGAAGCTCTTTTCATAAGAGACGAAAAGCGTTATCGTAATACATGCAGCTAATCCGATAGCAAGTCCAATAATATTAATAGCAGAAAAAGCTTTGTTTTTCCAAAGGTTCCGCCAGGCGGTTATGAAGTAATTCCTGATCATAGCAAGTTCTTAAAGTTTGAAATTTTAAGTTTAAGGTGTAAGATTAAGGGTTGATGCGTACCATGGATATTTGTTGTTTGTGTTTTGCGGTTTGCGGTTTTTCTTCAACGTTCTATTTCACGATTTATCGGCTTAACGCTCATGCTCAACTTTGGAACCTAAACGTTAAACATTAATGTCATTCCGTCCTCAACGATTTCACCGGGTTCTCCACAGCAGCCTTTATTGCCTGCACACTAATGACCAGCAACGCTATGCCGAGTGAGATAATTCCGGCTACTGCGAATACCCACCAGGCTATGTTGATCCTATAGGCAAAATCCTGAAGCCATTCATGCATGACAAACCAACCTACAGGAATCGCGAGTATCAAAGCCGCAACAATTAACTTCAGGAAGTCCTTAGAAAGTAATAATAAGATGTTTTGTACCGAGGCGCCAAGTACTTTGCGTATTCCTATTTCTTTCGCTCTTTGCAACACGTTATAGGCAGACAACCCAAGTAATCCAAAGCAGGCAATCAGAATCGCCAGGAAAGCAAAAACAGCAAACACCTTTCCAAACAAGGTATCGGATTTGTATTGCTGATTAAAAGTTTCATCCAGGAAGAAGTAATTTAATGGGTCTGATGGAAAATATTTACTCCAGACTTTTTGAACTGATCCGATTGTTTTTTGAATATCTGTGGTGCCGATTTTTACAGAATAGTAGCTGCGTGTATTCGGTCGGAACAACAGAATCATTGGGTCAATTGCTTTTTGTAATCCCTGGTGATGGTAATCGCTCACTACACCTACTATCGACAAAGTATCCCGACCTCTTCGTAATCTTGAATTTTGGCTAACAACTTCTGCTGCGCTTTTATAACCTAAAAGTTCCGCTGCTCTCTCATTGATTATGGCTGCTTTTTCATCAGTTTTTAATTTCTGAGAGAAATTCCTGCCAGCCACCAGTTTCAGGTCGTAAGCAGGCAGAAAATCATGATCAATACCGAGATGATATAAGGTAACAGCGGTTTCATTTGGTTTGTCGAGCCTCGTAACGCCACTTGTCCAGTAGATTTCATTGCCCATCACACTCGTTGAAGCAGAGACATTTTTTATATTTCCTTGCTGAAGCAATTCATTTTTGAAGGGTTGAAATACATTTTGATAAAGTGAGTCCTGCAGAGAGCCCGCACCTTGCAATACCAGGGTTTGATTGATATTTACACCCAGTTGTTGCCTTCTCATATAATCCACCTGCTGATAAACAATGATCGTTCCTGCTATCAGTACAACGGAAGTTATGAACTGAACAACAATGAGGCCTTTGCGCAGGCTCATGCCACCAGCAGTATTTTTGAACACCCCTTTTAACACCGTGATTGGTTGAAAGGAGGACAATACCAGGGATGGATAAAGTCCGGATAACATTGTACCGCCTGAGAAAAGCGCGAGAAATAGTAACCAGTAATTATGAGTCA
Source organism: Flavitalea sp. (assembly GCA_036742645.1). Classification (GTDB taxonomy): domain Bacteria; phylum Bacteroidota; class Bacteroidia; order Chitinophagales; family Chitinophagaceae; genus Flavitalea. Next base: position 3,448 of record DAINQQ010000147.1, read on the forward strand.
ATGCAAAATCCGTGGTGAAATCTCTTCCCACGAACGTGTCAAAAGCAGGCCACAAAAGATAGAATGCTAAAACTGATAATAAGAGAGCTATAGTGTTCAGTAAAAAACTTTCAACGAGGAATTGCCGGATCAACATAGATCTGACCGCTCCCAACACTTTTCTTACGCCGACTTCACGGGCACGCTCAGCCGATCTGGCTGTTGCCAGGTTTATGTAATTGATCCATGCGATTCCGATGATAAAAATGGCTACAAGAAATAAGAATTCTACCGCTTGTCCATTGCCGTTCACTTCGGCCTCCTGGTTATAATTAGAATAAAGATGAATATCCGTTACCGGTAATAGATGCAGCGTCGCTCTGTTGTTATTCGTTTTGTACCATTCCTGGCTATTTATATAGCGATCGCAAAACGCGGGTAATTTTGATTCCAGCTTTTCATAATCCGTGCCTGGCTTCAACTGCAAATACGAGTAGAAGTCATACCAGCCCCAACTTGTTTCAGTAGCGTTTGAAGTGTCTCCGTCCAGACGAAGTATTTTACCGAGGGTAGAATAGGAAACAAGATAATCTACAATCAGGTGTGAGTTTTTAGGGTAATCCTTAAACACACCTGTTACCTGGTAAGTCTGCAAACTCCCGGGGTCTCGTACAGTTAGATTTTTGCCCAGCGCTTCGCCGTTTCCAAAATATTTTTTTGACATGCTCTCCGAAATAACCATTTTATCCGGCGCATCCAAAGCCGTTGCGGGATTACCCTTTATCAGATTAACATCAAACATTTTGACAAATGAAGGATCAGCGAAATATCCTTTTGTTTCATTGAACTTTACATCATTGGCTTCGTTGGTGAGAAGCATTTCGGCGTCGTGCAAGCGACAGAAGTCAAGTACTTCCGGAAAATCTTTCCTGATCGTTGGAGCGATTGCCGGATAAATAGTGGCGGATTGCCAAGCAAGTTTTCCTTTCTGGTAACTATCTAACCTCAATCTTACGACGTCCTTCGCAACTGGTGAAAAGCCATCATAACTCTTTTCATAAGACACATGATGAAAGATGAGCATACAACATGTCATCCCAATGGTAAGCCCGCCGATGTTTAACAAAGAATAGCCTCTTCTTTTGATAAGATTTCGAAGAGCAATCTTAAGATAGTTGCTGATCATATGTTTGGTTTGGTTACTGGCTGGTTTGTTTACAGTTTATGGTTTGTTGTTTCTGGTTTGTGGTTCCTATACGAAACGTTTTCGACGGCTAAGAATTCAGAACTGAGAACTAAGAACTCACCCTCACCACTCATAATATAATGCCTCATTCCGTTCTCAAACTCTTTATCGGGTTTGCAATTGCCGCTTTTGTTGCCTGGAAGCTTACTGTGATCAATGCGATGATAATGGCGAGTGCTCCTGCCAGTAGAAACATCCACCATGAAATCGGCGTTCTGTACGCATAGTTTTGCAGCCAGTTATTCATGAGCCACCAGGCGACGGGAGACGCAATCAACAATGCAATGCATACGAGGAATATAAATTCTCTGGACATAAGAGTGAACAATGCTGTAACGCTTGCACCAAGCACCTTCCTTATCCCGATCTCTCTAGTCCGTTGCTCGGCAGTAAACATAGCGAGGCCCAGTAAACCAAGACAGGAGATAAATATTGCGAGAAATGCAAAAGAGTTTGCGAGTTTACTAACCACCTGTTCGCTTTTATACAGCTTTTGATATTCTTCATCAGAAAAAGAATAGGAAAAAGGAAACTGCGGATTCAATTGTTTACAAAGCTTTTCCAAATTTGCGATAGCCTGTTTTGTTTTTCCGGGATCTGTACGAACAAGTACTGCGCCGTAACTTTCCTTTTCGCCATACCTGATGATTAGAGGATTGATCGGTTCGTGAAGAGAGTTGAAATGAAAATCCTTTGCGACTCCTATGATAGTTCCTTTCTTTTCCCAAAAGGTGAGAGGCTTTCCGACCGGATCTTTATAGCCAATTTTTTTTAGCGCGGCCTCATTTACTATATATCCTACAGAATCCGTGGCAAAGTCTTTGGAGAAATCGCGACCCTCAAGAATTTTAATATTCATGGTCTTTGTAAAGTCATAACCAACGGAAGCCTGTGTGAACATGGGCAGCGTTTTCGGATCCTTGCCTTCCCATTCAACGCCGCCGGTTCCATTTTCAATTTGCGTGGGTGTCTGGGAGATTCTTGTAATGTGTTTAACCCCGTCCATTTTCAAGGCCTGGTCTTTAAATATTGAATACTTTCCTGTTAGATCACCTTCAAGAGGAATATAGATTAGGTTCTCTCTGTCGTAGCCTAAATTTTCGGACTGCACAAAATCGACCTGTTTCGAAATGACAATCATTCCTATGATCAGGATAGTGGAGAGCGCGAATTGAAAAACTACCAATCCCTTACGAAACCACGCTGCGCCTGTACTGAATTTTAATGTTCCTTTCAATACTTTTACAGGATGAAGAGATGATAAGAAGACTGCCGGATAACTCCCCGATATTAAACCGGTAATTAATGCCAACGCCAGCAGGCTAATCCAGAATATATTTTGATCGACGGGTAATGGAATTTTCTTTCCGGTTATGGAGTTAAAAGACGGCAGGATCAGTGCCACGAGCAACAAAGAAATAATGATTGCAAAAAAAGATAACAGCACTGCCTCGCCGATGAACTGGTAACGAAGAGCAGACCGTACAGCTCCCACAACTTTCCGAATTCCGATCTCCCGCGCTCTTTTCACAGAACGTGCAGTGGTAAGGTTCATAAAGTTGATGCACGCGATAAGGAGGATGAAGACTGCAACAATAATGAACAGGCGAACGTATTCTATACGACCGCCGGCAATTTTTCCATTTTTGAACGTGGAATGCAGGTACAGATCATCATAACGTTGGATCCCGAGTTCGATTCTGAAAGCGGCGCTTTGTTCTTTATTATAATTATCAAGGAATTTGGTTATCTTCTTTTCAACCGCCAGGGGATTCGCGTTAGAACGCAGCTTGATTAGCGAAGCGGGGCCGTTGTTACCCCATTCCTTTGCCCACCGATTTCTTTCAAGGAACGCTTCCCAGTTGATCAAAAAATCATATTTTCTCGATGAATGACGTGGAATATTTTCAAATACCGCGGTAACTTTGAAATCGGTTTTATTTTCATAGCGGATTGTTTTTCCCAGGGCAGCCTGGGGCGTATTGAAAAAATCCTCTGCCATCTTCCGTGAGATTGCAATGCTTAATGGAGTATTCAGGGCTGTTGCAGCATTACCCATCAACAATTCATAACTGAATATTTTGAAATAGTCTGCACCTGCGTGATTGCCTTCCTCTTTCATGATTTTATTTCCTATCTGGAAAGTATGTCGTTCGTTCCAGGCCATTCCGGAAGCATATTCTATTTCAGGAATCACTTTTTTAATTTCATCAGGCAGTACGCCCGGTGTGCCATGAAAAGCATCTATCTTGTTATCATAGTACTGCCTTTCGTATATACTGAACAACCTGTCACTATCTTTAAAAAAGCCATCCATTGCTTTTTCGTCTTGAACCCACAACATGATTAGCAAGCTGCACGCCATGCCGAGTGCAAGACCAAAAACATTGATGAACGAGAAACTCCTGTTCCTCCAGAAATTCCGCAGTGCGATTTTTAGATAATTCTTAAGCATAAGACCCCCCTCGCTCCCCTAAAAGGGGAATTTGAATTGTAATCTGATTTGTGTTTCCAAGTTTCATAATTCATTGCGAACTTATCGGGCAATAAAAAACATATTTCGATCAAAATCTAACATAGAGTGATTCAAGATTCACCATTCACAACTCACCACTCACCTCATCATTCAGTCCTCAAACTTTTCGTCGGGTTTGCATTGGCTGCCCGTCTGGTTTGTAAAATGATAAGCAATGCTACGATCGCTTCGCGGCCTTTAGCTTTTTATTCACTTGCAACTCTTGCCAAACGTATGCGCCTATTAATAAGGTAAATGTTGCCGGCAAACAATCCTAAGATATTTACAACAGTATAGAAACGATGTTTTGCGATATTCCGCCAGGCAATTTTGAAATAATTTTTAAGCATAAGTGCAGCAGCCCATAGAGGATTTCCTGGTTAATATATATTTTTCACTTTTCATTGTTTTGCTATTCCATTCTCAATAATTTAATCGGGTTTATTTTCACAGCTTGCCAGACCTTGAATCCGATCGTGCATGCAGTGATAACAAACAGTATTATGACTGAAATAAATAATGTTGAACTTTCTATACCAACATTGACTTTAAATATCATGTCGAGCAGCAATTTTGTTAATGACCAGCCTCCATAACAACCGAGTATTGCTGATACAAAAAATACCCAGAAATAGCCCTTATTGATTAAAATAAGGATATCTGCCGGGGAAGCTCCAACTACTTTTCTCAACGCGATCTCTCTCATTCTTTTCAACATAGTAAGTGATACCAGCGCAAATAGTCCTGTTGCCGTAAGCAAAATGGAAATGATAGAAAACCAGGAAAACACTTTGGCGATACTTCTGGTTACACGATAAGATTCTGCTTTGACTTCATTTTGATAAAATCCATTAAATGGTTTTAGCGGAAACAGTTTTTTCCAGATTGCTTTCGCTTTTTCGAAGACATTGGTTAGATCAGCGGTTTTCGCCTGAATAATCACGAATTGGAAACGATCCTCTTTTGCAAGTTTCATTACCGCCGGTTGCAATGGATCAAAAAACATGTTTGAATGAAAATCTTTCAATACTCCAACTATCGAATAAGTAACTGTATCAATATGCATTTGTTTGCTCAGCGCCTCTTTAGCCTTCCATCCATAATCTGCTGCCATCTTCTCCGTAATGAGGATGGCATTCGAATAATCAGATTCCATCGCTGGATTAAACGCTCTTCCAAGAGCGATTTTAAGATTCATTAAATCGAGATAGTCTTTACCAATTTCAAAATAGTTTGTCTCTTTTTTTACGCCTTCTGCTTCAGTTACCAGCTTCCTGTAACCAAAGTTTATATGATGCCTGGTTCCTGCAACAGAGGTTATTTGCGGAATACTGACGAGTTCATTTTTCATTGCATTGAAAGTATTCCTATCATTAACCACCACGCCGATCGTATTTTCAATATTGTAACCAAAATCATAGGTTCGCTGGAACTCTGCGTTTCTGGCAAATGCAATTCCGCCTATGACAGTAATGATCGATATAGCAACCTGGAGTCCAAGCATCAGCCGCGAAAACAAGTTTGAACCACCGAATTTTACAGTTCCACGAAAAATAGTCGACGGATTGAACCGGCTGATGTAAAATGCCGGGTATGCACCGGCAAGTAAAGTAGTGGCGATGAACATAACCAGCAGGTATAGCAAGAGATTATAGTCATGCAAATAATCTGCCTGTACGTCAACAAATACAAACATTTTATTGAAGGTGGGAAGCCACCAGGAATTGAACACAGCAGACAACAGTATAGCTGCCAAAACGATCATCGCACATTCCATAAGCATTTGCAATATGAGATAACGGTAGGTACTTCCCATTACTTTACGCATTCCTATCTCTTTCAATCGTGAATTTGAACGTGCAACGGTAGTATTAGAAAAATTGAGACAGGCAGAAACAAGGATGAGAAAGGCGAAAACAATGGCACCATAGGCGGCAGAGTCGTCAGGCCTTTGGGAAAGATTATTATCACTGATAAAATCACTCAATACGGCGCTTTTACGGAGTGAAATCAATTTAAACTCAGATACCTTCCAGTCGTCTCTCCATTTGTTTTGCACAGGTATATATTTCTGTAGGCTTTTTTCCAATGAAATGGCGTCGGCCGGATTACTGATTTTAAAGAATGCTGCATCAACAAACCATTTCCAATCGTCTGGCGATATTTTGGTGCCGTCAGGCTTTAATTGGTTATCAAAGTTTGTGAGAATGTTGAACTGAATAGTTGAATTCATCGGGACGTCTTTCAAGACACCCTTAACTTCAAGGGTAATGGCGTTTGAATCCCCTGCATAAAATGTTAATGTTTTACCAATGGCAGGTTCATTCCCGAAGTATTTTTTTGCTATTTTTTCTGTGATCAGAACCGCGCTTCTGTCGTTCAGATCGTGATTACCGTTTATTAGCGGGAAAGTAAACACATTAAAGAAAGAGGGGTTTGTGAAATGAACATGTTCAGAGAATGTTTCCCCGTTTGCAGGTTTGATATTGAGCCCCCTGCTATCTAGTAACACAGTTTCGCGAATGCCTGCAAAATCACTTTTAGCCGCGTTAACTGCAACCATCGGAAAAATACCTTTTTTCCCATCGGCGCCTTTCTTGCTTGTTAATCCCCGGTAAATACTGTCTCTGTCGGCGTGGAAATTGTCAAAGCTGAAAGCGAATTTATAAGTTTGATAACCCCATACCATGGCGGCAATACCAATACCGAGACCAATAACATTAATTAGGGTATAAGCTTTATATCGCCTTAAGTTCCGTATAACTATTTTTAAAAAATTTTCGAGCATTTTCTATTTTTTAAACAAGGTTAGAAGGTCCACTGTTTATTTCGATATCTGATCAACCGCAGGGTTACTCTGTTCTTAACGATTTCACAGGATTTGCAATCGCCGCCTTTATTGCCTGAAAGCTGACTGTCAATAACGCAATGAAGAGGGCCGCGATTCCGGCTATTGCAAACACCCACCAACTGAGTGAAACGTGGTACACAAAATCCTGCAACCAATGATTCATAAAATACCAGGCAACTGGCGTTGCAATGACAATGGCAATAGCAACAAGCTTCAAAAAATCTTTAGAAAGTAATGATACCAGTCCTTGTACTGATGCTCCCAACACTTTGCGTATACCAATTTCTTTGGTGCGTTGTTCTGCAGTGAAAGAAGCCAATCCGAACAGGCCCAGACATGCAATAACGATGGCAACAATAGTCAGGTAAGTGAACATGTGCTGAAATTTAGATTCCTGCTTATGCATGAATGAGATCTGATCATCCTGAAATGAATATTCAATCGGTTGATCAGGGACATGGGCCTTCCAAACTTTTTCAATACTATTTATCGTCTGATCAACATTCCCAGGTAGCGTCTTTACAAAAAGTGTATTGATTCTGGGATTTCTATCAGAATCAAGAACGAACCCAAACGGTTTAATCGGTTCGTGGAAATTGGAAAAATGAAAATCCTTTACAACGCCAATGACATAGGCATAATATATGGTGGTGTCCTCTTCCCCCCAAACGATTTGTGAGCCAATAACGGGTTGTTTGATACCGATTTCTCTTACGGCCGTTTCACTGAGAATTATAGCTACACTATCCCGCCCGTATTCTTTTGAAAAATTCCTTCCTTCTTTCAGTTTAACATTCATGGTGTTTAGGAAGTCATAGTCGATATTCAGGAAATTGAGCAGACTTTCCTGTTCTTTACCTTTCGCTCTTACACTATTCGTCCAGTTTTGTCCACCTAATAGTCCATCCGCTCCCCCTATGTTTTTGACAGAGGATAGTTTTTTTATTGCCTCCTTCAATGCGGCCTTATTTTGTAACTGTCCCACGTTATGTATCAGCAGAATATTTTCTTTGTCAAAGCCTAATTTTTTATTTCGGATATAACTCAGCTGATTAGAAATAACAATGATGGAAGTAATCATCACCATTGAGATCACGAATTGGAATGTGACAAGCCCCTTTCTCAAAAAAGCGCCTTTGGCTACACTCAATATATTACTTTTTAATACCTGGATAGGCTGAAAGCGCGCCAAATAAAATGCAGGGTAAAGCCCGGCGCCAAAGCCAACTATCAATGCAACTGCAAAAATGATCAGCCACGTATCGATGTCATTGACTGCTAACAGGGTAAGATTTTTATCCATCAACTGATTAAAGAAGGGGAGGATCAAAGCCGCAGCTATTATTGAGACAATTAGTGAACAGAAAACAATGATAACAGATTCACATAAAAATTGACCCATGAGTAATGATCTATGTGCTCCGGCTACTTTACGAATACCAACTTCTTTTGCTCTTTTGGAAGACCTGGCAGTGGCCAGGTTGATATAATTTATTCCGGCGATAATGATGACGAAAATGGCAATGGCAAGCATAATCCGGACATAAGACCTGTCACCATTGTTTCCAAGTTCCCATTTCAATCTCGAATCAAGATGAATATCAGTTAAGGCTTGTGAATAGAAAATATTTGTATTATCGGGCTGATATTTTTTAAACAGTGGCTGTAGCTTGCTTTCAAAGGTTTTTGGATTTACACCCGGTTTCAACCTTACATAAGTATAAAAATTATACCATCCCCATTCTGTACTCAGGTCAGCATTTCCAAATTTCATTGGTATCAGGAAATCAAAACCAAAGTGAGAGTTCGGAGGTACATCCTTTACAACAGCAGTTACTGCATAATCGGTGCCTCTGTCGATATCCATCTTGATCGTTTTCCCGATAGGATCTTCATCACCAAAATATCTTTTGGCAGATTTTGCAGTAAGAATAATTGAGCGTGTCTGTGCGAGGGCTGATTGTTTATTGCCCTTTAAGAAGGGAAAAGTAAAAACTTCAAAAAAGTTGCTGTCGACCCGCATTACTCCCTGCTCATTCATTTTTTTATCTCCTACCTGTAACACGTATCTTCTTCCCCATGAAGGAAACAATCTTGTCACTTGTGCCACCTCAGGGAGGTCTTTTTGCATGGCCGGTGCCAAAGCCGGTGGGGTAGTAGCGTCAGGAATGTGGGATTTATCATCGTTTACGAAATCTTTCACCACCCTGTAAACCTGTTCAGGAGCTTTATGAAAGCGATCATAACTCAACTCATCTTTTACAAACAAAAAGATTAGAATAAAACAAATCAGTCCCGTGCCCAACCCAATCACATTGATTATCGTTGAGCTTGTATTTTTTGAAAGATTACGCAGCGCAACTTTAAGATAATTTCTAAGCATAGTTTTCCTTTTAAAATTACCAGGTCGCAGTTGGCAGTTAAATTTTATGCCGTGCCGTACTTTTCCATTTTTCTATTGACCATTCACCATTCACAACTCACTTCAGCGCCAAATCAATCCGTCCGCTTCCGGCTCGAACAGTAATCGGTACGCCGCCTCCGTTTAATTTCCCATCTATTTCATCATCTTCCACGGTTCCGCTAAAATTTGTAAGAGTGGTTGTTTTAATTTTATCGCCTCTCAATTTCAGGTCTACCCCTTTGTTATTTGGAATTTGCAAATTGATATTTCCTCCTGAATTGGTAATTGTAACATACTTACCCAGCTCTTTTAACGAGACGTCTATATGACCGCCGCTGGTAGAAGTTTCAAGACTACAGGAAAGATCCTCCAGTTTGATATTACCTCCTGAAGTATGCGCTGAAAGTTCTCCCTGGATCATATTTCCGGTGACGCTTCCACCACTGGTACTTGCCTTAATCTCACCTTTTAAACCGGATAATCTTAACGATCCACCTGATGTTTCAAGTTTAAGAGTGCCATTGCAGTTTGATGCGTGAATGCTGCCACCGCTTGTGGAAAGGTCTATTTTATCCTTAGCGTTTTCAACATCAATGCTGCCGCCTGAGGTTCTGCCGATGATTTCGCCGCCAACATTGTCGATTTTCAGGCTGCCTCCACTTGTCGAGAAATCCTGGGAGCCTGTAAGGTTTTTTAATGCAATGCTGCCGCCACTTGTGTGCAGATCAGTTGCTACTGCTTGCGGAGAATAGATCTGGAAGGAAATGCTGAGCCCTTTTTTCCAGTCCATATTTCGATGCCTTGGTTTTGCGATGGCAGTAAGTTTGTTGTTGCTTACTGATATGGTTAGGTCATAATTTTCATTAAGTCTTTTTTGAATCTCTTCCTTAGTCAGACTTTTATCCTTCCCATTGTTACCACGTATATAAACTTCAATTCGCGCATCGGCATTACTGACTCCTGTAACAGCGATGCTGCCACCGGAGGTTTCGACTTTCACGTTCTTGATATTATCTGTTGCAAGAGATTTAGTCTGATATGGTTCGTCTTTCGTTTGCGCGTGCAAAAGAAGTGCCGAGACGACGAAGAATGATAATAGGGAGTACTTTTTCATGTTATATTTTTTTTTAATTGTATACTTAGAGATTCTTTGTATTATTCTCATTGTGGCCAATGTAATCCTTTGTGTCTTTTTGGCATCAATGATTGTTTATGCAATGAGCCAGAGAGGCACAAAGACAAAAAGAAGTTAACTCACCATTCACCACATCACTCCGTCCGCAAACTTTTCGCCGGGCTCACCACTGCCGCCTTGACTGCCTGAAAGCTGACCGCTATCAAGGCAATCAAGAGCGTCGCTAATCCCGCTGCTGCCAGCATCCACCACCCAATATTGATATGATATGCAAAATTTTCCAGCCATTTATCCATTGCCAGCCAGGCTACTGGCGAAATGATTAGTACAGATAGTAACACCAGATAAATAAATTCTTTGCTCATGATAGCTGCCAACTGGGGGACGGTTGCCCCCAGTACTTTTCGCACTCCAATCTCTTTTGTCCGCTGCTTTGTGTGGAAGGCGGTCAAGGCGAACAGGCCCATAACAGAGATTAAAATCGCGATCACTGCAAAAAATGAAATAATTTTTTGCAGTCTCATATGTGAGGTAAACAATTGTTGAAAATTCTCGTCGAGGAAGGAATATCGTATTCGAAAGTCAGGT
>DAINQQ010000148.1:0-14134 GCA_036742645.1 Flavitalea sp.
ACCGCGGTGCAGCGCCTATTAACTGGGCTATCATCAATGGAGAAAAAGAAACAGGGGTAACTACTTTCAAACTTCAGCATGATATAGATACCGGCAACATATTATTACAGGAAAAAATACCGATTGGTGATGATGAAACCGCCAGTGAGTTACACGACAGAATGAAATTAATCGGTGCCTCGCTGGTTGTGAAAACTGTAAATGGCCTTGCTGGAGGAACTTTAAGTGAAACGGCTCAGACGACGTTGATCTCTGCAGGGAGCAGAGTCTTGAAGCATGCACCCAAGATCTATACAGAGACTTGTAAAGTAGATTGGGATAGGGAAGTGGACGAAATATACAACCTGATACGCGGCTTGTCAGCATACCCTGGCGCATTTACACATCTCGAAGGGAAAATGCTAAAGATCTTCCGGGCCAGAAAAGAAAAAAAATCGATTTCATTACCAGCCGGAGTTTATGAGACCGATAGAAAAAACTTCCTGCGCTTCGCGTGTAGTGATGGATATATTTCTGTTGAAGAAATTCAACTCGAGGGCAAAAAGAAAATGGGTATTGAAGAATTTTTGAGAGGATATCATCATCTGCTTGTGGCTGCAGGATGAGGGTGATTACGGCGTTCGTGATCCTTGAATGAGAATTCAGAATTCAGATAGAACCCAGTCTCTAGCACCTGGTATCCACTCACCACTCACCACTCACCACTAATACTTCACGTCAACCGCAAACTTCGTATTCCCTGCACCAAGTTCGGTAGCGGCTGCATCGCTGATACGGATGGTCAGGCCTGCGCTTTCTTTCATGTCTGGTAACGTACCGAGCACTTTTGCGTAAATCATCTTGTTGGTTGAGGCAAAATTTACTCTCACGATAGTTCCTACCGGTACGTTATTCATCAACGCGTAATATTTACCGTCATTCCATCCACTTGTACTCTTAAATATGCCGGAAACACCGGAAGCGGATTTGCCAATAGCATCATATTGAGACTTGAAATAACCACCTTTATAATTGACGTTTGTCCTGGTCTCTGCAATTTCTTCTTTCTTAGATGCCGTGGTTACGACCGGGGGTCTTGCCGTCTCTTCTCTCTTTGAAACGTCATCATTTTTTAGTTGCTCCGGTTCAGGTTTTTTTGCAACTTCCTCTTTTTTTGGCGCGGGTGATTCCTTTGAAGCAATAGCTGTGGGTGCAGTTGCAGTATTGACTGAATTGGTCGATAAGGCGGACTGCCCTTGTTTCACTTTCAAATAACCAACGATTAGTTTCGTGCCCGCTGTGGCATTATCCCGCGAAATGTTATTCCATTTTTCCAGCGTTTCAATAGGCACTTTGTTATGGTTGACGCTTATGCGATACATCCATTCTTTCGGTTGAACGGTATGGTAGAGTGGCACAAAAATCTCGTCTGCACCCTTTACTCCATTTTGCGAAAAATTTGAGCTGGTCAAAGGAATCTTGATTTGTTGTCCTGTAGCCAGTGGCTTCTCGATCGTTGTTCTATTATACGTAGCTGCTTCCTTTGGATTAATATTATATAATCGGCCGATACTATACCAGGTATCCTTTGTGGATATATTATGCAAAAGATGAAGATCTGGAGAAATGCCCTGGATGTTTAATCCCGACTGACTTAGGGCCGAATGAGTTATGAGAACAAACAGATAAAAAAATGCTTTTTTGAGTTTGATCATAGGAAATTTATTGGGTTGCATTGCAAAGATGTAAAAATTTTCATTGATTTCCACTTTTGAGAATACGCCATTCCTTCGGATAATAGTTATTGCTGCGATTCGATAGAATTTTTATCCATCCCAGATTCGTGCCTTCATATTGAACAACTGCCCATCCTGTAGATATTAAAGATGTTTTAACTTCTTCTTTGCGTAAATATTGTAATGCCGCCTCTTTTTTTAAGGAGACAGTAACAAATTCAGGATTTAAGATTGTGCTCAATGCCAGGGCATGATGGGGGATTAGCTCTTTTCCGGCCATCGAACCTATTACAACCCCCGCGGTACGAATATACATATCCGCGGATACAACAGTCAGGAGCTCTTTTTCTAAGGGCGTTGGAAATGCAAAGATTATATCGCCTTGCTTCCATAATTGAACGTTCGCGTCTTTCCTAAGCCATGGTCGAATTTGGGCGTCTTCACTTCTGGAAACCTTCTCTAGCTTTAGTTTTTTTGGATGCTTAAACGGATGTATGTCACCGTAAAGCTTCCGAAAACACGCCAAAAAGAAGCCTTCACCTTTTATCTTGTCCGGGAAGAAACGATAACCGAACGCAGCATGTTTTTTCGAGATTGTCTCCACGATGTCACCAAATGGGCTGCCCGCTTCATCGCTAAGTGACAACTGCAGGCTTGAAACTGCAAAAGTGGTCAACAACCAATCCGCAATGCACTCATCCTCCTCTTCAGAATAAGAACAGGTGGAGTAGATGAGAATTCCATCTTTCCTGAGTGCCGGGTACACATCTGCCAAAATTCTTTGCTGCCGTTGACTGCACATTTGCACATTGTCTTCACTCCATTCATCGATAGCACGGATATCTTTTCGGAAAAGTCCCGAGCCCGAACACGGAGCATCGACAACAATGATGTCAAAATAATTTTCTAATCGTTGGAAGGTAATTGGATCATTGCTTGTAACAATCACATTTGATGCACCCCACTTTATCATATTTTCTTCAAGAACAGATGCTCTTGATTTGATCACTTCATTACTGACGAGAATGCTTTTATCGGAAATGAGTGACTCAATCAGCGTCGATTTTCCACCTGGGGCGGCGCAGAGGTCCAGTATCCTTAGCGGCTGAAATAAGTCTACCGTCTGGCGCAATGCCTGTTCGAGAAACATACTCGATGCTTCCTGAACATAATATGCGCCTGCATGAAATAATGGATCAAAAGTAAATGAAGGCCGCTCGGTTAGGTAATAACCATGAGTGCTCCATGGGATTTTTTGGTGAATGTTGAATGATGAATGATCAATATTTGTACCCGTTAGCTTTTTGGGGTTGAATCGGATGGAGGTTATTTTTTTTTCGTCATTGTGGGCATCAACAAACGACTTTTCATCAAAGCCCTGTACCTTTTGTAACGATTGGATGAATGCTTTCGGAAGTTGCATCAGCAAATGTAAAATGCAAATGCTGGACTAGCGTCGGCATAGTTAAAAATTGGCAAAGAATTGAACCACCTTTGTGCCTTTATCATATTAGTAAGCTTATACGAGGGACTTTAAAGATTTTTTATCTCTCCTATCAAATCCTGTATCACTTTTTTTGCATCGCCGAAGAGCATCGAGGTTTTTGGTCTGAAGAAGAGATCGTTCTCGATACCTGCATAACCTGGCTTCATGCTTCGTTTATTGACGATAATATTTTTGGCAAGTTCAACATCAAGTATCGGCATTCCGTAAATCGGAGAAGCAGGATCAGATTTGGCAGCCGGATTTACCACATCATTTGCCCCCAACACAAGAACTACATCCGTTGTAGAAAACTCTTCATTCGCCTGCTCCATCTCCTCCAATTTCTCGTAACTCACATCGGCTTCTGCGAGTAATACATTCATATGTCCTGGCATACGACCGGCCACAGGATGAATCGCATATTTCACATCAACTCCTTTTCCTTCCAGGATTTTTTCGAGGTCATGACAGGCATGTTGTGCCTGGGCCACCGCCAATCCATAACCGGGTACAATCATTACTTTATTGGCAAAGCTCATAATAACTGCCGCGTCACTTAAGGAAATTTCCTTGTAGGTTCCCTGGTCTTTCGTTGCAGCGCTCGCCGCCGTGCCGCCTCCGAAAGAACCGATCAAAACATTTGCAAGCGATCGATTCATTGCTTTACACATGAGAATAGTAAGCAAAGTACCCGCGGCACCAACCAGGATTCCCCCGGTAAGCATCACTTTATTATCATACAAAAAGCCACCGCACGCCGCGGCAACGCCGGTGAAAGAGTTGAGTAATGAAATAACCACCGGCATGTCGGCACCGCCAATGGGCATCACGAAAAAGATCCCGTATAGAAGGGACAAACCAAAGATGGAAAAGAAAATCATCTGCGGGTATTCGAGCCCACCATTTAAAAGAAGCACAGCCAGGACAACAATGATAGCAAGTATTAGGAGGTTTACAATATGCTGTCCTTTGAAAGAAAAATCTTTAATGGTTCCATTTAGCTTTCCCCATGCAATTACACTTCCCGCAAAAGAAACCGAACCAATCACGACTCCAAGCACAATAATTAACAGGGAGCCAAAAGGCATTACATCATAACCCGGTATCTCGATCGAAGCATTCAAATGGTTAAACTCAACGATTGATATAAGTGCCGCGCAGGCTCCACCCATACCATTAAAAAGACTCACCATTTCTGGCATTGAAGTCATTTTTACTTTCTTCGCCGCGAGAGTTCCTACAATGCTACCCACCACAATACCCCCAAATATCCATGCATAATTCCCTAGCTTTTTGCCATTCTCTTCATATAGAAAAATAGTACCGAGAATTGCGATAGTCATACCTGCAGCGGCAGTGAGATTACCATTGCGCGCCGTTGCCGGATTTGAAAGCATCTTCAAACCAATGATAAATGTGATTGAACCAATCAGGTAACAAACTGTAAGAATGCTGATCTCCATTAGATTTATTTTTGCCACGAGTTGCACTGATTACCACGAATACATTCTTAGATTCTGCGCATTCGTCTAGCTATTGTCTTTCTTCTTCGATTTGAACATTTCAAGCATGCGATCCGTTACGACGAAGCCTCCCACGACATTGAGAGTTCCCAGCACAACAGCCAAAAATCCTAGTATCAACGCGACATAATTATCTTCTTCTGCCTTCCCCATCACAATGATTGCCCCAATGATTACAACCCCATGAATCGCATTCGCTCCGCTCATTAAGGGCGTATGTAAAACACTAGGCACACGGCCAATCACTTCAATACCCACAAAAATCATGAGAGCTACGATATAGATCATTTGCTCATGCTGACCGATCCATCCCAAAATTGACTCCATAATCCTTGTTTAGATTTCGAAAAGTTAAATGGATATTAATTAATTCCACCCGTTATATCTTACATATAAATCACTTACACTCCGAGCCTCCTATTTCGTACTTTGTACATCTTACATCCAATATCCCCCATCTTACATCTCACTTCTCACTCTTTCATTCACCACTTCTCCGTTATGCGTAATACATGAACCCTTTACAAGATCATCTTCCCAATTCAGATTCACGCCACCTTCTTTGTTCGTGATCAGCTGCAAAAAGTTGAGAACATTCTTTCCATACAACTTGCTCGCATCTGAGGGCATCGTTGACGCGAGT
Organism: Flavitalea sp.; assembly: GCA_036742645.1. Classification (GTDB taxonomy): domain Bacteria; phylum Bacteroidota; class Bacteroidia; order Chitinophagales; family Chitinophagaceae; genus Flavitalea. Next base: position 5,368 of record DAINQQ010000148.1, read on the forward strand.
GCGGAATCGCCAACGATTGTTACCCCGTTATGAGTCACCGCTTCATTATTTTTTGTAAATGCAGTATTTCCCCCCGTTGCAGCGGCTATATCAATGATTACGGAACCTTTTCGCATATCATTTATCATTTCTTCAGTGATCAGGATGGGAGCTTTCTTACCCGGTATCTGCGCTGTGGTGATTACGATATCTGCCCTGGCGATGCTCTCAGCGATCCTCGCTTTTTGTTTTCGCAAAAATTCTTCGCTTTGCTCAACCGCGTAACCGCCCGCTTTAGACGCGTCAGCAGCGCCTTCGACTTCAACAAATTTTGCGCCCAGGCTCATTACCTCTTCTTTCACCGCGGGACGCGTATCAAAAACTTCCACGACCGCCCCTAACCGCCGTGCCGTGGCAATGGCTTGCAACCCTGCAACCCCTGCGCCCAATATCAAGACTTTAGCAGGAGCAATGCTCCCGGCAGCTGTCATAAACATAGGAAAGTAACGGGAATAGATATTTGACGCGTGAAGCACCGCCTTATAACCAGCAATATTCGCTTGTGAACTCAACACATCCATGCTCTGGGCACGTGTTGTCCGGGGCAACATGTCGAGACTGAAAACAGTAACGTTTTTTTGCGCATATGACTGCATATTGGCTGCATCAAACAAGGGTTGATAGACACCGATCAGAATTTTCGAAGCGAGCGATTCGAGATGGACGTTTTCAGGAATATGTATTGCCAGGATAATGTCTGAAGAGCTTAATACCTCTTCACGTGATTTTATTTGAGCACCAGCTTTTGAGTAATCGTCATCATTGCTAAATGCCTTTTCACCCGCAGCCTTTTCAACGAAAACGGCAATTCCTTTTTTAGTCAGGGTAACAGTTGCTTCTGGTAAAAGAGAAACTCTTGTTTCAAATGCAGGTTCTTTTAGAACACCAATGGTCATATTTCCGATGAAACTTTATGAAAATTCGGATGTGTAGATATGAATAACTTTCGATATCCCATACCTGCTACAAAAGAATGAAGATACATATTTTTAGAAACGGATACTAAACTGCTGCTTTGATTTGAACGCATCATTAAATAATACAAGTCCAACAAAAAATAAATCAATTGTAGTCGTAACTGCTTCATGCTCTTTGATAAATTTCCATACATCTTCCATCTCACTGCTCCAATAGATATCATCAAATATTAAAATCGATTGTGGCGTTACTTTTGTAAGTATCTGTTCGAAATAGCTTTTTGTCGGTTCGTACCGATGATTTCCATCAATAAAAGCCAGGTCCACTGTTTTGAATTCGCGCAAAACGCCTGGCAGAACGTCTTCGAATTTCCCTGTCCTTATGTCAATGTTATGTAATTGCAACATTCGATGGTGATCCTTAGCGGCCCGTGCAACCGATGAAGCGCCTTCAATAGTTATCACTTTCGCATAGGGCACAGCCGCAGCCATATAGGCAGAAGAAATCCCAAGCGACGTACCCAGTTCGAGTATTGTTTGAGGTTTATAATAATGCACAATGCGGAATAAAAGCCGGCAAAGCTTCTTACTTTTGGCCGCGTTCCTGGTAATGGAAGAAATGCTTTGATCTTTCTTTGAAGTTGCTGTGGACCCTGCGCCAAAATCATCCACATGCAACACGGTTTTATCCTCTAATAATCTTCTGCGAACCGATTCGATATTTTCATATGAATAAAAATTCCGCTTGTCGTTGAGAACATTTGTTACAAAGTCAAATACAAAAGGAGAATGGATACCATGACCTTTGCCGTTTGATGCATTAAGATAATAGTGTATATATTTTTTTACTAGCTGGAACCGGCTGTACATGAAACAAATGTAGAACTCTGAAGGTTACAAGGAATGTGAGGCACGTGAGGTCGATCTTTTTCGTTCCCATATTTGAAAACTGTAGGCGAAGGCATGTTTTTCGTCAGCCATAAAGTCAAGATTTGAAACCAGGTTCCATTCCTTGTTACTGACCTCCGGGAAAAAAGTGTCTCCTTCCAAAACGGCGTGTACACGCGTAAGAAATATCCTGTCAGCGCGATCCATGCCTTGTTTATAAATCTCCCCGCCGCCAATAACAAAAGCCTCTTTTGCATCAGTATGAGCAGCTGCGATTATCGCGTGGTCAAGATTTTTCACAACTGTAACACCCTCTGCCTTCCAGGCCTTTTGACGGGTGATTACAATATTTGTCCGACCCGTCAGCGGTTTACCCAGGGCATCGAAGGTCTTTCGACCCATAATCACCGGCATCGCCCAGGTCGTATTCTTGAAAAACTTCATGTCATTGGGTAAGTGCCACAATAGTTTGTTGTCTTTCCCTATAACATCATTTTCGGATGCAGCGACCACGAGCGAAATCATCATAATGCCCTCATTTCCTTATCTGAAAGATTTTTTTACATTGAAACAAATCAATTTTTCCCTACATACTAAACTGCTACCGGCGCTTTGATAGGCGGATGGAACTGGTAATTAGACAGGTTAAAATCTTCAAACACAAAATCAAAAATATTATTTACTGAAGGATTCAGTTCCATCACTGGCAATGGATACGGCGTTCGTGATAACTGAACCTTTGCTTGTTCGAGGTGATTGTTGTACAAGTGCACATCGCCGAATGTATGCACGAACTCTCCCGGCCTCAATCCGCAAACCTGTGCGATCATCAATGTAAGCAGCGCATACGAAGCAATATTGAAGGGAACACCCAGAAAAACATCAGCGCTGCGCTGGTATAGTTGGCAACTCAATTTTCCCTCTGCAACATAGAATTGGAACAAAGAATGACAGGGCATCAGCGCCATCTCGGACAACTCTGCCACATTCCAGGCACTTACGATCATTCTTCGACTATCAGGATTTGTTTTGATTTGATGTATCACATCACTCATCTGATCAATCACTTTTCCATCCGTCCCTTGCCAGCTTCTCCATTGTTTGCCGTAAACAGGACCAAGATCACCATTTTCATCAGCCCACTCATTCCAGATGCTTACGCCATGCTCATTGAGGTATTGAATATTGGTGTCGCCTTTCAAAAACCACAACAATTCATAAATAATACTTTTTAAATGAAGTTTCTTCGTAGTTACCAAAGGGAACCCATCTGCAAGATTGAAGCGGAATTGATAGCCAAAGCAACTTAATGTTCCGGTTCCTGTACGATCCGATTTCGGCGTACCGGTATCCATAATATGCTGAAGCAATCCGAGGTATTGATGCATGGCCGCAAGTTAGTGAAAAGGTAACTGATGCGTGGTGAAGAGAGAACGTTGTGGGGAAACTGTGAATTCGAACCGGACCGCAAACAACAAAACAGCGGGGAAAGCTGCAGGGGTTAGCTAATGTAAGTCTTCCGCACTTGCGAGAATACCTGTTTACTTCAGACGACGTAAGGGGTATTCGAGTTACATGCTTACTGTTATAATGATGTTTCACTGTGTTGTCATTTTTGGGACACAGTTTGTATTGGAAAAACAACTGAGCTCGCTATAAAACCGTCAAGCAACAATAATTGTTTGAGAAAAAAATACATGTCGTGAGCGCTATTGCAACACCGGCCTCATTAAGGATTACAAATTATATCCATATTTGGCGGCGCCAAATTGCGCCTTATGATATTAGGATAAGGGTTAGAGATTTATGACGTGGCACTTCGGTCACTTCTGTGCTGGTTTCAAATTTGCATCAAAATTTCAAAAATATTTGATCCTGCAGATAACAAATCAGCATACTAATAACTTATGGCAATCAGGGAGCAAACGATCTCCGAAGGAATGAACTGGATCATTGTAACAGATCCTTCGAAAGTAGAAATGGAACACCTCAGCAAGGAATATGGCTTGAATCAGCACATAGTGCGTGACTGCCTCGAACCCGAACATTTGCCCAAATATGAATTTGTAGATGAGGTGCATTTTTTGATTCTTCGTTTCTATGCACGCGACCCGGCAAAGCGTAATACGACTATCCAGGATGTAACAAATAAAATTGCCATTTTTTTCACTGAACGATTCCTAATTACCATCCATCGTTCTGATATCAGCTTCGTTAAAATTATCAGGGAAAAATATGTTGCATCCGGCCGTTGTTCGAACCCTATAGACGTTGTGACCAGAATTATTTGGAATTCACTTGAAACATATGAAGACCCCGCAAACCGGCTTGCTGAGCGAGTGGACTTTTACGAGAACCAGCTCATCCAAAAGAAAACAGACCACGACCAGCTTGAAGCATTATTCCTAATTAAACGCGAAGCATCACTTTCAAATAAAGTGTTGTTGTTGTTGCGGGAGCCGATTAATCATATACGTCCGCAGGGAGACAACCAGTCGGCCATACAGGATGTACTTGACCAGCATCTCAAGATGTTAACCCTGTACAACCAGGTCCTGGAGGACGTGAACAATTTGATGAATATGTATATGTCATTTACTGCACAAAAAACAAATGACGTCGTAAAAGTGCTTACGATATTCTCTGTCTTTTTTATGCCTCTCACATTCATTGTTGGTATTTATGGAATGAATTTTGAGTTTATGCCGGAATTAAAAACGAAGTGGGGCTATCCTGTCATTATCATACTCATGATCGTTGTTACTGCTATTATCTTTTTCTGGTTTAAGAAAAAAAAGTGGTTGTAGGATTATGCTTTGATGAAGCATTTCGAATGGCTTTTCGTGGCGCTTTTGCACGCTCTTGACGAATCACCAGAGAAAAGAATTGCGAAACAATACAAGTAAGGAAGACTGCGAATTGACAACCTGGAAGTCGTACAACGCTGAATAGATGTTGCAACAAACTGACTAATGAACGCAGTGTAATTTGTGGGCTGCACCGGGTTCGAACCAGTGACCCCTACTCTGTCAAAGTAGTGCTCTAAACCAACTGAGCTAGCAGCCCGAAATGAAATCTCTAAATACGCAGATGCAATATTACGTCATACAGATTTGTCCTCAAATTTTCTGCCGTTTCTTCTCTGTATTTCTTTTTTGATCAATCCCAATTCGCGGCCGGTTTGTCCCGACATGGATGAATTTTCCTGGGCTCGACGCATAAGGTAAGGCACAACATCCTTAATTGGGCCAAAAGGGAGATACTTGCTTACCGAGCAACCCGCTTTCGCAAGGTTGAATGTGATGTTATCACTCATTCCATATAATTGGCTGAAATGAACATGCGGATGATCAAATGGCAATGCACGTCTTTGCAGTAAATGCGTCGTTAGCAGATTGCTGTATTCGTTATGCGATGCTACGACGGTTGCAATTTGCTGAATACGATCTATACAAAATAGTAATGCCGCATTGTAATCGCGGTCGGTCGATTCTTTATCTCGTTGTATCGGTGATGGATATCCCATCGCCTCCGCTCTTGCTCTTTCCTTTTCCATATAAGCACCACGCACCAGCTTTGCACCTAAAATAAAATTTCTTTGTACCGCAGCCTCGTAACAATCTTTCAAAAAGTGTAAGCGATCATGCCGGTATAACTGGATGGTATTATACACTACAATGTTTTCTTTATTGAACTTATCCATCATTAAAATGGATAGAACATCGACCGGATCCTGAACCCATGTTTCTTCGGCATCAATAAACACGCTCACTTTTTTTTCGGCCGCGACCATACATATTTTCAACATCCTTTCTGAAACCCTTTGCCATTCATCCATTTCTTCCGGCGACAAAGTCTGCAATGCCTTATCGAACCGCTTCATTAATGAACCCTCATTTGAACTGACCGAAGAATCGAGCTTTTCCAGTAATGCGAAGCGTGCAATCCCGGTTATCTTGATGCTCATATAAGGAATATTCGGCTGCGTAGCCGCATACTCAATCACTTTAATAAATTGGTCACGGGCTTTATCAAAATTGTTTTCTCCTTCCTTTCCCTCAACTCCATAATCCAGGATCACATGCACTCCATACTCGCCCAACTTTTTTGCAACCGGCGCTGTTTCTTCGAGCGTTTCACCGCCAACGAACTGTTTAAAAATGGTGCTCCGGATAATTCCCTTTATGGGAAGCCCCGACTTAATAACCCAGGGGGTAATTTTTGTTCCCAGACTCACGAGCCACTGGTGACTCATGGAGGAAAACAGGAAATCAGCCTTTTTTAATTCTTTGACTGACTTATAAGCAAAAGCATTTTCTGTATTGTCGAATGAAATAGCCGGATCTGATTGATTCATAATTTAGCTAACGGATGTTAGGGGGCAAAAATAACGGATTAAATAAATTCACAAGACAATTGTTAGACTTGCATTATATAAGTGCGAACGCAATTAATACTGACCTTCGGGACGATAAGTTCTTTCAATCGGTCAGATTATGAAGTTTATTGCATCTTTGTCTCATTATTGCCGATTATGATTATCACAAGTACAGAGATTTATAAGTACAGCATCCCGATGCATCCATTTACCATCGCCACGGGGACCATGCATTATGCGCAAAACGTTTTGATCAGAATTCATACTAACACAGGCATCACTGGTATCGGCGAATGTTCAGCATTCCCAATGATCGTGGGAGAAACTCAGGCCACATGTTTCGCCATGGCGCAGGATTTCGCTTCCCTGTGGAAGGGTAAGGATGCATTGCAACTTGAGGAAAGAATCGGTGAACTCCAGGACTACGCCGCTTTCAACGCGACTATCAAAAGCGCTTTTGATATGGCCCTGCACGATATAGCCGCGAAGGCAGCTCAGCAACCGCTGTACAAATTTCTCGGCGGAGAAAAAAAGGAACTGGAAACCGACCTTACAATTGGAATTAATACGCCGGAAAAGATGGCTGAAACAGCAGCAGATTTTGTGAGCCGGGGCGTGCGTATAATCAAGGTGAAACTCGGCAAAGATGCAAAGCAGGATGTGATCAGGATACAACGGATAGTCGAAACAATCGGTACAGATACGTCTTTACGACTTGATGCCAACCAGGGCTGGACTTTTGACGAAGCTGTGTACGCCTTACAGGCCTTAGGTGCATTGAACATTCAGTTCTGCGAACAACCATTGCACCATTGGCATGACGACCGGTTACCTGCACTAAAAAAGCTGTCGCCGATTAAGCTCATGGCGGATGAAAGTGTATTTAATCACTATGATGCGAAACGGCTTCTTACTGCCGAGGCATGCGACTATGTAAACATCAAGTTTGCTAAATCCGGTGGCATTATAGAAGCAAAAAAAATAAATGATGTCTGCGAACAGTATCATATTCCATGTATGATGGGTGGGATGCTTGAGAGCCGCGTCGCGTTAACTGCATTTGCACATTTTGCATTGGCCCATAATAACATAATTTTTTATGATATGGACACGTGTCTTCTCGGCCACGTTAAAGATCCTGTAAAAGGCGGTGTCCATTTCAACGGATTTTTCGTTGAAGTATCCGACACTCCGGGCATCGGAGCCGACGTCGATGAAAAATTCCTTGACACATGTGAAAGTATCATTATATAGGCGCCAGTAAATGGATTAGAATAACTCATACGCATACCCGCTATAATTTATTAACGTAACAATTACTCGCGCTCATTCGTTCCCAATTCGCATTGTTTCGTGTAAAAAAATTATTCGCGTTCATTCGGCCCAATTGGCGTAATTCGTGTTATGGAATCATTTGTTGAAATGACTGAACTCGTTCTGCCCAACGACACGAATACTTTTGGTAATCTTATGGGCGGACGCTTAATGTATTGGATGGATATAGCGGCCGCGCTCGCGGCCATGAAACATTCTGGCGCACCGGTTGTAACTGCGTCGGTTGATAATATCTCGTTCGAAAATCCCATCAAGCTTGGAAATGTGGTACATATACAGGCAAAAGTTTCGCGGGCGTTCAACACATCCATGGAGGTTCATCTGAATGTATGGGGCGAAGATGCGATTCATCAGTATAAATATAAGAGTAACGAGGCCTATTTCACTTTCGTAGCCCTTGATCCCAATGGAAAGGCCAGAGCGGTTCCGCCGATTCACCCAGAATCTGAGGAGGAAAAGAAACTTTTTGATGGCGCCCTTCGCCGAAGGCAAATTCGTCTGATATTGGGTGGAAAGATGAAGCCGGATGAGGCAACTGAGCTGAAGGCCCTCTTTTCCAAAGATTAATCATTTTCAATTTTTTGGACGGCGCAACAGTATACAGTAGAATGTTGTCAATAGCCTAGCGCATTTAGTATGAAGAATGTTTTCCTCATTGTATCCATCACCTTATGTTCCTGGGTAGCCCGTGCCCAGACAGGTTGTGCGAACCCGGGTCAAACACCATCCACTGCCTTTCCAGTATGCGGCACCAGCGTATTTACACAGAATACAGTACCTATCTGCGGCGGAAGAAGATTACCCTCACCTGCCTGTGCACAGGATCCGATTTCAGATAAAAATCCATTCTGGTACAAGTTCACCTGTTTCCAATCGGGCACTCTAGGCTTTTTGATCACCCCAAAAGACCTTGCCAGCGATTACGATTGGGAGCTATATGATATCACTGGAAAAAATCCGAATGATATTTACAATGACGGCAACCTGGTTGTGGCGAGCAATTGGAGTGGTGAAAAAGGTCTCACAGGCGCCTCTGCGACAGGCTCGCAACGATTCGTTTGCGCCGGACTTGGTAAACCTCTATATAGCTCAATGCCTGCATTACAGGCAGGACATGAATATTTGTTGTTGATCAGTCATTTTTCGAATACCCAATTTGGATATGATCTTTCATTTGGTGGCGGCACCGCAGTAATTACCGATTCCAAAA
>DAINQQ010000149.1:0-12031 GCA_036742645.1 Flavitalea sp.
CTAATAAGTATAAGTCAAACCACCAGATAAATTCAACCAAATCATGGACAAAATTTTGCGCGTTTTTTTTACCAGCATAATAACAATATTTACGGCCACTATCGCCCAGGCTTCAGACGACCTACTTGCGTTAAAATCCGACACCGGCGTCGCGCCAGTTGAAACAAAATCGCCTAATCGCAACAACGTACCGGCATTCGCTGGTCAAACACGCATTGCCGGGGTGAAAACAAAGAGCGCATTTGAAGGAAAAGTGCTCTCCAACGTCTTGAAAAATCCATGGGGAATTACAAGTTTACCGGACGGAAGATTTCTTATCACCGAAAAACGCGGCAATATGCGTATCGCGACTGCGTCGGGTAGTGTGAGTGAACCTATAACTGGACTGCCAGCTGTGAATCCCCGCGGTCAGGGGGGTCTTTTAGGACTGACGCTCGACCCCGCATTTGCACAAAACAGGATGGTTTATTGGGTTTTTTCTGAAAATACGCCTAATGGAAATCTTACATCCGTCGCGAAAGGCAGACTGTCGGGTGACGAAAAACAAATTGAAAACGCTACTGTTATTTACCGTGCAACACCGGCCTATGATGGAACGCTTCATTATGGGGGCAGAATTCTTTTCGATAAGGCAGGTAATCTTATTGTTAGCACCGGCGAACGTTCCGACCTGCAAACAAGACCCCAGGCCCAGCAGCTGAATTCAGGACTAGGCAAAGTTGTAAGGATTACAAAAGATGGTAAGCCTGTAGTCGGAAATCCATTTGCCGGAAACGCAAATGCGAAGCCTGAATTGTATTCCTATGGACACAGAAATGTCCAGGGCCTGGCCTTTCACCCTACTACCGGCGAGCTTTGGGAGAATGAATTTGGACCAAGAGGGGGTGATGAGCTAAACCTGATAAAACCGGGAAAGAATTATGGCTGGCCAACAATTACATACGGAATTGAATACAGTGGAGAAAAGGTAGGAGCAGGAATTACCCAGAAACAGGGCCTGGAACAACCGGTTTATTATTGGGACCCCGTTGTGTCTCCCAGCGGGATGACGTTTTATAGCGGCAATGCGATTCCAGAATGGAATAACAATCTTTTCATTAGTTGCCTAAGTGGAATGCATATCGCTCGCCTGATCATCAAGAATAATAAAGTGGTCGGAGAAGAAAGATTGCTTTCTGGCGAGAACCAGCGTTTCCGAGATATCACCCAGGGCAAGGACGGTGCTTTGTATGCAGTAACGGATCAGGGCAGGTTATATAGAATAGGTAAGAAATAGATTTAACAACCGGCGAATCAAGGGTGAGGTTACTCTTTTTTCTTAACAATGTTATTTTTTTGTTCACTGGCAAAAACAAAACGTATCCCGAATTGAGTGAATTGAAAAGAGCATGCTCTGTCATTACAATGATGGAGATTTTTTTCGCGCCACAGCCGGAGCAATACATATTGATCATCGTGTAACGTAAGGATGACATCCTTGCGTTACACGGATGACCAATCTTCACGTTCAAGGATGTCATCCTTTTAAGTCTGTAACGTACAACATGAGCCTCCGATGAGCAGGAGAGCTGTTGATAAATTGAGGACTATTTTACATTTGATATCCTAAATGTTGCCTGTTTAACTGTCGCTTTCAACCTCAGACTACAATGTCGATGCTTAACCTCATCAATCTGCGAAAATCATTTTATCGCAGTTTTCGATCAATCTTCTTTGTTAGTGCGGGTTTATTTTTGACGGTACTGATTGTTATGATCGATCGGGAGAAAGCGATACGAACAGACCACGCCCCAAGGGGAATTGTTAGCCTGGAACTGACTTCAAAAAAAATTAATGCTGACAGTATTCGAAATGAATGGACAAAGGATTCCGTCCGTCGCGGCCAAGCCACGTGTAATTGTAAGGATACAGCGATAGCACGACATGTATATACCGAGAGGGATCGAATCAAGCGCGCCAGGAAGGATATTGCATTAAACAATATCAGGCTTGATTATCTCTTTATTGTCGCGTATGGTCTTTTCCTCGTCACAATATTGCTTCGCAATGATATATTTAAAAAAGGTGATGCTTTTCTAAAGCCGGACGCTTCATCATTGTCGCCAGTAAAAGCGGCTACATGGTTCTTGCTTGGTGGTGTGCTCATTGCAATGGTTCTCGATGGAATAGAAAATGTCGCGATGACAAACTTTCTTCACGGGAGCGGTTCCAGTTACCCACTTTCTTTCTTCATCCCCGCCATTGTAAAATTTGTCTTATTAAGCATCGTTTCAATTTATCTAATAATTCAACTATTCATAAAACAGGCCATTCCGAAATTTTTGCAGAGGCTTTCATCAACAGTCGAGAACATCTTTGCTGTTATTTGGAATTATAGGTTGGTCATTGTGGGCCTGCTGTTGGTTTATTTCGTCATGTGGCTTCTGGATCAGGGCCAGGACCTTTTGCTCAATATCAATACAAAACGTAGAGGCCCTGTAGTATTTTATATCAGCATAACAAGCCTCGCCTTTCTAAATTGGCATCTACCCAAATATCTCACTTATTATAAACCGGATGAGAAAACAGGTTTGCGGCTAAAGGATTTATTTAGAAACGTTTTCCGTCATGACAATCACCATTATCAGAATACATCACGGTTGATTGGGACGCTGACTTTCGTTATTCCCGCTTTTGGCATTCTGAATGCATTGGATAAGTTCAAGGTTCCTTATTTCTTCGACTTTCTATCGCCGTTTACTCTGCTGTTGTTACTACACCTGCTCTACATGATTCTCTTAAAGAATAGAATTATTGAACGTGTTTATGCATCTCTTGGTCAGCGGTATAAATCCCCTGTCGTCATCGGCATTTTTATCATATCGCTTGGAATTGTAACATGGTTTGGCCTTGATCAGAATAACAGGCATCCTTCTTTCCTTGCAAATCTCAGTCTTGGCCTCGTTATTCTTTCTTTTTTGTTTTTGCTGTACACAACGCTTCGCAAAACATGGATGATACAATTTGTGCGCGAGTCAAAACGAAACAATAACATTTCCTGGTTTTACATGTTTGATGAATTTTTACCAATCCTGCTTATGTCAACAGCGCTGTTCCTTGCCACCTTTTTTTTACTGATTAATTTCTTTCCGCTAAGCACAACTATCCTCGGTCGTTACAGCACGCTACCGGTGATAATTTCCGGTGTTATATTTTATATTGTCTTTTTCGCATGGCTGATCTTTACCGGGAGAAGATACAGGATCAACCTCGCGGGAACTGTATTGGCAGTATCAGTTCTCATGGCACTGCTCGTGAATAACAGGTTTCATGATGTTCGAACGTTAAAAATTACTGAACCAAATACAACGGCTTCCCTCGACCGGTATTTCAAGCTCTGGTTATTACAGCGCAGAGATGAAATAGATTCCTGTACGCAAAACAATGAAAAGTATCCGGTCTTTCTAGTCAACACATATGGCGGTGGAATTCGTGCAGCCGCGTGGACCAGTATGCAGGTCGCTTACCTCGACTCCGTTATGTTAGCCAGCTCACGTAGGCCACTTCAGCATTATATGTTTTCTTATTCTGGCGCTTCCGGAGGAACAATTGGTGCAGCTGTGCTCTGCGCATTCCGACACCAGTCTGTTGACCCCCAAACTTATTCCATATACAGGTTGAAGGAATTATACCGCCATGATTTCCTAACGCCGGTACTAATTGGCTTACAGGGAAGAGACATATTTCTCTCAACAACAGGAATTTCATCATCAAAAGATCGGGCTGCCTTGCAAGAAACTGTCTGGGAAGATCATTTACAGGAAATGGGCATTCCATTTGACCAGCCTTACAATTCATTATGGGACACAGTGGGAAATAATTTTGAAGTTCCGCTACTATTATCCAACACATATAATATAAACCTGGGACTGAAAGGAATTGTTTCGCCGGTGAAACTGCGGCAACGGGATTTTCCGGGAACTATATTTGTAAGCGAACTGGCAAAAGATCAAACCCTTCGGTTAAGTACGGGGGCATTTCTGAGTGCCCGATTCCCATTTCTTAGTCCGGCAGGTCGCTTTGAAAACAATTACCATTTTATCGATGGGGGCCTTAAAGAAAATTCGGGCGCTGAGACATCACTGGAAGTTCATAACGCTATTGTCCAATCGATGAGTTCACCTGTCGTGGATAGTGTTGATATCCTTGCCAGGAATTTGTTCAACAATGTTAGATTTTACTTCCTTTCTATAAACAATATGATCGGCGTTTTCGATCCTGCTGTTGATCAGAGAAATATATTTGAGTTTACTGCCCCATTAACAGCTCTCATCAATAATTACAGGGGTGCTTCAGAACGTGCTGACCAGATATTGCGGGATAAGGTTCCATCAAGCTATTTTACACTGAAGCCGGTAAATAATTATTTGTGCGAAGACTCAACAAGAGGATTTCAACCGATCTTACCTCTCGGATGGCAAATCAGTGACCAGGCCCTGCAACGGATACAGGAAAGTATTTTTTACCATAACAGAAATTCGCAGGATATGTTAAGGCGTGTGTTTCGTATAGAGCCATAGGTTCACATCCTGGTGCCCAGGCTGCCGATCATAATTATCAGCCGTCGTGCTGGATCACATCATGCTACTATTGTTCGCTTGAGTTTTGAATTCTTCTACCCTGCAAGAAACTCCCTATATCCCAACTTTGTAAAAATGTAACTTCCCACTATTGAGAAGATCGGGGTCGCTGATAACGTTCTCGTAAAATTAATCATGCATGTACGAATTGTTTTTCCAAAAGTTTAATGAAAGGGTAGCTCTCACAACCGAAGAGGAAGAAATAATCAGAACCTATCTCTCTCCAAAAAAGTTGAGAAAGAAACAATACCTTTTGCAAGAAGGAGATGTGTGTCGATCAATAGCTTTTGTGGAAAAAGGCGCCCTAAGAGAATACTCAGTTGATGAAAACGGTAATGAGCAAATTATTCAGTTCGCCATAGAAGGATGGACTATTTCCGACCTGTATAGTTTCATCACTGGCGAACCTGCGACATACAATATCGACGCGTTGGAAGATTCGGAGTTGGTATTAATTAGCAAAGCGGCTCACGAAGAATTGTTGACAAAAAATGCCAGGTACGAAACCTATATACGGCTACAGGTAACAGGCGCCTACCTCGCGTTGCAAAAGCGCCTTAATTCGGTTCTGAGTTTGTCACCGGAAGAACGATATAAAAACCTTGTGCAATCCTACCCCGATCTCGTGCAACGCTTTCCGCAACATATGATTGCCTCCCATATGGGGCTTACACCCGAAACATTAAGTCGCATCCGGCGGAAGATAAGGTCTAAATAACATAGATCAATCCGGTTCATTGATTTTTATCAACGCTCTTTCTTGCTTCCCCTCAATGGTACGAAGCTGTTTGTGAAGGTAGCTTTGCATTATCAAATTATCAGATATGCAAACGAAACAAACAATAGCGATCATCGGTGCAACAGGCAATATGGGCTCGGCTATAGCCAAAAGTCTGGCCAAAGGAAATTACAGATTAGTTCTGTTCGGAAGAGATGCTTCGAAGTTGCAGGAACTGGAAAAAGATATAAAAAAAGTTCAGGACTCGGCAGATGCTGAAGGCATTACATGTAGTTATACTGCGGGGTGGGAAGCTGATATTATCATTTCTGCTCTGCCCTACTCTGCAGAAAAAGAACTTGCCGAAAAGATTAGAGAGGTTGCCAATCAAAAAATTGTTATCAGCATTGCCAACCCCTTAAATGGCACCTACGATGGGTTGGTCACAACATGGGATACGAGTGCTGCGGAACAACTGCAAAATTTACTTCCTCATTCGAAGGTGGTTAAGGCGTTCAACACCACTTTCGCAGCCGACTTTTCACAGCCGGTTATTGACGGAAAACAGGTCGATGCCTTTATCGCAGGTAACGATGCTGACGCGCTCGAAACTGTGAGCGAACTGGTAAAAACCGCCGGGTTTAACCCGGTTGTTGCCGGCGACCTTTCGGTAAGCCGGACCCTTGAAAATATGCAGTTATTACTTATCAGGTTGGGCATGAAGTATAATTATAACTGGTTGGCTGGTTGGAAAATATTACATAATTAATATATCACAATTAAGTCGGCGTTGAATTTACGACGCAGGAGCAATCAAAAAATAAAAACAAATAAGAATTAAAGTATGAAAAAGTTAACGATCATTTTATCAGCGTTCATTGTATTTGCATCATTCACAACACTGGTTACTTGGAAAAACGACAAGCCGCATTCGCAGTTAGGTTTTACAGTTACACACCTGGGCATCTCTGATATCACAGGAACGTTTAATGATTTTGATGTAACGGTCACCGCAACAAAGGACGACTTCAGCGATGCAGTATTCGAGTTGACAGCGGATGTAGCATCAATTGATACAAGAGTTGAAGCAAGGGATAAACACCTGAAGAGTGCTGACTTTTTTGATGCTGAGAAGTATCCGACGCTGACATTTAAAAGTACATCCTTGAAGAATATAGGAAAAGATAACTACAAGCTGACCGGCAATCTCACTTTACACGGTGTTACCAAAGAATTGACCATGGATCTTGCTTACAGGGGAACCACAGAGAATCCAATGAGTAAGACAAAGACTGCAGGATTTAAATTAACGGGTATTATTAACCGGTCTGATTTTAATATAGGAAACAACTTCCCTACTGCTATCATCAGCGATAAGATAAATATTGAAGCTGACGGCGAATTTGTCAGAAACTAAACTATCAAAATCATCTAAAATGAAGAAGTTATTAAGTGTTGATCAAACCATAGCCAATAGAGATATTGCTATTCTATTATTAAGAGTTACAGTTGGCGCGTTGATGTTATCGCACGGCATACCAAAATTGATATCCCTTTTTTCCGGGAACATTCAATTCCCTGCAATATTTGGTTTAAGCGCGGACTTGTCGCTATCGCTCGCAGTTTTCGCTGAAGTAATCTGTTCCTTCCTTTTAATCTTTGGAATAGGCACCAGGCTGGCTGCAATCCCCTTGATCATTACAATGCTGGTGGCAGTGTTCTATGTTCATGCGGACGATCCATTTGCAAGGCAGGAGCCAGGGATTTTGTATTTGCTACCATATGTGATTTTGTTTATTACGGGTAGCGGCAAATATTCCATTGATTACCTGTTGCAAAGAAAATCGTTGAAACCCGTGCATCAAAAGACTTCTGTTGAAGAACCCACTTTGAATGTTTATAGTCATTAGTCAATTAAAAAAATTAGAACCCCTTTTATTCTCACGATGCGTTCCGACGGGAATATGAGGCGAACGTTTTCCAAAAAAGAGCCCCTAGCCCGCTAAAGCGGGGAATAAGAGTTCTTTTATTCCCTCTTAGGGGGCTAGGGGGCTCCTTTTAGCCGGAGCTTGCACCGACTAATGAAAATCACCTTCTTTATTCGAGCTCTGTGGTTCAGCATATGTTCTACAGGAACCAACTTGGAAAATACTATTTCCGCGCAATCAGGGATCGTACAAAAACAGAGATGCATTATACTACTTATGATACGGCCGGCACGGAAGTTATAAGGCTAACCCAAAGACCTTCGGGAGTTTTGTTCAATAACATTCCTGCAAAAGGAAACGATGAGCAAAACGGATACGAATGGAAGTCACTCGGCAAAAACGGGATCTTAACAATAAGAAGGATTAACGCAAGACAGATAACCATTCTTCGCTAGAGAATCTTCGGCACACAAAAATGGGCCACGGATTACACGGATTTTCACGGATTAAATCCGTGAAAATCCGTGTAATCCGTGGCCAAACCATTAGATGCGTGACAAAAAATATCTCACAAAGCTGTAGACATCCAGCCCGCAGGTAATCATGAGGAACCAGCAAAAAAGATTCATGCCGATTGAATCAAATCGCAGGATCTAATGGAATCTGCGTTTGTAATAATAATTCCGGATGCACCGGTGCAATCTCTAGTGTTGTACACCATTTCATGAAGCTACTATGGATGTCATCAAGTACAAGCTTTTGTCCGGGAGTTAACTCGAGGGCATGCGCACGACTGATCGTACGAACGAGTAACCCACGCTTTCGCAGGAAATATTTAGCACTCATTGGGTATGCCTGGTGAATCACCGGATCAACTCTTGTAAGTTCCGTTTGCAGCCACTGTACCTGCTCCTGTTTGTTGGGATCATTTGCATTGTCACACATCCACACTAAAATTTCGGGGTAAAAATTTCCTGAAATAGACGACATTCCTTTTGCGCCCATTTGCAATGAATACATGGCATTGGGAGTATGCGCATCGTAAAATTCGAGCTTACTGTTTTTTATGAGTTCAAGTTTTGCTTTTACCTGGGACAATTCTATAGAAGTATCCTTGTGATACACAAAGCGATTTGAATCCAGTAGCGTTTTAAAAACTTCTGCCGATAATATCCGCTTGTACGGCGCAGGGCATTCATATAGTCCTAAGGGAATATCACTGGTTAACCGACACATTTTTTCAAAATTCCCCAGAAGTATATCATCCCTATCATCAACATTTGCGAAATGACCGGTTATCATGATTACTGCTTCAATTCCGGTGTCATAAATCCTCCTGGTGAACTCAGCTTTGTCTACTATAGTAAAACCAAAGGAGCCCGTGGCCACCACTGGCACTCGCCCGTTGACATACCGAACAATGTGTTCCGTTAGCTCAAGGCGCTCATCTTCTGTAATGCTGTACATTTCGCTACTCAGGCAGTTTGCAAAAAATCCTTTAACTCCGGCGGCCAGGTAGAAATCAATCAACCTGGAAACCGCATCGAGATCAACCTTTGCCTTGAGGTTGAAGGGTGTGATCATAACTGGTACAAATTTCTTCACATCATTCATAATATTATTTTTACCTAATTATATCAATTAGTTACCAAACGCAATCAGATCTTCCCGGATGCTATTGCCTGAACCATGGAAGGTTTTTGTAATTTCTTAAGAACCCATCCAGTCAAAAAGATCGATAGCGCACCAACTACAATCGTCATATTCGCATGAAGCGGATTACGAAAAGCCGGAGGAAATATTTCCGATTGCGAGAACACCATCCATAAAATAATCAATGTTCCATTAATAACAGCAATCAAAACAGCCGATCTGCTTGCGTGACGGGCGAGCATGCTTAATGAAAAAATCCCAAGCATTCCACCTGCGAATATTCCTGATAGTTTCCACCAAAGATCCAATACACTGTTTGCTCCAACGATGCTCATTCCAACTCCTGTCGCTACCAGGCCGATGATAATTGTAGCGAAATAGAGTATGCGTAGTTGCTGCCGGTCATTGATGTTTTTATTTATATAGCGCCTATGGATGTCGATCATATAAATCGTCGCCGAGCTGTTAAATCCAGAACTGATTGTTCCCATCGCTGCCGAAAGAATTGCAGCAAATATCAAACCCACAATACCCGAAGGCACCCGGCTGACAATAAAATGTGGTAATACCTTGTCACCAATCTCTGCATCGGTTAAGCCCGCGGATTTTGTCGCAATTGCTTCTGCACTGGCTCCGACTCCTAATTGAATAGACGCCACCTGTTGCTTTACCTGCATCAAAAGATCATTATGCTGGTGATAATACGTGTACAGGCAGGTTCCTATAATAAAAAACATCAACGAAGATGGCAGATACATGTACACACATAACCATAATGACTTCGACGCTTCCTTTACAGTCGGTGCTGCATGATAGCGCTGCACATAATTTTGATCAACACCAAAGTTGGTTAGATTAATCAGCAACCCATATAAAAAAATGACCCAGAATGTGTCAGTCGTAAAATCAATTTTTGTGCTACCGAGGCTAAACTTATTAGAAGCGACTGAGACATCGTAAATTTCAGAAACGCCTCCCTGCACACTCAGAATCACCACGACCAACACCAGAATCGCACCTGCTGTTTTGATGACACTTTGCACAACTTCTGTCCAGATAACCGCTTCCATTCCTCCGACTACTGTGTACAGTGTTACCACAATGCCGGTAACTAAAATGATTAGCCGGATGTCGAATCCTGTAAGTGCGTTTAGAGTCAGGCCAACTCCTAAAAATATGGTGCCTGTTCTGGCCAGCTGCGTGAGCAGAAAACAAACTACAGTATAGGTTCTCGCCCAGGGACCAAATTTTTTTTCCAGATGTTCATAAGCTGATATTTCGCCGGTCTTTCTAAAAAAAGGAATTAAAAATTTTACAGCAATAATCGCCGCGATGGGAAGTGTCAGTGTAAAAACAAATGAATTCCAATTGCTCCCGAAGGCCTTGCCTGGGTTTCCAATAAATGTGTTACTACTCAGGTACGTTCCAAATAGCGATATTCCAATTGCCCATCCCGGAATCTTCCCGGAAGCTGTTGTGAATTGGGCTGTGCTTTTATTTTTTCTACCCAGGTAAATACCCATCAGGATCATAGAAATGAAATAAATGACAATGACAAGTATGTCTATGACTGGCAATCGGTTCATCGTATGTTATCTATCGAGAAGCCTTATAAAATTAAGTGGTATGAGACTGTCTACAACGCAATGTCTCACTTTAATGATGGATTATTTTGCTGTTAAGAAATATTGACGCAAAGAGAAGACTTCTCTTTGCGTCTTAACGTCTCTGCGATAATATTCTCATTTAAGTAACTTCAAATCCGAATTCAACCTGTACCGTTTTCCTTTTGAGTAGCGAAGCGAGCTTCGTGTTTACCGTACTTCACCACGCATTCCTCTCCCGCTTTCGACTACTTAGATTTCCATTTTGAGAGTAATAACAAACGCTCGCGAAATAAGTTGCACGATCCGATCCGCCGCTTACATTCAATATATGCCGCATGGTATGGGATGATTTCCATGCAGGTTGAAGCCAGTCATAGTTGATCGATTTGAAATGATCCAGTTCATCCTGGCTGAAAAAAGACTCCACGTCGGTAGCAACTTTTTTCGCGCCATTCGGCCCGTTCATAATATTCATATACATCGCAAATTCATAAGCGCTGGCGAGAAAATGCATAGTCTAACTATAATGATGGAAAATCTTACTATTCCGCTGCTTTTATGATCAATTCATATACGGATCGTGCAAAAAAATAGCCAATGCTTATTGCTACTTTTTGAAGGGAAAAACCTTAGTGCCTGAAATCGGTTCGTTTCACAAAATGACAAAATCATGTCGTTGTCTTCGCGATGATAAGAGTCATTCTTTAGGACTTGTAACAAATAGCTGGTCTTCTTTTGTGCTGTACTCGTCGACACATTGACCTGTCTCCTCTATGCGCTCTCTTCTCCAACATGGCGACCTAATAACTTTATAGTAGTAACAATATTGGACGGCACAAGGTCCTGAACAAAAATGAAAATCAATTAAACGATGAAACTTTCTACTGAAAGAAGACTATTTCGCTGGTTCCATATAATAATAAGTATTCCCGTTGTAGGTTATATCTATGGCCCGGTGTCACAACTTGCCACGCCGGCTTTACTAGTCAAGACAATATTTTTTCCAGCTTTAATTTTATCGGGTTTCTGGCTTTGGCTTGGACAGCGTATTAAGAAATCGAGGCGGAACAAATTTGGACAAGCCCACATCAGCCATTCGATGTGATTCGATGTGATTGTAGCTCTTTGAAGAACCAGGAGATTTTGAAACTCCACTCAAACCGATGTTCTTGTAGCTCTTGAGGTACCAGGCGCTTACAAAGACTTTTTTTTACCTCAGGCGAGTCTCCGGTTTACGGACTCGCACATGCAGGGATTCACCCGGGACTCGCCGGATGCACTTAGGGTGATTGCACATACTTACCGACGTTATGCATAGTGTCTCAATGCGTGCGGCGAGTCCCGCGCAACATCTCGGCAGTGTAACATGCATCATGCGGAGACTCGCCTTAGATATAAAAAGTCCAGATCAGGCATTCGATGTGATTCGATATAGACTGTTAGGGCACTTCTACCTCAGGCGAGTCTCCGGTTTACGGACTCGCACATGCAGGGATTCACCCGGGA
>DAINQQ010000149.1:12131-14115 GCA_036742645.1 Flavitalea sp.
CTCGCCGGATGCACTTAGGGTGATTGCACATACTTACCGACGTTATGCATAGTGCCTCAATGCGTGCGGCGAGTCCCGCGCAACATCTCGGTAGTGTAACATGCGGAGACTCGCCTGAGGTATAAGGCTGATTATGGAATTATAGCCGACTGCCTGTTCGTCACTCCACCATATGCGCCAATGCACTGGTGTACGCCGCACTGCTCGATTTCGACGTAGGGGTTGAGAACAACCAAAACTTCGCAATAATTTCTTCACATCTGTTAAAATGTTGCCGTTCTTGGAAGGCTAATCGCTTCATCCGATTTAATAAGGTAGCTTTAAACGTACTAACTGTTCCTGCTCCAAAATTTTTTATGACTTACATCTACTGTTCAAAAAGTATAATTTTTGCAATAGTGCTCTTAGCGGGATCTACAACTTGCAAAAAGCAATCCATTCCAGACCCAGTTTCAGCTGTGAGCATGGCAGATTTCGAAACGAGATTGGATAATCTAAGGAAAGGCGCCCACATCCCCGGTATGGTTGGTGGCATTATCAAAGATGGACAGGTTGTCTGGGCTAAAAATTATGGATATGCCGACATACAAAAAAATATACCGGTAACGAATAGTACCATATTTCATCTTGCTTCTCTTACCAAAACCTTTGCTTCAACTGTTATTATACAACTGGTAAAGGAAAATAAAATACACCTCAGCGCCCCCGTTGTTGATTACGGGATCAATCTAACCGAAAGGGATACCGTCCGTGTTATCCATCTGTTAACACATACGTCAGAAGGAGTACCGGGCAGTAACTTTAAATATAATGGTGACAGGTTCGCTTTGCTGTCAAATGTGATACAATCTGCAACGGCTGGAACTTTTCATCAACTTGCAACTGAAAGAATAATGCAACCACTGGGATTGCAAAATACAGCACCCAGCGATATGAAGTTAGCCGCCACTGATGGTTTTGATACATCGCGATTAAAACGAAATACCGCTCAGGGATATAATTCAAATGGTACTCAAACGGTGGAATATCCTAAAAATTTCAGCACCGCTGCTGGTTTAGTTTCCAATATCGATGACATGCTAAAATATGCAGCGGCTTTTGACGGGAACTTATTATTAACAGAAGACTTAAAAGCAAAAGTATTTTCCCCGATGATTTCGAAGGACGGAAAGCGATTTCCCTATGGCTTGGGTTGGTTTATTCAGGAAAAGGAAGGAATAAAGTTAACGTGGCATTACGGATATTGGGTAGGCATGTCTTCATTGATTATAAGGGTGCCTGAAAAAAAACTGTCTTTTGTGCTTATGGCAAACAGTGATATGCTA
The DNA here is from genome assembly GCA_036742645.1 of Flavitalea sp. Lineage (GTDB taxonomy): Bacteria > Bacteroidota > Bacteroidia > Chitinophagales > Chitinophagaceae > Flavitalea. The sequence goes on from DAINQQ010000149.1 coordinate 13,457, forward strand.
AGTGCCCCTTACCCACTCGGCAACGGGGATATTTGGGTTTCTGCTTACGCAAAGCAATTTTTGAAATCATTTGTTTTAGCCGGTTCAAAACTATAGTTACACAGCAAACAATAGGTGCTGCGCCTGGACCTGTGTAAAAAGGTTCCGCGCAGCCGAGGCTTCACCCCTGCTAAGGGCGCTTTGCACAGCATCCCGCTGGCTTTCGGTTTCTGAATTGAGTTGTGTTAACAGTAATTTCTCATCTTGCTATGTAAACAATATTAACTCCTTCAACTTTTCTCTTTGAATAAATGTCCTATGCTTTTGATCATAGTCAATTTGAAAAGTATCGCTACTAACCCATTTAAAGTTGATGGAGGTTGAGTCAAGACTTGTGGCACGATGATTTCGGTCAGCCGTAAAAGCATTTCCTAATTCATTGCCTGATAGCTTGTAGTCAGAATTAAGAATTGACACCTGCAATGATAAATCCACGGTCGCATTACCATCGCTCTGCAGGAGAACTACTTTCGTTGTTTTGCCCGGATTCGGTGATTCGTTTATTAAAGTCGTGCCTGGGTCGTATCCCTGGTATCAACCGAAGTTTCAATGTCCGGCTTAAAAAGCTTGAATTCTTCTGGGGCGATCGAGTGGCCTACAACGTTACGCCATTTAATCTA
>DAINQQ010000150.1:0-13832 GCA_036742645.1 Flavitalea sp.
CCGGAAGGTATAATTCGAGCACCAACATTTTTCACCCACGGCAGATCGGGTTGTGCCCGAAGTGCAGGACCAGCAGCGAGCAAGGCAGTAGTAATAAGAAGCTGACTCATCAATTTTACCGTTGACCAAAATATGATTCGCATGCAAACAATCATTTGAGCGAAATTTACTGAACATCATTATGTGAGCTGTCCTGTTGCATCCTGAAAAAGATTCAAATTACCAGGGGCCGACGTGTAACGTCAGCATATTAACGAAATCTTCCTAATATTGAGATTCATATTTGTTAGGTCGAGGTGTTTGTCGGCGCCATGAACCAGAGTGAAAAAAATTTGTGCAGATATCTATTTCAAAAAATTTTTCCACGGAATAATGATGAAAGAAATAAGCGATATCATCAATGCCTTTAAAGAGGCACTGTTACAAGGCCGGCAAACAGCCCTGGCGACCGTTGTTCATGTGGAAGGGTCGTCATACCGTAGGCCAGGCGCCCGAATGCTGATTGAGGACAATGGTAAAATGACCGGCGCCATAAGCGGTGGATGCCTTGAAGGAGATGCCTTGCGAAAAGCTCTGCTGGCCATTAATCAGCGGCAAAACAAACTCGTGACCTACAACACCCTGAACAAAGATGATGTTGAATTTGGTGTCCAATTGGGTTGCAATGGTATTGTTCATATTTTGTTTGAGCCTATTGATTCCAACCAGGCGAATAACCCGATCGAGATTCTGGAAAAATGCTTTCTGCAGAGGAAGGATGCGGTTCTGGTTACCCTGTTCTCTCTCAAAGACTTTTATGGTCATCAGCCAGGCACCTGTTTCTTTTTTAATGGGAAAAAAATGGATAGTAACATAACAGACAGCCGTCTTGAGACTGAAATAAAAGAAGATGCATTGACCGTACTTGCCCGAAAATCTCCAATGTTAAAACTTTACAATAACGGTGAACTTACAGGCTTTGTTGAGTTGATAGAGCCTCCTGTTTCCTTGGTTATTGCTGGTGCAGGTAACGATGCTTTGCCAATCATGGAGATTGCAATGGTTCTGGGCTGGCAAACTACGGTGATCGATGGAAGATCAACACATGCGAACAAACAACGCTTTGCAAAAGCACATCAAATCATTGTGGGGAAACCTGCAGAAGCCATAAAACAGGTTTTGATAGATGAAAGAACCGTCTTTGTTTTGATGACACACAATTATCATTATGACCTGGCACTTATGGAAGTTTTATTGCAGCAGAAGTGTAGGTATATCGGCACCCTGGGACCGAAGGAACGACTGCAACGCATGTTAGGGGAATTACAGGACCGGGGCGTTAAGATAACTGATGAACAAAAGTCCATGATCTATGGGCCTACAGGTTTGGATATTGGCGCGGAAACTGCAGAAGAAATTGCATTGTCTGTCCTGTCTGAAATAACGGCCGTCCTTGTTGGACGCCCCGGAAACTTCCTGCGGGAAAGACGAGACGTCATTCATTCACGTTCAGCATCTGCGATGGATCAACGGAAAACAGATGTCTTGTAATAAAACAAGCTTATGCCAGTAGAAAAAACTAACCCAACAAACATTGGTGTCATTTTGCTGGCTGCAGGTGAATCATCCAGGCTAGGTCGGCCAAAGCAATTATTGTTATTCAATGGAAAAACTTTCTTGCAGCATAGTGTACAGGTAGCCAATGCATCGAATGCTCAACAAATAATTGTTGTATTAGGCGCACATGCAGATTCTGTCAAAAAAGAAATTGGAGGAGTTGATGTACGCATTGTCAAAAATTCGGAATGGGAGGAAGGAATGGCATCTTCCATTCGGTGTGGGATCAAGGCATTTGCAGAAACTACTTCCGAAGCTGAAGGTGTGGTCCTGATGGTTTGTGATCAGCCTTTCGTAACGGCATCATTGCTAAACGAATTGATAAACGCCCATCAAACAACTGGCAAGCCCATTGTTGCCTGTAGTTATGAAAATACATTTGGACCGCCTGCATTTTTCCACCGCTCTCTTTTTGAAGAATTGCTTCAGTTGAAAGGCGACGTCGGGGCGAGGGGTATCGTGAGTCAACACACGGAGGATGTAGAAGTGATCCCGTTTCCAAAAGGAATTTATGATGTTGATACGGAAACAGATTATGAAAGAATAATGAGCAACACGGAACAATGATAAAGGATACCTATAACCGCATACACAATTACCTGCACATTTGTCTGAATTCTGAGTTCTGAACTCCCAATTCCACATAACAACCATCACTACATGCAAGGACATTTTATCGAATACGTTTTCCTGATCCTGATTATTCTCGCGCTTGTCATGATCGCTAACAAGATTCGTGTCGCATATCCTATTGTACTTGTGTTAGGTGGACTGGTACTCAGTTTTACTACTGCGTTCTCCCATGTCACCATCGACCCTAACTTCGTTTTTTTCATCTTCCTTCCTCCTCTTCTTTACGAAGCGGCCTGGCAAACATCATGGAAGGAGCTTTGGAAATGGAGACGTGTAATTACCAGTTTTGCTTTTCCTATTGTCATCATCACTTCCTGTGTTATTGCATTTGTGTCAAGCGTCTTTATCCCGGGTTTCACGTTAGCGTTTGGATTTCTGTTAGGCGGAATCATTTCACCACCTGATGCTATTTCTGCAACTACAATTATGCGCCAGGTAAAAGTGCCAAAGTCCATGGTCAGTATTATCGAGGGTGAGAGCTTGCTTAACGATGCCTCCTCATTAATTGTATTTCGTTTTGCATTAGCCGCAATCCTGACGGGCCAGTTCGATTTTCAAGAGGCCGCAATCGATTTTATTTTGGTCATTTCAATGGGAATATTGATCGGGCTTGTTGTTGGATTGATTTTCTACGGCATTCACCGATGGCTCCCAACAACGCCTAGCATAGAAATAATTTTATCATTAGTCACGCCATATTGCATGTACTATGCAGCAGAGCACTTTGATTTTTCTGGTGTGCTGGCAGTAGTAAGTGGCGGACTGCTACTATCAAGCAAGCGCCAGCTCATGCTAAGTTATCGAGGCCGTATTGAAGGAGTTAATGTCTGGACCAGCCTCGTCTTTGTACTGAACGGATTGATTTTTTTACTCATTGGTCTTCAATTGCCTTCTATTACCGGACAACTTGGAGATATTGGTTTAGGCACGGCCATATGGTATGGCGTGGGCATTTCTTTGGTACTTATTTTGGCCCGGTTTCTCTGCACATTTGGAGCTTCACTATTTACCCGTTTTATGAGTCGCTTTATTACCGTTGCCGATTCGAATCCCGGCTTTAAAGGTCCGATAGTTTTGGGTTGGGCGGGAATGCGGGGTGTGGTTTCCTTAGCTGCCGCACTTTCCATACCGTTAGTCGATAGAGCAGGACAGCCTTTTCCTCATCGTAACCTCATTCTCTTCATTACGTTTATTGTCATTTTGATGACGTTGGTTTTCCAGGGACTCACATTGCCATGGGTCATCCGAAAAGTGAATCTCGAGGACAAATACACGAGGATACCTGAGCAAAAGCAGGAGTTGATTATTCAAAAGAAAATAGCGCACGTTTCACTTAAACTGTTGGAAGAAAAGTACAATGACGAACATTTACGTAACGAATACCTAAAAAATTTGTTCGCAAGGCTCAAACTTGATCTGGATTTTCTACATCGTGATTCGGAAGAAATGAAACTTGGTAATGAGAACGCGTTAAAGAGCTATCAGCTGATCTATTTTGAATTGCTCGACGGACAGCGCAGGTTGCTGAATGAGATCAACCATCGCGAGGAGTTTGATGAAGAATTGATTCGGAAATATCTTTCATTGATCGACCTTGAAGAATTGAAGCTCCGTAAAGAAATAATGCAGGAACGGGACGCTGATAACAATTAGAATATAAATGATGGATTGTAGTATAAAGAAAAGGGCTTTCCAGGGATTACTCAAATTAGCACGGATTGAATCCGTGGTAGTCCGAGTAATCTGTGGCATAAGCCATAAATTTGCAGACTTCACAAAACAGTAACTTTGGTTACTACAAAGTTCACTAACGACCAAAAATACAAATTATGAAAGCGATGAAATTTTTTACTTTTCTCTCCCTGGTTTTAACTCTCAGTAATTTTGTGCAGGCACAATCTCCCATTAGTGATATGGCAAAGGAATGGGAAAGAGCGAAAGCTTACACTAAAGAATACCTTGACACCATGCCCGAGGCGGGTTACGGTTTAAAGCCGTCTCCTGAAATGCGTTCGTTTGCGGAGCAAATGCTCCATTTGACCGATGCTAATTATGGCTTTGTTGCCGGTGTAACAGGAGAAAAAAGTCCAGTGGGTTTTGGTGAGTCCGAAAAAGCGACTGATAAATCGAAAGCTAACGTAACAAAATTAGTGATGGCTGGCTATGATTTCGTAATCAACGGTATCAAGAAAATGACTCCTGCCCAATTAAATGAAAATGTAAAAATATTTGGAAGGTTTGATATGACAAAAGGCATGGCGCTTACTAAATGTTTCGAGCATCAAACGCACCATAGGGGGCAGACAACTGTTTACATTCGCCTGGCAGGAGCAAAACCACCGCAAGAGAAGCTATTTTAAATTGACGCTACTGACTCGTTAATTGCCTATTGTTGATTTCGATTATCAACACGGAAAACCAGTTGTTCAACATAAGTTTTATGCTGTAGTTGAATTACTATTCAGGAAACCCTATTTTATTCAATACCTCTTGAAAGCGCGGATCTGCTCTCATATGCCCCGGCACCCACCATTCGTATTTAAGCATTAGCAAAACCGGGTCGCGGTCGTCACACGCTTTTTCAAGATAATCAAAAGCATCATCCAGGTCATTCAAATAGGCTGCAGATAAGGCTTGTAGCGTATTGGCAACATATTCTGTCCGTGATCTTTCTTTAATCTCGTTCATCAACATCCGGGCTTTAACAAATTGACCCGTGAGGCAATAAGTCCATATAAAACCATGAATAGTAAAGAAATCTTTGCTTGCTAATTTCCTTGCGGTTTCCAATGAAGTGCTGGCCTTCTCATAATCTTTCAAAGCAATTTGCGTGATCCCGGCATTTAGATGGCATAAAAATGAATTTGGATCCAGTTCCAGTCCACTATTACATATGGCAAGTGATTGATCAAACTTACCTGCGCAATGTAAGATGAGAGAAAAGGTAGCGAAACAAATTGCACTGAGTGGCTCCAGGCTTATGGCGATCTTAGCGTATCTTTCGGCCAGGTCAAACTTCCCTTCCACACAGGTAAGGTAATGCCATGCATAACGATAATGGCCTTCAGAATACCGGGGATTCAGCTCCAGTGATTTCAAAAAATTTTTCTTTGCCTCAGTCCAATTCCATTCATAACATGCATAGTAATAACCAAGTGAGCAATACGGTTCAGATAACGCAGGATCAAGCAGTAAAGCTCTTTCTGCTGATTGCTTCGCCTGGGGAAGAACCTGTGCAGGTGGCAATAATCCGTATGATGCAATTAATAAATTCGCGTCCGCATATCCGGCATGGGCCAGGGCGAATCCAGGATCAATCGCTATGGCTTTCTGAAAACATTGTAATCCTATGACTACAGAAGCGCCACGCCTTGCCATATGGAAACGTCCTTTCAAATAAAGTTCATATGCCTCTGTATGCTCAGTGTTTTTCCTGGCTATCAGGGCTCGATCCTTTTTTAGAAGCGTCAGCTTGAGTTTTCTTGTAATAGCTAAAGCTATTTCCTCCTGGATAGCAAATACATCATTCATTTCCCGGTCGTATTTTTCTGACCACAAGTGATATCCATTATCAACATTGATTAATTGCGCTGTGACGCGGATCCAATTACCCTGTTTTCGCACACTGCCTTCTAATATATTTTTTACGCTCAGTTTGTCGCCCAATTCCTTGAGGTCAACATGTTTTCCTTTGAATTGAAACGAAGAAATGCGTCCGGCAACATTCAGTTCCTTCAGATGTGTCAGTGAATTGATAATTTCTTCAGCCATCCCATCGCTGAAATATTCTTGTTCCGGATCATTGCTCATATTTACAAATGGCAATACGGCTATACTTTTTAATGAAATGTTTTTTCTGGCGGTCAGACTGTTTTGAAGGTGCGTGCCATTTTTCCTCAGTTCTTCTTTTATTTCTTCGGTTTTGCCTCTAAGTGAGCTTACAGTTGGTTGAACAAGAGTTTCATGATCCATGGCAAACACTTCTACAAGACGCTTGATGTTCTTAAATTGATAGAACCCAACGGATCTTGTTTTAAGCTGAGGATGGTTGTGGAGTTCATCATTGACTTTATCCGAAATCAAAACGCTTCCTGGAACACCAAGCGATTCAATCCGGGAAGCAAGGTTTACGCCATCTCCAAAGATAAATTCCTCGTTAAAAACAATATCGCCGAGGTGTAAGCCCATGCGAACCGGTACCGCCGGGGTTTGCTGATACTGCTGTTGCATGGACAGGGCACATTGCACCGCCTCAATAACGCTTTGAAAAGTGCTAAGGGTACCATCTCCGTAGTACTGAACTATCCGTCCGTTGAATTGTTTGTGCGCCTTCTGAAGTATTTCTCTATGGCGGTCCTTTAATGTCAACGCCCTTTGTTCACTCTCCTCCATAATGGCCGTATATCCTTCGATATCTGTGAATAGAATTGCTGAAAGTTGACGATGAAGGGGCATATTAGGGAGTCGTCCTAAATTTAGAGTATTGTCCCATCATTGTTGTAAGAATTTTATAATTCTGATCGTGGCTGTACTTTTTTCAATTGGAAACTTGTCTTTAATCAATTTTCCAGTTTCTCTATCGGAGCTCCAGTCCCTCCGCGTCAATACAAAAACTTGAGGTATGCCATCCCGTTGAATTTTTATCGTAAGTCTGTCTACATCGAATTCTTTAGGAATCATGCTGAGTTCTGTAATAGGTAAAGTCCCTTATATGTTGTAAAAAGTTGGCCTGGCCAGAATGCAGGAAGGCATTACCTGAAATTTGATGGGTGTTGTTTCTTAGGGGGCATTGGGTTTATAATGTCTATCTTTATTAGCAATCTTGTCTTCGATGACGACAGCCTGGTAAGCAGTTCAAAAATCAGCATACTAGGTGCCTCGACGCTTACAGCAACAATCGGTTTAATTACTTTTCTCTCAAACTCAACTGTTGAAAAAAGCACGTAAACAGAATCCTTGTGAAATTAACAATAATAACCTGCTGCAGTGAACGAATAGCTTTGTATCGGGAACAGGCGTTCAAAAGCGCTTTTTTTGTCTGGAATAATATTTATCGGAATACCAGTTGTTGGTGATAATGACGATGATCAATAGGAGTATCACCAGGAAGTCTGCGAAAAGATTTATAATCGTTTTCATTCGTTAATTTTCTCTTTTAAATAAGAAAAGGCATTAGGATTCGTTTGGTGCTTCGCATGAAAAATAACCGCGATAAAAAGCAGATCGCCGTGATTGCGAGAATATTTTCTCAAGCAATTTGGAGAGTACATTTCTCTCAAATATGTTGCATTGGATATTTAATGGCAGCAACATTTATAGCGTTACTAACTCTTTTGAAATCAAATGATGTCACAAATGCCGATTTTTTTTCCATAGGTAAGCTAAAGATAAAAGTCCTGCTTGCAGAAATGTGCCTTTATATTTAAAAAAGAGCCATATTTTTTTAAGAGTTTTATCAAATCGAAAAACTCCCATCAAAAGTCCACAAGGAAGCTAGCCCATCGCGGTCTCTCAGATCCGAACGAAACATGGCGGAAGTATTCTTCATGATATCTTGTTTACTGAAGCACTCAAGGATTATCCAAAATGGTTAACGGCAAAAACAATCGTTGCCAGGTATGTCCTGGCCACGTTAGCACAATTGCTACTTGCCGATGAGTTTTTTCACATTCATAAATTGTATTTAGTTCTATAAAAAGATTTGACAGTTTTAATGCTGATAGTATCCAAATAACAAATCGTGAATTGCAGATTGGGGCATTATAAGCCTCGTGTGTCGCGAAATTTGCATGGATCTTCAGCAACCTGAAGGTTTATAAGTGATAATATTCGTTATATCCGGCTAGATTTTTTCACATTGGAAATCCAGAGCTATCTCAGACTATCATATCAAAAAATATTTAAAGTCAATATCATTTTATGATTAACGTCATATTAATTTTACTCGACTCAACTTTATCAACATTAAAAATCGTAAAATGAACAAAAAAGAACTTGACAAATGCCCGTAATCATGTAGTTTTATTTCTGGAACTTTTATTCCAGTTCAATACCAAAAAACCACAAATAAAAACGACCTCCGCCATATCTATTTCATAAAGTTCTATCGATTGCATTGTCAGTATAATGCAGTGACTAATAACTGCAGACCCAAAAAATACCTAGACAATGAGAATAGAAGTGGAGTCTGTTATCAAAGGCGAGATTCAAAATACTTTCGGTCGTCGAATAGTCTCTTCAAGGGACTGCATACAGCTTTCCGATGACATTTTTCAAAAGACCAAATTTCAACTTAACCCCAATACGCTTAGAAGGTTCTTTGGTTTGGTTAAGGCATCTTTTCCTCCGTCTCACTCGACCCTCACCATTCTTTCAAAATATTGCGGCTTTCAATCTGTCGACGATTTTCGGATGGTAAGAAATATCGATGCGAATTCTGAAATCAGTGATGATGGTACTCTGCATTTCCTGGTATCATTGTTTCGCGATATCACGGTTAAAGATGCTAATGACAGGACGTTCCTAAGTCTTGTAATCAACACAGTTAATTTTCTAAATCGCAACCCGGGCCTTACGGAAAAGTTCCAGTGCCAAATCGCTAAGACGAAGAATGGACAGGAATTTTATTTTGAAAAATTCGTAAACATCGATAAGCTGAATTCCTACTATGGAAATGGACTACGTCATTATTATAATCAAAAAAGGATAATCAATTCGCAGGTATTTGCTCATTCACTGCTGGTCTACAGGTACTGGCTCACGGGCGATAACGAAATGCTTAAAAGGCACTACTCGTTGCTGGAGGAGCAAAAATTAACCAATGCAGTAACCCCGTTTATTTATGGTCGGTATTGGGCCGGCCAATTATATCATGCTCATGCTTCAAGCGAACCGGCCGATAAAATAATATTGGCGGCGTATAAATATTATTCTTCCGTTTCGAAAGAATATGCAACAACTTCTTTTCCCCGGTTTGAGTTGTACATGGCTGAAGCCCTGGTGCTGACCGGTCATTGCGAGGAAGGCATCTATTATATCCAGCAGGCAAAAAAGAACTATACGGAGAATGATGATTATAACTATTGGAAATTCTTTCAAAACTTTATTTTGCTTGAAACAATTGCCTATACGAAGATAAATGCTGGTACGGTGGCTGACGAGCTGTTTTTGAAAATAAATCCAATGAAATTCTATTTTTTGAGAAAAGGATTTTCGAATATTCTCTATCTGTTGTTGATTGACCAGCTGAAGAAGCAGGGATCAAAACATAATGAACAACTGGATGCACTTATTAAGGAGACTGGCTTCTTGCGATTGAGATCAGTCTTTGATTAAATGTTTCTATTTAACCAGAAATGAACAACAATGAACAAATACTTTTCTTCCGGTTGTAGTATTTTCGGAGAAGAGAAAATGATGATCACTCGAATACTGCAAGGCAGGATTTATCAATAATTTTTTCCTTGGTCATCATGGCATACACGAGAAAATGCCTGCCGTCCTTGTCATAATTGATTTGCCATATAGTCTTTATCCGATATTTTATTAATGGTTCAGCATTGAGCTCAAATCCAGTGCAGTAAGTACTGGTCGTTTTTAGATTCCAATGTTCATGGAATTCGGTACAGGGAATTCGAAAAAAGGGCCTCCAACGACCGGGCCTTGTCTTCCAAAATGTTTTAGGATTTAGCAAAGGATCAGTTGATGTAACTGAGATCGGGCGAAGCCCTGTCTCGACGATAACAAAAAATAAAATTTAGAGTATGGAACCAAGATGGTATGCTGTTTACACAAAGCCGAGATGGGAAAAGAAGATTTCGGAATTATTGGGTAAGAAGAATATTGAAAGTTATTGTCCGCTGAATACAGTGGTGCGCAGATGGAGCGATAGGATAAAGAAGGTATCGGAGCCGCTGTTTAGTTCATATGTTTTCGTACGCATTTCCGAGGATCAACAATTCAAGATAAAACAGGTTCCCGGTGTCATCAACATGGTGTACTGGTTAAACAAACCGGCTGTAATCAAAGATCGTGAGATCCAGGCTATACGTGACTTCCTTGATGAATATAAAAATGTAAGGCTTGAAAAGACAAACGTAAATGTGGACGATATGGTGCGGGTGTTAAGCGGTCCACTAATGGAATATGAAGGAAATGTAATAGGCATAAAGTCTAACACAGTGAAGATCGTACTACCATCACTTGGGTACCTGATGGTGGCGGAAGTAGAGAGATCAAATGTGGAAGTAGTGACGGCGAACTTTAATTATCAAAAGGAAATAAGCATCAATACAAATTATGCATTTAGATAGCAAGATATATGTAGCAGGGCACCGCGGGTTGGTGGGTAGCGCGATAATGAACCGATTATCCAGTGCAGGTTACGAGAATATTATCGTTCGAACTTCTGCAGAACTCGATCTACGTGACCAGAGCGAAGCAGAAATATTCTTCCGAAAAGAAAAGCCGGAATATGTATTTATGGCGGCGGCAAGAGCAGGAGGGATCAAGGCAAACAATACGTACCGTGCAGTATTTGCTTATGACAACCTGATGATCCAGAACAATATCATCCACCACTCCTTTCTTAATGCTGTAAAAAAATTATTGTTCCTCGGTTCGTCATGCATATACCCAAAAATGGCTCCTCAACCTTTAAAGGAGGAATACCTTCTTTCAGGGAAATTGGAAGACACAAATGAACCCTATGCTATAGCAAAGATTGCCGGCATCAAATTATGTGATGCATATAGGGCACAGTACGGATGCAATTTCATTTCCGCAATGCCTACAAATCTGTATGGAACGAATGATAACTATGATTTGAATAATGCGCATGTGTTGCCTGCCTTGCTCAGGAAGTTTCACGAAGCCAGGGTAAAGGGCGAAAAAGAAGTAATCGTATGGGGAACTGGTAAACCAAGGAGAGAATTTCTATACGCTGATGATTGTGCGGATGCCTGTTTATTCCTGATGCGTAGTTACAATGAACAGGGGATTATTAACATCGGCGTTGGCGAGGATATCAGCATTAAGGAACTTGCAACACTGATAAAGACAGTCGTTGGATTTGAAGGCAGGATAAAGTTTGATTCTACGCAGCCGGATGGTACTCCACGAAAAGTACTCGATATTTCCAGGATCAGATCACTTGGTTGGACAGCTACTGTGCCATTATATGAGGGATTACAAAGGGCATATGAAAGTTTCCTCAGCCATTCTTTGAATCTGAATAAAAGTTTACTTCCGGTCTATTAATTACTAAATCTATATCATGAAGAGAGCTCTTATAACCGGTATCACCGGTCAGGACGGCGCATATCTCGCAGAATTCCTTTTGCAGAAAAACTATATTGTACATGGTATCAAGAGACGTTCTTCATTGATCAATACACACAGGATTGATCATCTCTACCAGGCGCCACATGAAAAGCACCGAAATTTCATTTTACACTACGGTGACCTTACAGACAGCACGAACCTCATACGCATTGTGCAGGAAGTGCAACCTGATGAAATCTATAACCTCGGTGCAATGTCACATGTGAAAGTTAGTTTCGATACCCCCGAGTATACGGCTAACGTAGATGGAACAGGGACGTTGCGGATACTGGAGGCAGTGCGGCTTCTGGGACTTATAAACAAAACGAGGATATACCAGGCATCTACGTCAGAACTATACGGACTTGTGCAGGAAGTTCCGCAGAAAGAAACAACACCATTTTATCCCCGCTCTCCATATGGCGTTGCCAAACTATATGCCTTCTGGATCACCGTGAACTACAGGGAAGCGTACAACATGTTTGCCTGCAACGGTATACTGTTTAATCATGAAAGCCCGCTCAGGGGTGAAACATTTGTAACAAGAAAGATCACCAGGGGAGTTGCTGCAATCGCTCTTGGGCTCGAAGACTGCCTGTACATGGGTAACCTTGATGCAAAAAGAGACTGGGGACATGCAAAAGACTATGTTGAGGCGATGTGGCTCATGTTACAACAGGATGCACCTGAGGATTATGTAATTGCCACAGGAGTCACAACATCAGTGCGCGATTTCATCAGGATGGCATTCTCGTACATCGGTGTGAAAATAGAATTCCGCGGTTCGGGTGTCCAGGAAAAGGCATATATCGTTGCATGCACAAATCCCGACTATCAACTTGGAATAGGAAAACAGGTAGTTTCTATTGATGCCGATTATTTTCGTCCAACAGAAGTAGAACTTTTAATTGGAGATCCTTCGAAGGCAAAAGCAAAGCTTGGCTGGGAACCAAAATACAATCTCAGAGAAATGATTGCCGAAATGATGAAAAAGGATATCAAATATTTTGAAAAAACCGGCGGCATACAAATGGAATATGCATTTGATTAAGCAGGAAAATATCCGGATCAATTCATAGTGAAGGATGAACAACTAAAGCCAGACCATCGATCGGCCATTTCAGAGCACACGGTCACCGAGTTTCATATTCAACCCAATACGAATGCACAAAAAGCGTAACCGGTATTCCTTACCGGTTGTATTTTTCATTTTCATCAGTGGAATATTCACAAGCTGCGGCTCTTCGAAAAATGTCGCAAAAGAACATCTCTATTTCCAAAAGGGAATGGATACCGTTTTGACACAACAAAAAGAAACGATCATTCAGCCAAATGACCTGTTAAGTATCCAGGTTTTTAGCAAGACTGTTAACCAGGAACAGGCTGCAATTTTTAATGTCATGAATACGTCAGTGAGCAATTCGCCGGGTTACCAGGTTAACAGTGCTGGAAATATTGAATTGCCGGTTATAGGAAGTGTAAAAGCTGCCGGATATACAAAAGATGAATTGCAGCTTTCCCTGATGCAAAAACTGACTCCTTATGTAAAGAATGCCTCAGCTGTCGTCCGGTTTTTGCAATTCCATGTAAATGTATTGGGCGAAGTCAGATCACCGGGGACACAGAAATTTTTGGTTGACAGGGTCACACTTATTGATGCGCTCAGTGCTGCAGGAGATCTGACTGACTACGGAAAGCGAGATGATGTGATGGTGATCAGGGAGGAGAATGGCAAGAAGATATATCACAAAGTTGACCTTCGGAGCAGAACCTTATTTGAGTCACCTGCATACATTTTACAGCCAAACGATATAGTGTACGTTGGCACCAACGCTACCAAGCTTAAAAATCTAAGCGCTAATCCGGAAGCGCAGCGCAAAACCGGGGTATTTCTTGCGATTACCTCTGTTCTTATTAGTCTAGCTACGCTTATCATTACCGCAACTAACTAGTATGCCTGAAAAACAAAATGGATTTTTTGTGGAAGAGACGAATTCCAGGACAATTAAGGAAAAACTATCTCTTTACATAAACAATTGGCCTATTTTTCTCGTCAGCCTTTTGGTCTGTGTTGGACTGGCACTTTTTTACCTCCGATATACTGTTCCAAAGTTTATGGCCACCACTTCGTTCCTGGTGAAGGAAATGGAGGGAAGCTCTTCCAGTTCGAAAGACATTATTGAACAAGCTTTGAATGGCAAATCCGAAGTAAATCTCAACAGTGAGATAATGCTTGTAAGTTCTCGAAACCTTATGGAACGGACCATCGCAAAAAATAATTT
>DAINQQ010000151.1:0-13460 GCA_036742645.1 Flavitalea sp.
CCGGCCGTAGTAAAAATAATCCTGGGCATTGTCATTATTTGGTTCACGTTAGGTGCGAGTGATCTCGGGGACATGGTTGATTGATCGGGTGGTCAACATTTCTGTGATGACAAAATAAAACCGAGACAATCTGGTGTTTGATCTACGCTTTCTGAATGCGCTGGCTAGTTTGCCTCTCAGAAATTAGATTCATTTCATTTAAAGTATTGGACAATTTTTTGCAATTCGGTCTGAATTTCGTTTTGTTTTTTTTCGCCCGCCAGCAGAAAAGAATTTTTGGTTGTATTTAGTTTGTCTTTAGTAAGATTTATGTCCTGTGTTAACTGATTGATCTCCGCTTTTAATACGTTTATCCTTTGCGATAATGTCTGGAGCTCCTCAGCTTTTTTCTGGATTATCTGTTCCTTTTGACCCACTTCTTTTTTGTATTGTTGTGCATGCGCACTTTGAAATGCATTCAGATCCCGGCCAATCAGATTTAGGTACTCCTGGCCCGTAGACAAAAGCTTCTCCCTGGTAAGGCCCGTACTTTTTAATACATTAAACGCTGTTCTGTACTTGATGTTTTCATCTGTTATGTCATCAATATCAACCTTGCTGTCTACAAACTCTTTAAAGTCTGTTCCCTGGAAAAAGGGATTTGTCATATTGGCGTCATCAATCAATTTTTCGAAATATTCCTCGTGTTCCGGCAATGGACCGGCGATGGTACCAGCAGGTGAATAGGTTGGGATCTGGTCCGGAGTATTTGAAGCCGCGGCGCTCCCGGTAATTAACGGATGTTCTGTCTTCTCATATGCCGGGGGTTGGGTCCGGAGTGATGAGGGTGGCGGCTCCGGCATATTTTGTTTTGCCTGCTCCTTCTTTTTGTCCTCATCAAATTCAACGAAAGGAGTGAGTAACTGCTTTAAGAAACTCATACAAAAGTTATTTATTTATTGAGGCTTAACAGAAAGCCAATTGTGAAATTTGCATCCCAATCAAAAACGAATGTATCAGTGTTCGTTGCATCCATAAAAGCTTTGTAAATGTTTAGCCCAGATGCCATCTTTTTATCTTCCGCTTTGTATGATGGCGGTGTCTTCAATACCGTATATCTTTCCTCATCTTTACGATGTTGTTTAGCCAGTGTAAAGGGAACGCCACCGATTATGAAGCCTACATTTCGCTTACCTTCAGGTATCTTGCTTGCCTGTCTTTTCACTTCCTCATATACCTGCTCATCTGAAGTTCCTTTTTCGTAATATTTTGCGCCAGGAAGTTCCATCGTTTTCACACCGGCGTTATCTTCCCAGGATACTTTCGTATTTCCTGAGCCGATGTCAACCATAAAAGAGTTATCTGCAAATGGAGAAGGAATGGTTGCCCTGAGCCCGAACTTTGCTTCCTGTTCCGGAGTTACATTATTAACTACATAGCCCATTTTTTTCAATTCATTACTTATGATGGTTGTCTTTGGCTCCTTTTGCGCACCCGAGGAAATTACGAAGTGAATATTATTTTTGCTAACACCCTTGTCGAACATTCCCGCAATATATTTTTTTAAACCCGCCCTGATATCTTCCGTCGTTGCCAAACCTTCATAAGCTAGTGACTCACCAAAATCTTTGGACAAGATTTCCCAACGTTTCTGATTATCCATATTTATTACAAAGGAGTTGAATCCTGTAGCGCCCAGTTCAACGACACCGCGTAGGGTTCCGTTAACGGGCTTCTCCGGCGTGTAATTGAATTCACGCCCTTCCGTGTTATCACCGCGAGTGGGAGCTGGAGAATTCTTACTCTCAGTCGAATCCTTATCCCGGTCACCAGGAGTTGTAATTTCTGTTGAATTCCCCTTTCCCGGTTCCGATAGTCGGGGCTTAATGGCAAGATAAGCAAGCCCTGCGATGATCAGTACAATAATGAAAATACCGGCTGGTTTAAGTCTCATTGTATATAATTTTTGTTTGAATAATATTTATTAGTGAATCAACTTTCGATCCTCTTTTAATCTTTTAGCAATTTGTATCAATTGGTAAAGTCTACTGATTTGCCATTGTGATCATTACCACTCTTCCCCCTTCTTCATTTGAAAGCAATAATTTCTTTCCATCGGTAATATCAACCATTGTATTTGGCGGAATCTCTTTGTCTTCAGTCACGTCTTTCAGTGATTCAAGTTTTTGATTCACGAGAACCCACTTATTGTTATGAAAAGTAAAATATCCGACCGGTACTTTTTGCTCCGCAGTCAGCTTTTCGTTTCTGATAATATTCCGGTTTACATGCCATTGAAATAAGTATTGATTATTGTAAACCATTAACCGGTGATTTTCCGGCTTCCATACGGTGGGTTTGAATTGGTAATACAGATCCAATACAGGCAACGTGCCTTGAATATGCGTACCACAAAAAGGACATTTGGGCGAAGTGGTATTATCAAACACAAACCACTTCTGGTCGCACTGTTTATTAGTACAGGGTTGCATCAGGTCAGTTGTCTTTAATAATGCCTGTTCCCATGCATCTGCATTAGGCCTCAGGTTAGGATTATGCAAGCCGGTTATAAACGCCTGATCGAACAAGGATTTCAAATAAGGCCCCGTAATAGTGTACGGCCTTTTTGCAGTATCTGCCCACGGTAAGCCCCATTTGGAAATCTGGGTAAGCTTTACCTTGTTTGAATCATCTGTTGGATGTTCGATGAACAATGCTTTTTCACCCATTGACAGTATATCATCTTTTTCGGTATCAAGTGAATTAACTTTTCCACCTTTTAGGGGATGGCGGTACAACAGGTACATGTACAACATCACCGCCAGTGCGTGCAGATCCGTTGTACGGTTTGCGTGTTTGCGGTTAGGATCCCTTAAGTCAAGATGTTTGGTTGCTAAAACTTCAGGCGCTATGAAGTCGGCTGTACCGATTACATCAGGCGGGTACAAGCCTGGGACCACCAGGCCATCAATATCTATGATGGTGGCAGCCTTACTCACCGGATCTATCAGTACATTCTTATAAGAAAGATCTGAATGAGCCAGGCCGGCAGCATGCAATCGTTTGACGCCCCTTGCAATCTTGACACCGATCTGAAAATAACTCAACCAATTTCCCAATTCACTCTCATCGAGTCTTAAGCTAAATTGTTCATGTCGAAATTTCGACGAGGCAAACCACAAGCCCTGTTTCTCTTTTCCTTTTATACCATCCCCGTTTGCATATCCCTTTTTAAAGAAGAAATCCTTTTTATACGCCGGTACAATCAAGCCTACTTTATCATTCAGCTCTACCATATCTGTTGGCCAGCAGTAAAGCGTTTTATAATAATCGCCGCCTTCCCGGTTGAAAAAGCTATCATAATATTGAGTGACGAGTTTCTTCAACCGTTCCCTGGAATTGAAATCCTGTTTGTCGCGATAAAAAGCGACTACATAGGATTTATCCGGACCGAAATATACGTCCTTCATTCCTCCCCGCATCGGCTCACCATTATCGACATACTGGTAAGTTTTACCAGGATGGACAATTGATGAGACCGAGTGTATGTTCGTTCCGGAATTTGAGAATTTGGTTAAGAAACTCACACAAATATTTTTTTTTATTATTGTGGTTGCTGTTTTCCTTCGTGGTAGTTCGTGTAATTGGTGGCAAAAAAAGCCACGAATTACACGAATTACCACGAATGGGTGATCCAGGGTCTAAAACACGATTGCCAATGTTCTGTCGTCATGGTTTCCGGCACTCCAAAAGTCCATCCACTTAGAAAATTGGTTGACGATATCATTATTGCTGGCCTTGAGCTCTACTTTGATCCTGTCTTCGTTTTTACCATTAAGGTCTTCTAAAAATCCCTGCCATTTTTTAACATTTGGCAGGTTTGCTTCCACCACAAACTTTGCATCATAGATGCCATCTGACATAAGTATCAGATAAGAAAAATCTTCAACGAGTTTAAACCCCAATCTTGTTGGAAACTTCTCGCTTTGAAAAATTTCAGGCATGGTTATAAACCTCGTTCCGCCTCCAAACTCACCTACATCGATCCAATTCAGCAATATAACCTCAGATACATCTTTGTTAAGCACGGCCATAGGACAATCACCGACACCAAAAGACAGCAATGCATATCCTGTATCATATTTTTTAAACAGCGTAAATATTAATGTCGTTCCCAAATCTTTTAATTGCAGACCTTCATTTTTGGCAAATCCTTCGAGCTGCTTATGGACGTGGAAAGCCGCTTTGCCAAGATTGTTATAAACAAAACGGGTGAGTTTTTTTTGGGTATCCTCGCCGCTGCCAGCCTGATGTTGTTGCAACAATTCATCAAACTCAGCCATACTTTCTACCGAATGCTTTTCCATGAAGTATTCAACGATGCCAGCGCATGCAATAGCAGATCCTTTCCTTGATATTTTGGCACTGCCGGCGCCATCTGCCACAACCACGATGCTCCAGCCATTATCGAGATCCCTGAATGCAAAATCATCTTCTCTAAACGAACCGATATTAGCATGCGATCGCCCCCGCTTTGAAGAAGCAAGAACATAGCGGTCACCTATAGGTGCAAATACAGTTACATCGTCGTCCTTCCAATAGGGGTCATTTTGATCGCTCGGAAGATTTTTCCACAGGCTCTTAGGATCGGGATTGATGATAAGAGTGATGATCTTCTCATTAAAAGGGGCATCTTCCGGTTGTGCCTCAACTTTAAATCGGAAGGAAAAATTCAGATCACCACTCTGGGTTGGAACACCTGTGATTTGTTTTGTCTTTTCATCGTATCGTAAACCCGCTTGTTCAATTCCAGCGAATTCATATGCTATTATATCCTTCCAGCCGAACTTACCAAGATCGAATGTTGCCTCATATGGTTTTCCTACAGTGGCATTCAGGATGCGAACGGGTTTCTGAATAATATCAGCTATCCTGTCTTTAATTTTCCACTTGGCCATAAGCCGGTTCTGATTTTCTATGATGACATTTATGGCGGCTACGTTTTCTTCATCCCGCAAAAAAGTGTCGAATAAGTCTTTCCGGGTTGCAGGGATATCTATATTATTGCTTTTGAAAAGTTTCGTTACAAGTTCTTTCACGTCGCTCATTCCATATTCTTGCTTTACTCTACAAATAATAGATGGGGAGGCCGTACCAGTATTCAGACTTCGGAATTTAAAATTTCAGAATTAAGAATTTAAAATTCAAGCGAACTCCCTTCGCTGCCCCTGTACTTCGTACATCCAACATTTTCTGTCCTTAGGTTACGATAGTCAATTCTGAAGGTGGCGGAGGTAATTCACCCATCCCTGTAACTTCTTTGCCTGCATCTTCCACTTTGGTAGATGTGACGCCGATGGAGGCAGATACCCATGTAAAGAATTTTGCAATACTTTGACTGTCGGCTGTATCGAGACTTACCACGTTCTCTGTAATCTGTTTTAGGAGGTTCGCATCGGCGCCACCCCCCGCGGCACAGGCAACGGTATAAGCTGTCTTGCGCTTTTTAAATTCCTCGAAACCACTTTGCCAATCGTCCGTTGGTATTCCGTCAGTCATGATAAACACCAGCGGCTTCCAATCACCCTTTTGTTCGGACGTGGTTTTGGCCACTTCGTTGTCGATACAGGTAGAAACCAACTTAAGTGCTTCACCAAGGCAGGTAGTCCCTGTAGCCTTGATATCCACCATCTGAAATGAAGCCAGGTCAGTAAGAGGAACCACCTGTTTGGCAACACTATCAAAAGTGATAATGCTTATGAAAGCGGTTTCAATCGCCTGTGGGTTTTGTCGTAATGAACTGATCATCACCTGCACACCATTTTTTACAGCCTCAATAGGTTCACCTGTCATGGAGCCAGAAGTGTCCAGTAGTAGATACACGGGTAGTCTTCTCATTTCTTTAAATATTTTGATAATTAGGATGAAAATTTCAGCACACGCCAAACGCAGGCATCATTCACGCCCAGTACGCAAACCACATGCAAAATCTGCGCCTCAATAGGTTCACCCAGCGCGTTGAACGCAAAGCAATCGCGGCCATCGAGCTGTATTTGTTCCATGCCAAAATCATATACTGCTCGTTTTGGGAATCCCTGTGCGTAGCTCAGGATTAAAAAAAACGGGACTCAACCAAATTCATCGCTTTGACATCACTATGGACATCTTCAATTCAGAAACAGCAAAAGGTATTCTTAAAGATCGAGATCCGTCCTTTGACCCTTGAAACTATTTGAATGGACAACAAGAGTAGATAAAACAGTTGTTCCCCGGACAGAGATTAATTCTTGCATTTGCGGGTGCTAGTGTCCTTGATTTTTGCATTCAAAACAACCGTCCGAAAATGATAAAATATATATGAAATATCTGCTTTTGGCCTGGTGCTTTCTGGACAAGTTCCACTTCACAGGAGTCCATTATGCCTGGTAGAATATAATTAAAAGGCCTTCGAGAGTTGTTGTGCAAGCAGAGCCAGTGCGCTATGATCCAATTCTCCATGACCTTGTGAAAGTAGAGCGTCCATATTAGCAGCAACAAGGGAAGAACAATACAAAGGCACCGCGTATTCTTTTCCCGCCTGTAAGGCAAGATTGATGTCCTTGCGGTGAAGTTTAATTTTAAAACCAGGTTTGAAATTTTGTTCAATAATTCGTTTGCCGTGTAAATCAAGAATGCGGCTTTGTGCAAATCCACCTAAAAGCGCCTCTCTCATTTTCTCGAGGTTGACACCCGCTTTATTTGCCAAAGTAAATGCTTCGGCAAGCGCCTGTATTGTGATCCCCACAATCATTTGGTTACAAACCTTTGTCATTTGTCCAGCACCTGCATCGCCTATCAACACAATATTCTTACCCATTAACTTAAATAGTGGAAGCGCCCTTAAATATGCTGCTTCGTTTCCACCCGTCATGATAGATAAAGTAGCTTGCTCCGCGCCAACCTGGCCGCCAGACACGGGCGCGTCCAATGCTTCAATCCCTTTTTGTTGGAATTGCACGTAGATTTTTTTCGCGGTAGACGGAGCTATTGACGACATATCGATAAACAGGCCACCAGATTTCAATCCACCTATCACCCCGTCATTCCCGAAAACAATTTCTTCCACATCGCGGGAGTCAGGAACCATAGTGATAACGATATCAGAATTAGCTGCTACCTCCCTGGGCGAAACAAACCCTTTTGCGCCGGCTTCAATGAACCGCGCGGATGCTTTATTTTTCTTAAGGACCGATAATGAATAACCAGCCTTCAATAAATGATCCGCCATCGGCGCACCCATTATTCCCAAACCGATAAATCCAATTTTTTCCATACACAAAATATTTTCTTTAAAACCCTTGCATCGTCCCCTACGCTTTGCCGGGAGAGCGCTAATTCACCAGAATCAAATATGCTGATAGGCAACTCGAATAAGACTTAAATGCAATTGTTAAACAGTGCCATTTTTGAACGCCTCCACTTCGAATGCAATCTTATCTGTCGATCTGGTTGAAATTGCTAATAGATTTCCCAACTCAAATGCCGTTCTTCTCAGGTTTGCTGCAGTGGCTCCCAATGCCGTTGGAAGATCGCAGGGCTGATGTCCAATCGGTAACAATACATCAAAGTATTTGAGTAAATTCTTATTCGGTTCCTTCGGTACATTCCCCGCTAATCCTATAACAGGTAATCCTTGCAATTTTGCCCTGAATGCAACGCCAAAAGGGCCCTTACCCTGAAGGGTCTGTTCGTCAATACTTCCTTCGCCTGTCACAACAAGGGTTGCTTTTTTCAATGCTGCGTCGAAGTGAGTCAGTTCAAGAAAATAATCTATCCCATTTACAAGTTCAGCATTAAGTAGGGCGAACAGTCCGGCCGCTGCCCCACCGGCAGTGCCACCATATTTCACCGACGCCATATCCCTCTCTGAATGGTTTAGCACCACTTGTGCAAGTCTGCTCAGTGCAGTATCCAATTTTCTTACTTCAGGGCCTGATGCCCCTTTTTGAGGACCAAACATAGCAGCCGCACCTTTTTCCCCTAACAATAAATTATCAACGTCACACAAAACAACAACCTCGCACCCTGAAATCCTTGGATCAAGTCCTGACAGGTCAATGGTCTCTAACTCAGTCAAACTTTCTGGCAAGCGTGTTAATTCCTGCATGTCGGCATTAAAAAACCGGATGCCAAGCGCTCTCAAAATACCACAACTACCATCAACAGTTGCAGAGCCTCCCATGCCTATTATGATTTTCCTCGCGCCCCTGTCCAACGCAGCTTTGATTTGCTCACCTGTTCCAAATGAAGTAGCTATCAGAGGGTTTAATTCTTCCTGCTTCAGCAATCTAATGCCCGATGCTGCCGCCATTTCAATTACGGCCGTTTTGCCTTTTTCAATCAAACCAAATTGAGCTTTTACTTTCCGGCCTAAAGCATCATGAACTTCTGTATCGATAATCTCACCATTATATTTTTTGATAATCAACTCCCCCGTGCCGTCGCCGCCATCGCCTACCGGAAAACACTCGCACTCACAATCCAGCTTGCTTTGTATAAAACCATCCTGAACTGCCAATGCAGTTTCATCAGCAGTAAGACTATTTTTGAAGGCATTGGGAGCTATAAGAATGTACATGAATGTTTTTTTAATGGTGATTAATCAAAGGCGCTTCTTTTTAGAAAGTCTTGTCAGTAAGTACAAACAATCATTTCGAAATCTTTTACTTCCGGAACCGATAGCTCTACCCAACCATCATTGACTTTGAAATTTACTGGTTTACCTGAACGTAATAAATTTATAGTCTTAACGCGCTTGGCCGGTTTAAAGCGTACCGTTGTATTGTAAATAGTCACTGGTTCACGGAAAGAGCCACCAATTTGTCCCGAGTGATTAATCATTCCTATCCACTCAAATGCGGCATTCCGGTTAGCCAAATGGCTCATTTCAATTAAAGGAGAAGCGTCTGTTTCAATCATATTCTCCACTTTCAGAACATTTCTTAACGCGGCTAAAAATAATATGCGTTGTGCATAGTTGCCTTTGAACTCATATTGTGTTCCTAATTTCCAGGGTATGAAGACTGTCTTGCCTTTGCCATAGTCTGTCGTTATTACTCCTGGATAATTGGTTATGTTTTCTTCTGTAAAGTAGGCTTTCTCCGGCGGGCCAAATCTTGTTTCAGGTACCAATTTCAACAAGCCCGATGCATTGCTCTGTGGCTTCACTTTCAGAAAATCAGAATACATCATCATCAGGCTGAAATCTTTAAAATCATTTTGGCCAAGGGCAGCCTTGTCTTCCGGCGAAACTTTCAGGTATGTTGATCTCGCTTGCCTGAACAATTCGTATTCAGGCATCACACCAAGGGATTGAAGCCTTATTTTTTCCAATGACTTACCCGATCCATCCTTCGTTGATGTAAAACCGGTAGCAATCACCTTTCCCCCGTCTTGTACATACTGATCAATTACAGAAAGAAGACGGTCATCCATATCAGTTACATCGCCGAGGATCAGGGCGTCATAGTCCTGGAGCGTACGAGGCATTCTGTCTGTACCTAACGCCGAAGGAACTATAATATCATACATGATGTGTTCTTCGGACAGGATTTTGATTAAACCTTCGTATTCATCTTTTGAACCGCGAACCAATGCAATTTTATTAACGGCCTGCAGGTTGGTAAATAAATTCTCATACTTCTTATGAAATCCATATAAATTATTAAGCGTAGGAATGAACACCCTATCTTCATAATTGACTAATGTGCCCACGACCACGAAACCTAACGGCGCACCATGAAGCATTTCTTCCAACAACCAGACCCTCGCCAGGTTAGGTGAAGTACCTACATGACGAAATCCGATAGCCTGAAAATAGATAAGCAAATTACCAGGGGAACGGTCTTTATAAGACCCTAATGTTCTTTTTACATTGTCAGTGGAAAGGTAATTCCATTCGTAACCCTGGGTCATTACTTCCGAACCGGATTCACTTGCAATCATATCCACCCCGGCATCCGTATAAGAATACACCATCAGCTTTGGATTGAGAGTTCTTATAGTTTGCTGGATTTGTCTGAATAATTGCTCGGAGGTTACTTTCTTGAAGGCATTATATTCCCTGGATACAGGATCATTCATATCGGCCTTTACAGGCAGCGTATGGCCGGTTGAATCCTTAAATCTTTTCTTGCAGCTTTCACATTGGCAAATCCCATGATCTACAAAGTGGTAATCGAATGTAATATACCCCGCCATATTGAAGAATATTCCATCCAATGGATAGGTAGTGATGGCCTCTTTCAAGATATCAAACGCGTATTGCTGTTGATATCCTCCATTGATACACGTATGTACCTGGCCGTTATAATTCACATTCTTATTATCAGTACCCACGTAAAGCCACTCGGGCTTTTGGACTGCTAATTTTTCATTTATCTTGCTGAAGTCGAAGCGGCCAATCACCTTTATTCCCTTTGAGTGGAGACCTTTGATCAAGTCCCCAACAAGGTCTCCCTTCATAAATGGATTCCGGTAATGGAACGGAAGTTTGGTAGGATAATTACCAACAATTCCCCCTACGTTGATCAAAACAGTATTTACAGAGGCGTCAACCATTGATTGAACATATGCATCCACATCCATCGTTGCGTCAATTTCACGAAGGTTTGTTTGCACTAATCGAAACGGAGCACGGTTCCACCACGTGGCATCGTACCTGCCCGGATCAATCGATGTTAAATCAACGCTGACCTTTTTAACGTTTAGTTTTGCTGATTGACTTGCGGCTTCAAATGAAACCACCAGTAAACAATAAAAAACAAAATAGGAAAATAGACATTTCATATTAAGGAATTTATTTTTTATGATAGCGTGAAAATTCAAAACAAAAGGTCACTGTCCTTATTAAAACTTGCTTTTTCTTTTAAGACAACTTCTTTCTTAATTTTTACTTTGAATTTTTTTTGTTCCTTTCTGCTTTTTGTTTTTAAACCAATAAATTAAAAGACCTCTTCCCGTGCCCGGAGGATCATCTGCTCTTGCTGATTGAAAGGCCATAAATTTCCCATCACCAGATACTACGGGATTTGCCGCTTTAGCACCTTCATAATCGTTGAAATGAGTAAGTCGAACAAAGTCGTTTCCACTGCCATTCAATTTCAATTTCCAGATATCGATATTAGAAGAGCCGGTTACACCACCCAACCAGGTGCACTGCCAATCAGATTCTACGGCTGTGTATTCCCCATCAGGAAAAATTCCTTCGGGTTCATTAAAATGACCGGGTTTTAAAGAAAAGTTTGTGGAAATACCATTTGCAAGATTTAACCCCATTACTTCAAATGCCCCATTGGGTACATAGCAGAAATAGGTTAGCTCCTTATCTCCATCAAAAAAATCCTGTGCTTCCAACCGGCAGCTTTTATCGCGGCTCTCCAATACTACTTTTTGATTGATGATTTTAGGAGATGATCCTATGAGTTCGAGATCAGCAATAATTATCCGGGTAGTTATGTCAGGAATAGAATCTACCTGAGTATATGCGATCTTTAACTGCTTCTTAGATATGGCCAGCCCTTCACTTATTTTCACGTCCAACTTTACGGGTCTTGAACCATTCTTCTTAGGCAGATACCACAATTCGCTCGCATTTTTGCTGATTTGTGCATTTTCAAAATGATCAGGACCAACCAACAAGTAATCTCCATTAGAAAGATGCATTACTCTCAGGAAAGCAGCAGCCGGAATCCCACACGTTAAGCAGGTAATTTCCCGTGTTTGCAAGTCGATCACCATTGCATCCCCAAATGTTTTCGCCATAAACGCAATCCTTTTATTATCCGGGGCAATATCCGCACGTTCGCCAAATCGCGTTAATATTTCAATATTATCCGGCAGATTTTGCAAAGGGTCTCCAACCTTTCGCTGAGCGTTGGATGAAATATTTTTGGTCACGGTTTGTCCGCTTGCAAATTGGATGCAGGCAAAAAATAAAAGCAATAGTATGTACCTCTGTAAAGTCAATGCTTCCCAGTTTTGATCGTAAAATCAATATGTTGAGATTAATAATACTCTCCGTTCAACCTACCTGTTCACAACGTTCACGGGTTTGCCCGATAAGAAGGCAGAGACATTCTCCACCACGCCATTCATAAGCCTTGATCGTGCTTCTTTAGTAGCCCAGGCTAAATGCGGGGTGATCAGACAGTTCTTTGCTTTGAATAATGGGTTATCTTTTGGTGGAGGCTCCACAGAAAGTACATCAATACCAGCACCTGCAATCACATTATTATTTAGTGCATCGGCCAGATTCTGGTCAACTATGATTGGCCCTCTTGACGTATTCAGTAAGAAAGTGGCCGCCTTCATTTTCTTCAATGTGTCTTTGTTGATCAAACCTTTCGTTTCTGGAGTAAGTGGACAATGAATGCTGATGACATCAGACTCCCGCAACAATTCTTCCAGCGAACCCCATTTGAAATTCTTGCGTTGTGATTGATCGGTTTGGGTCCTGCTTTGTCCAATGACATTCATTCCAAAACCGCTGGCGATATCCGCTACTCTTTGTCCAATCGTACCGAATCCAATTACCCCCATTGTTTTACTCGCCAATTCAACCAGGGGATAATCCCAGAAGCACCAATCAGCCGAAGTTGCCCATTTACCCTCCAGCACTGCATCGCTATGTCGCTGCACGTGCTGACAAAGCTCAAGCAGCAATGCGAAGGTTAATTGCGCAACCGAGTTAGGCCCATATCCTGGCACATTAGTTACTGGAATGCCTTTTTGCCTGGCCGCCTCAACATCAACCACATTATATCCCGTTGCCAATACTCCAATGTATTTTAAGGACGGTAACTTATTAATTAACTCAGGTGAAATGGGTGTTTTGTTAGTTAAGACAATTGCTGCATCCTTTGTCCGTTCATATACTTTGTCTGGGCTTGTTCGTTCGTATATCGTAAGATTACCGAGCTTTTCCATCTTGTTCCAACTGAGATCACCCGGGTTTAAAGTATATCCATCCAATACAACGATGTTCATTTTATTGTCTTTTGGTTCAGAAAAGAATATTTTGAGCTACACCTTTGCCCAGGCCACATTCAATGTTCTTTTAGCATTAGCAATCACTATATCCGGATCCTCATCGCCAAACGGCTTGATTTCAAAACTTACGATCGGGCGGGTGTTTTCATTGAGGAAACCAATCTTTAAGAGCAATCTAAGATAATCAACCACTTCATTCACGTCATTTTCGCCATTTTGAAATCCAAACCTGGGATGGACGTCTCCGTAAGCTGGCATATCTGCACTTTTCATTACGCAATTACCAATATGTGCATGAGTTATGTAATCTTTTACCGGTAAGATCGATTCTTCAATCGTTTCGTGAATCAAAGGAATGTGGCTTAAGTCAACCATCAACCCAAACAAATCGAAATCCTTTCTTATTTCTTTTGCATAGCGCAGGGCCAAATCAGCAGGACCAATCAAGCTTT
>DAINQQ010000152.1:0-13445 GCA_036742645.1 Flavitalea sp.
AGCACTTTGCACTTGTTATTCGGACCTTGTTCAGTTCTATTTTCCCCCGACAACTTCGTGGCTCGTTCTTCGGGCATCCACTTCATTGCTTCCTGCACAAAAGCTGCCGTTCCATCTGAACCAGCATATGAGGAAATCTGGACAATTTTGTCAGGGGACAGATGATCTTTTCCTACAGGAATCGTAACAGTAAATACAGATCCCTCACCCGGTGTGCTTCGTACCTCGATAGTACCATGATGTATTTTCACGAGTTCTTTAACTAATGCCAGGCCGATCCCCGTTCCTTCCTGGCTACGCCCCTCGATATTATCGATACGATGGAATCGGTCGAACACCTTTCCCAACTGATCTTCAGGAATACCGGTTCCGGTGTCTATCACCGAAAACTTGAATTGTTGGTCAACCTGCGACAAGTTGACCGTAATCTTTCCCCTTTTCGTGTACTTGAATGCGTTCGACACCAGGTTGAGAACAATCTTTTCCCACATATCTACATCAACATATACCTGGGCATTGATCTTTTCTCCAACGAACTCCAATTCCATTCCGGCCTTTTCAATCGCAGATCGAAAACTGCTTGCAAGATCACGGGTGAAGGTGGTGATATCGACAAGGGTAAATTTTCCTTCTACTCTTCCTGTCTCGATCCGTGAAAACTCAAGTAACGTGTTTACGAGCTTTTGCATGCGTAGCGCATTCCGATAAGCCGTGTCCATGCGGGCCTTTGTTCCTTCTATGTTTCCGGGATCCCGTAAGGTATCTTCTATCGGGCCGAGAAGAAGGGTAAGCGGTGTTCTGAATTCGTGACTGATGTTTGAAAAGAAAATTGTTTTTGCACGATCAATCTCTGCGAGGGCTTCAGCTCTCTTTCTTCCTTCCTCCAGCACACGGATATTCGAAAAACTGGTCGACATCTGGTCAGCGATCAGTGAAAAAAAGCTGGCATATTTGTCATCGAGTAAACGATAAGGGTTCACCCCAACAACCAAAAAACCATAAGGGACGCTCGCACCGGTTTGCGCAATCGGTAAAACAATTACTTTATCGGGAACGACTTCCCATGCGCCTTTAGGCATAGGTCCAATCTTTTCCTCCACTCCTTCCAGTATCTGCAGTTTTCTTTTAGCAGCAGCATCATTTAAAAGCGTCGCGATTTCGTTGTCCGCGTTCAGATCGATTTCCTTTGGAACTGTATTCGCCGCTTCACCAAGATCTGTTGAATGTGATAAAACTGCTTTCTGGCCTGTCGTATTGTAAAACAAAGCGAAAGGAAAATCGTACGGATTCTCTTCCAATGCAGCGATCGTTTTACTGATTACTTCCGCATTACTGTTAGAATCTGTAAGACTCTTCCCCAGTTGTGTGAGGGTCAACAATTGTCGTCCACTGATGATCCTGTCGGTATCATCTGTGTTAGCGCAAATCATTCCCGCGGTGCTTCCGTCATCACCGGGTATTGGCGTGTATGAGAAAGTGTAATAAGTTTCCTCGGGATAGCCATTGCGTTCCATGATGAGAAGCTGCGATTCCACATATGTGCCTTCATTTTTCTCCATCACTTGTTTGAGCATTGGCTCAATATCTTTCCAGATATCCTTCCACACTATAGAAGCGGGCGCTCCCAACGCCCATGGATGTTTGCCGCCGACTATAGCTTTGTAAGGATCGTTGTAAAGTTTGATGAGGTCTTTCCCCCACCCGATCCAGATCGGCTGGCGCGAGGCAAGCATGATGCGGACGCAGGTACGAAGACTCTGCGGCCACCCATTGATAGAACCAAGGGGAGTTTTCGACCAATCATATTCCCGGATGCGGTGTCCCAATTCGCCTCCGCCAGACAAAAACTCCGGAATTGACTTTTTTGTCGCTACACTGCCCTTTGGCTTCATTTAATTTAAGGGATTAATCGTGGAAGATACTATTCCTATTGAAAATTCATACCAAGGTGTTTAATGAAGATGACCTATCAGTGATTTTATGCAGACACAAGACGTCTGACCTTTATTGAAGGCAATAATACTGGCTTTGTGGCTTCTCTAACTTGCAAGTCATCCCGGCTACAAACGCACGAAGACACGAAGGAAGTTTCTAGCTTAATGAGGCATGATCTCCGCGGAAGCGCCAACTTTCAAACTTTGAACCTTGAACTTTGAACTTTGGAACTTTGGAACTTTTTGAACTTTTTGTCTCATCGTAAAATTCAAAAGGCGCATCTGGTTCGAACAGTCTTTTGAAATCGCGATTACTTCGATACCCTACTCGTATGAAAGTCCCCTCGCTCTATTTCTAAGGTCCCGCTGTGATCTGGCCACGAGAATAAGGTTATATCCATCCTGCGCAAACAGTTTCGACAGTTCGTACCCAATGCCTTCCGATCCTCCTATGATCAATGCATAACGTTTCTTTCTGTGGATTCCATAGATAAATATTTAAAGATTTGAAATATTCATTAAGGATACCAAAGAATATGCGTTACATACCATACGCCTGACAGAACCGGCCTCATCATTCTGGATGGGAAGGCATGCACTTCGACAAGCTCAGGACAGGCCCCAGACCGGGCATTCGCACAAACAAAAAACCTGTAAAGGAATTTACCTCCACAGGTTATTATAAGCTCAAAGATTATTCGCGAAAATCAGCCCACATTTAGCGTCAATTCGTGCCCCAAAATTCGCGAACATTCGTCACCATTCGCGTTTATTAGTGTTACAAAGATTTTAAATACTCCTCCAAATCCTTCTTCTCAGCAGCAGTAAGTGCAAGGCTAAAATTAGTATTGTAATGATTGATGACCTCTGCATAGTTGGCAAACCTACCATCATGATAAAAACCTCCTTTTGCCCTGGCAAACAATCCACCCAATGGGGTTGTTCTATACATTCCCGTCGGAGAGCGCATCGCTTCAAAGTCATCGATTCGTAATTCCTGGGCAGTGTGAAGCTTGTTGTCTGCTAATAATGGAGGTGCATGGCAGCCATCGCATTTTGCTTTACCCGTAAATAGTTTCTTCCCTCTCGCCGCAGCGGCATGGTCAAAACTATTCGATGGAGGTTTTGGTGCTGATATCGAATGCTGATAGGCCCTTAAAGCAGGTAATTTCGGAGTGATGAGGTCAGGATTGTTTACTACATGATAAAATTGGTTTTCTACTGCGATCGGATATTTCACCGGATCATTCAATCGTGGATCGATAAAAGTTCCTTTGCCGTGCATTTGCAAATTTGCTACGAATGAATTCCAATAAGTGATATCACCCCAACCCGTATATGTAGTTAAATTGATTTCTTTCAACCCAAATGCCGCAGGAATTAAGTTGGCTGCAATCTTTCCATCAGGCCTGAACGCTTTCCCGTCCATAAATAAAATGGCGGCATATTTTCCCGGGCCCCACATTCCCAGAACTGTTCTAAGCGTCGGCTCTGAAACATGTAGCATGTCTGCGATTGGCTTTGCATTATCAGTAAGTGAAATGATGGCCCCAACGTTCAAATCTCTGTTAGGCCAGGCATCGAGCCGATTACCGATCCCCGGTGCAAATGAATTATCAACTGTTGAATGACAGGAAGCACATGTGATCCCAATAGACTTCAGAACGCCCTTCTCGTCGTAGTTACCCTTTACACCAACGACTGCGTTTAGTTTTAAGAGTGCGAGTGTGGTCGCCGGATCATCAAGGTTCACGGTGCCTGATTTTATCCCTGCAGCGACATCGGATGGTATTGCCGCAGCATCCACTTTCAATCCTACGGCAAGTGCAGTCTTTGGACTAACACCTGGTCCAAATCCGCCGTTTTTTTCTCCGGCGATTGCTTTATCAATATGCAATAGTCCGCTCCAGAAATCTTCATCACCAAATGTATCAAAGCGAAATATCTCCTTTCCATCCCTCACCAATGGGGTATCAGGCTTGTCGTGATCAGGTTTGTCTTTGGTACATTGCGAAAGTGATACGATGATCACCAAAAAAAACATTACGAGGAATTGATTTTTGTATCGCATAGCTAGTGGTTTGTAGTTGGTTTGTTGTTTGTGGTTTTCGCAATCGGACTTTACGGCGGGACTCACCGGGGCAAATCAAGCATTCAATGATACCGCGCATCTTCTGACGACGCAACGGCAAGTCCCGCGCAAAATTTTTTCTGTGCAACTGCGTGTTCCGGAGACTCGCCTGAGGTAAGGGGGTTTATTATTTGAGGTAGGGGGTTGTTGTTTGTGGTTGGCGGTTTGTTGTTTATTGTTTCCTGTTGCGGTTCTTTGTTAGCAATACGATAGAAGTAATAACGCTATCACAACTACAAACAACCAACTAATTCCGTTCAATCTGTCTCAATACCAGCGAAACCATCCTGTCACAGCGTGAGAGATGGAAATTGAAGATGTCCTCGTTCCTGTAGGATAACTTTAATGATTTCCGCAAGAGTGCCTTTGCCCTGTTTAGCCTAACCTTGACGTTAATTCCACTGATCTCCAGGCATGCTTTTGTTTCTGCAACGCTCATGTTTTGAATCTCACGCATAATGAAAACAGTCCTGTACTTTTCGGGAAGATCAAGAATTGCTTTTTCAAGAATCCCTTTCAGCTCTGTGTTCAATACTTGTGCAGCAGGCGTTGCAGGATTTACAGAATACTGTCGAAAGATTTCATTCTCCATAATATTGCCGTTCAGCTTGACTAAAAGTTTTTGTTTTCGAAGGATCGCAAAACATTCATTGATCAATATTCTTGTCAGCCAGGTTGAGAAATCAGCCTTAAACGCAAATTTTTCGAGGTTTTCATAGGCTTTGATATAAGCTGTCTGCATCACATCCTCTACTTCTGCGTCATCGTTGATGATTGCCATCGCCACCCGATAAAGTCTTTCATTGTATTTCTTTACCAGAATGGCATATAGATTCTTTTCACCACACAATATCCTGTTGATGACTTCGGCATCGGAAATATTTGCCGCTACCATGTTTCCCGGAAAGTCGACTTTTTCCATTGATTGTGTATTAGAGTACCTGAAGTGAGAAAGGTTACAAAATGTCTTCGGGTTTTTTTTGAAGGCCTGCTGGCCCGGCTTCAACCTTTGTGCCCTCGTGCCCTTGCGGCCTTTCTGATTGCGCAGCCCAAGGAGCCACAAAGGCGCGAAGGCACAAAGGCTTTCATAATAATGTTTGTAACCTTTTCAATTTCTCCAACTCTAAATTAGAAACCTGTTTAACAAAAAAATCCTGACATGACAACGAACAAACACACCCTTTTGGTTGCCGGAACATTTTCTTTAGCTGCAATGTTAATATGCAGTCTGGTCTTCTCACAATCAAACACAAAACTTACCGATCCTGAAATTGCTTCGATAGCAGTTGTAGCTAATCAGATTGACATCAGTTATGCAGAGCTGGCAAAAGGAAAATCGAAAGATGCTGAGGTTTTGAAATTTGCGGAGACTATGGCAACTGATCACAAATCAGTGATCGACCAGGCTGTAGCATTAGTTACAAAACTGGGCGTAACTCCAAAGGATAATGACGTCAGCAAACAGCTACAGGCAGATGCAGAAAAGACAAGGAAATCGCTCGCATCCACCTCCGGGGCAGCATTCGACAAAGCCTATATTGATAATGAAGTTGCATATCCCAAAGGAGTGATTTCCGTACTTGAAAGCCGACTAATTCCAGAATCAGAAAACAGGGAGCTGAAAGATTTATTAACGAATGTGATGCCTGCATTCAAAACACATCTTAGTCACGCAGAAATGGTGCAGAAAAAATTCGCTAAATGAAAATCGGATTGGATGATAAGCAGAGATATTCGTTTAGTAATTTTTCTATTGGTTTTTGTTAGCGGGTGTTCTTCGGACCCGAAGAAGCAGTCAAACTGATACACTGTTGAGATCAAACAAATGAAGTTTGTACCTGGGGAATTGGTATTAGAAAGAGGAGATACTGTCGTATTTGTGAATCATGATCTGTTAAGGCATGATATAACTGAACTATCCGGCAAAGCATGGAGCTCCTCTTCGTTATCACCAAATTCATCGTGGACCATGGTTGTTGAGAAATCATCGGACTATTATTGCAGTTTTCATCCCGTTATGAAAGGCAGGTTGGTGGTTAAATAAGTTTTTGCCACGAGTTGCACGAATTACCACGAATAAGGCATTCGTGTTAATTCGTGCAAAAAAACCATTCGTGGAAATTCGCCCCAATTCGCGTAATTCGTATAATGAAAAAACCATCTTTAACTGCACTGCTGCTGATGTTCACATCATCGCTGTTGTCCCAAAATGTCAACGATCTCAAGCTAAAAGATTACAAGCCTGTTTCAATCTATAAAATCCCGCAAACAGAAATTAAAAAAGCAAAACATCCAGTCATCGATGTACACACGCATGATTATGCAAAAACAGATGCGGAACTTGATGCCTGGGTAAAAACTATGGACGAATCCGGCATTGAAAAATCTATTATCCTCACTTACTCCACTGGGAAAAGATTTGATTCGATCGTCGACAAATATGCCCGCTATCGAAACCGTTTCGATGTTTGGTGTGGGTTTGATTATACTGGTCTTGACCAGCCCGGATGGCAAAAGCGTGCCGTGGAAGAATTACAAAGATGTCACAGAAAAGGAGCAAAGGGTGTCGGTGAATTGGGTGATAAAGGTTTGGGTGAACTTTATTCAAAACCAACACCCGGTTACGGGATTCATATTGATGATCCGAGAATGAAACCACTGCTCGAAAAATGTGCTGAGTTAAAAATGCCGATCAACATGCATGTAGCGGAAGATGAATGGATGTATCTGCCTTCTGATTCAACAAATGATGGTTTAATGAATGCGGCAAAGTGGAAAGTTGATATGACCAAAGAAGGCATTCTGAATCACGATCAACTTGTCGGTACTCTTGAAAATGCAGTCAAAAACAATCCTAAAACAACTTTCATTGCCTGCCATCTTGCAAACTGTTGTGCAAATCTGAGCATGCTTGCCAGGCTACTCGACACTTATCCTAATCTGTATGCGGATATATCCGCCCGGTATGGAGAGCTTGCGCCAATCCCGCGTTATGTGAAAGCTTTTATCGAAAAATACCGGGACAGAATCTTATATGGAACTGATATGGGACCCGGAAAGCTGATGTACCAAACAACCTTTCGCATACTTGAATCGACTGATGAACATTTTTATGTCAGAGACTTATTCAGTTATCACTGGCCGCTTCATGGATTTGGATTGAGTGACGACGTGTTGAAGAAAGTGTATGGTGAAAATGCGAGGAAGTTGATTACCAGATAAGAAAAAGTTCCACGCAAACTGCCTGCCGTAGGCAAGGCTGCGTGTCCAATAGGTATGGAAACAAAGACGGAAGGTTTTTTCCCGGCGTCGAATTTTTCTGTTACCAGCTTGCTGCTATCGTGCTCTGCAGCCATCGCCGATTTCTTTCTATCTTGTTTTTTTCTATCTTCTTTTTCCTTTTATCTTCTTTTTCTTTCTATCTTCTTTTTCTTTCTATCATCCCGAGGCGCGAGGGATCTCAGAGACATCAATCATCATACCGACCGAAACAGTGAGCTAATAAGGACGACATCCCTACAATTTGAGCCAGTCGCGCATCAGGGACGCGGAAAATTCCCGCTATAATTCTGTTACCTCAGCACTCCCTTCTCCGACAAATGCTCATACATCTTCAAACCTTATTTATATGAGTAAAGTTCTTAGCACGAGCCTTTTGTTATTCGTTTGGATTTTTTCCTTTGGTCAGAGAAACCAAAAGATGATTTTTCGGTTTTGGAACGCAAAAGGCAAAGCAACAACGGAAGAAACGAAGGCCCGCTTTTTTACAACCACTCAAAAACTTAATGACACTTGCTGGCAAATCGATAATTATAATATGATGGGGCCCATGGTCTTTTCGAAGCAATACAAAGACAAAGACGGAAAAGTTCCTCATGGCCGTTCCGCATTTATGCGTGAGGATGGAACGCTTGATTCGATAGGCTCCTTTGTCAATGGGAAGCAAAATGGGAGGTGGATGTACTTCGACAATAACGCAGTTCTCCGTGCGGCAAAAGAATATTCCATGGACGAACTATTATTTACCTGGAATATTGGAGCAGGAGGCATTGATCAACACAATCCTTTTGATGACAAACCGGATACGCCGGCGGAGTTCTCAGGAGGAACGGATAATTGGACGCGTTATCTGATTCGAAACCTACGATATCCCCAGTATGCTATGGGAAATAATATCGTGGGCTCGGTAAAAGTATTATTCATGGTAGATGAGAAAGGTCGCGTAACGGACGACATAATTCTTAAATCGGCAGAATTTACGCTGGACAACGAGGCCAGGCGACTCTTGCATGAATCACACCAGTGGATACCTGCTACAAAAAACGGACAAAAAGTAAAGTCGTACCAACAAACCAGCGTACAATTTAAGATCGCGCAATCACAAAAA
The DNA here is from genome assembly GCA_036742645.1 of Flavitalea sp. GTDB lineage: Bacteria > Bacteroidota > Bacteroidia > Chitinophagales > Chitinophagaceae > Flavitalea. The sequence goes on from DAINQQ010000152.1 coordinate 8,453, forward strand.
TAAAAATTCATAACTGGCGTGCCATTCAGCGCCATGAAGATCAAACTTTGCAATTAACTGTCTTTCCTGATAACACTCACTGAAAAAAACCCCCTTAGCGGGGCCCTTTCTGCGCTATCAACTATTCCTACCTGGTCTAATCATCCACAATCATCTGGTGCACCAATGTTGGTCTCCTGTTCCTTCAACAATGCGGCCCGGAAAAAGTTGAACAATCTCTTATTTTTCTTAGCAAAAAGTTCAAAATCGTTCCATTTGAACAGAAGTTTCCGCCAAGGCTTAGAGAATTGCGCTCCGTGTTGTGAGCCTTACCGTCGTTTCAGGAACTATCCTTTAAGAAAGAGGTTTACTTTCTAAAAAAGAACACCCGGTAAAAATAAATTACTTTACCTTTCTGCTTAGCTCGCCTTTCCAACCACTACACTATCCGTTCCCGCCGACGTCATTTTATTAAACCCCAAAATAAACACAATGAAAAAGTTCTGTCTTTTCGTTGCAGCCGCTGCGCTCCTAGCAGCCTGCAATAGCGAATCAACCGTCGACGCCCCACCCGCGGATTCTGCCGTAGTTAAATCTGCTGTAGCACTCCCTTATCCTGTATCATATTCGTCCTCATTCGAAATGGGTAATGCAGATTACACTGCACCAATAGTTCAGGGCAGCTGGAAAGATTGGGAAACCAACAATCTTGACAACATGAAAAACTGGGTCGCAGATAGCGTTCTTGTTTTCCATAGTGATGGTTCCGTGGTTAGGGGAGCGGACAGCCTAATGGCGATATGGAAAAGGCATCGCGCAAATTACACAACGGTCATCGATACAATTGACGCCGTATTTCCTGTGTACAGCACAGACAAAAAAGAAAACTGGGTGCTCGTTTGGGCAAGAGAAATTAATACCAGGAACGATGGAAAGAAGGATACCATAGCCCTGATGGAAACCTGGCGGATTAACAAAGACGGTAAGGCGGATATGCTGTTGCAATACGAGAGGACAAGAAGAAAAAAATAACTCTTTTACGGATCAGAAAAGTTCGCGCAAGGCGCAAAGAAGTCATTTTCTTCCTTTGCGCCTTTGCGCAAACTTTCTCTCCTCCTTTCCGGCATTTGCAAAAACAATTTATTTCAGATAAACCGCCTTAAACCTTGCCAATGGAGCCGTCCTGGCCTTGTTAAGTACGAGCATATCACCACTCAGGTTGTAGTTGTCGGCCATCGCCAGTACATTCAGAAATTCGAGCTCTACATTGATGGTCGGGCATGCCATCCGGGTAGAAATGACGTTTGAAATTATGATCCTGTTTCCTTCTTTTAGTTCGTAGGTACCGGTGATGCTATTACATCCTCCATGTCCTATTATTTTATTTTCTTGTTTTTTGAAGATGATATGTGGTTGTTTGATATAGGTGCTATCTACCACCAAAGGTTTGCCGTGCAATTCAATAAGCTTCCAGTATTTCTCGACGATATCATTATTAGACTTACGCAGGATATACTTTTCCGCCAGTTCACCTGTGATCTTGTTGCCATCTTTATCTAATTGCGTTAGGACATTTTCACCTACAAAGTAAGTGCTTGCTTGTTCGGTGCTGCCATCTAACCTGATAATATTTCCTCGCTCACTCCAGCTGAATTTTCCGGATCTTTCATAGACACTATCAGTTTTACCAAGGTATTTTGTTGTAACGGTGTAGTTTAAGTCCTTTCCGAGAATAACCGTTGTTTCGAGTCCTTCGCAATCGGCGCAAGGTAATACACCTCGATAGCTACCATCCCAATCCGCTGAAGTACGACTGGTGTGTGTTGTGTCTGTATCACCCCAAATTTTTCCTTGCGAAGAGGATTTGCAGTAGTGAAGCGCTGAAACACAAAAAATAATGATGAGAGGGAATATGAGATTTTTCATTGGAGGTTTTTTCGAGAAGATTTCTTAAAGTTAGAGAAAAACCGACGGACGAGTTCCGTTCGCGGGAAACCGGGTTGCCGGCAGGGTCGCAAGGTGAAACTTTTTGCCACACTATTCCTCTACCATCAAGAAGGAAAACCTGGTAGTCGCATAAATTCATTTACCCTAAAGTAGTTTTACCCTAAAGTAGTATTGATTTCTCTCTTCGCGCATCGTAAATTGCATATCCTTAAATGCGTAGTTCATTTTAACAGCCCTGGTGAATCTTCGCAAAGGTTTACTGACCTAACTTCTTTGTATGAAAAAATTGTTGATTCTGTGCTTAGTGCTTTCCCTTTCTTCAATCTGCTTTAGTCAGAAAAACAAGAAAGCTGAATTTCTATTTTGGGATTCTACAGGCAAAGCCGTTAAGGCTGAAAAGGATGCCTCATTCTTCACCCTCGCCCAACAGATCAATGATACCTGTTGGCAATGGCAGAATTATACCATGAGGGGGCCCCTTGTGTCTAGTGAACAATTTAAAGACAAGGCCACAAAGGTCCGTCACGGCCAGTCTGCTTTCATGCGTCCTGATGGAACACTTGATTCAACAGGCGCATTTATAAATGGCAAACCGGATGGGCGTTGGATTTACTACAATCAAAACGGAATGGAGGTTACTGAAAAACAGTATGTCCTGGGCGAACTGGTAAAATATATGAATAATGAAGGAAATGGCCGCAATGCGTACGATACTGAGGCCAGCTTCGACGGCGGCGCTGCAGGATGGCAGCGGTACCTGATTCAAAACCTGAGATATCCGGAATATGCATTAAACAACAAGATACAGGGCCAGGTAAAAGTCGCCTTTGCTGTAGATGAAAAAGGCCGTGTGAGAAATGAAATGATTCTTAAATCCGTTGAGTTTACATTGGATTATGAGGCACTCAGGCTCCTCCGCGAATCCCCAAAATGGATACCTGCTACTATTGCTGCAAAGAAATTAACGTCGTATAAGCAACAGGGGATTCAATTCAGAACGGAGTAAAGCTAACATCTTTGCGAACGCTTACGATTTCTCTGCGCCCTTTGCGTTTAGACAAAATAATCACAGAGTGCGCGAAGGAGCTTAGAGGGATAGTCGTAAAATGCAACCGGTCAAATGGGGACCGTCCGACCGGATGTCTGCGGTTATTCATCCGGGCACTCAACATATTTAACCCACTTCTCTAATTCATCCTTCTCATAGAAAATATTATTCTCGTACCTGAAATTAATGAGATGCGTTTCGGCCGAAACGATATCTTCCCCATTCAGAAGCGCCTTGCCCTTCGACATTGCAGTACTAAAATCGTCTTTCGGTTTGCCACGATACTTTGTCAATAAGACATCGTCTTTTATAATAACTACCCGGTAAAACGAAGTACCCGAACTATCACAAAACGTCTTCCTCCCATCAAAGAATTTTTTCGAAGGCGGTTTTTTCACAAAGGGTTCGCTCGGTTTCACCGAGTCTTCGCGTACAGCAGTCGTGTCTTGAACCGGAATTCTGGGGGGACCCTGCTTTGGGAAAAAATAGTCGGTCAGTTCCTGCGCATTTTTAGTACTTACATTCATGGCCGTCAGCGTCTCTAAAAGCGATTCACGATTCTGGGTGGCCCTGTTCATAAACATCAGCAGATCTTTCCTTCCCTCCAGGTCCTTCGCAAGGTTTGCCATGGCCGTTGACGCACCGGCCCTGTTATATGTGGCGATATAGCGGTTAAGCGCCGATCGGACCTTGTCGTTATTCTCCACTCCAAGGAACATTGACGCCTTATTCACTAATTCATTCACAGCCTGCTGGCTGATTTCTTTCTGGGAATAAGCCGCGCTGAAGATGAATAGCGACAGGCAAATGAAAATTGTCTTCATAGATTTTTTATAATGTGAGCGGTTGTTGGCGCGATCGTTCCACGGATTTTTACTTTTTATGCCCCTTAGGCACTACTTGATACCAAAGAGGCCAAAATATGGCAAATGGATGCAAATAGCCGGTTTTCCAATTTAATCATTTTCCGGGTTGTCGGATTAATGTGTGAGGGAGAAGTTCGCGCAAAGGGCAAGGCGCAAAGTGTTGGCCCGATTTCTAAGTTGCGTGTGCCTTAATGTCTGCTTGTGGGAAACATCAAAAAACCAGCAAGCTTAACAGGAAATATAACATACATTTAGGTACCCACTACCCCATGTACACTTCCTCCTTGCCCACTTTTTTTCATCCTAAATCTCAAAACAGTGAAACAATTCAAACGTTTGCTTATGACATCATTTGCAGCATTGCTGCTATTTACTATTTCCTGCAACGACGCTCCAGAGGAACCTGCTACAGATGAAACAACCGGTGACACTGCGGTAGCCGCGACGACCCCGGCAACGGAACCTGCTGCAGCCGCGCCCCAAACCATCATGATCGCAAGGCATAAAGTGAAAGACTATGCGAAATGGAAGGCATCTTACGACGCTCATGATTCATTCCGTCTGGCTCACGGCATGCACAGTTTTGTAATTGGCCGTGGCGTGGAAGACCCAAATATGTTGCTCGTAGCTGTAAAAGCCGATGACGTAGAAAAAGCAAAAGCGTTTAGCAAAGATCCCGACCTAAAAAAAGCCATGGAAGCAGGCGGCGTAATTGGTAATCCTAAGATTTTGGTAGCCAACGTTCCCTCTCTCAGAACAAATTCCAGTTCCGATCTCCGATCAATCAGTTTTATAACCGTGAAGGATTGGGAGAACTGGAAATCACACTTTGAATCCAATAAGCAATCCAGGCTTGAGAATGGACTGGAGGACAGGGGCTATGGTCACGACGTTGACGATAATCATAAAGTAGTAGTCGTTTATTCGGTTCTCGACAGTGCCAAGGGACGTGCCTATCAGAAAGGACCCCTAATGAAACAACGACTTGATTCTTCCGGAGTAGTCGGAACTCCCGATCGGTTTTGGTACCGTGTAGTCCAAACTTATTAAAATCAAGCCCTCCTTTTTCCTCTCTAATCCTTTAATCATGGTTCAGACAGGCATCGAAAGATTGTCTGAACCTTGATTTTCTTGATTAAAGGATTTTCTTGAT
>DAINQQ010000153.1:0-13415 GCA_036742645.1 Flavitalea sp.
CTTGCGGCAAAGCTATAGCTTATTGACTCTACTTTAACCGTTTATCTTAAGTTTTTGCATCTTGGCTAGGAGAGGTTGACTTTAGGTCCCATCAATCTCGGTTGTTGAAAACCGCCACGAATTGCACGAATTGCCACGAAACTTATTCCTGATAACCCGTGTCCTTCGTTGCTGCCTTTTTACCTACCCCTGAAACACGCTAATGACATTTAGCTCACTCCATGGGAACAACAATTTCTTAAAGCCAATTCCCGGAACAAGCTGTAACCTGAAAGCCACTCCCTGCGTCATACCACCATTACCCGCTACCAATTCGGCAAACAACCATCCATCAGCAATTTAAACCGTTCGCGATTAAACACTGTTCCTTGCATTGCAAAGTACCTACCTTTGGCTTGTAATGCCCGACGACAAGTACTAAATTAATACCAAATACAATGAAGCAGTTGCACACTATTTTGACGATTCTGATCCTCTCGGCGATGTCTGTATCCGCCCTAGCTCAAGTAAAAACCGGGAAAGTGTCCGGAATTGTAAAAACCGGCCAGGAAAAAACGGTTGCAGGTGCGACAATCACTTTGATAAAATCAACAGATTCTTCTGTTGTCACGGTGGGTATTGCCGCAAACGATGGTAAATATGATTTTCAAAATATCCCTCATGGAAAATATTTGATATCGGTGACCGCCGCCGGTCATGTTAAAACCTATTCACCCATCTTTGAACTTACCGACGCAGCGCCCGATATTTCACTCAAACCCATTGAAGTGGCTCCATCGGTAAAGGCACTCAATGCTGTGACGGTGATAGCAAAAAGACCTCTTATCGAACAAAAAATCGATCGCACAATTGTCAACGTGGAGGCTTCAATTACAAACGCGGGAACCAACGCACTGGAGGTTCTGGAAAAATCGCCCGGCATTGCGGTGGATAAGGACGGAAACATTAGCCTGAAAGGGAAGGATGGCGTCGTTATTCTGGTGGATGGCCGTCCGACTCATTTGAGCGGACCTGATTTAGCCAATTACCTCCGCAACATGAATGCAAGCCAGATGGATCAGATCGAGATCATGACCAATCCTCCTGCTAAATACGATGCTGCAGGCAATTCAGGAATAATTAACATTAAAACAAAAAAGAACAGGCAGCTGGGATACAATGGCTCCGTTAATTTTGGTTACGGCCAGGGGTATTATCCCAAGATCAATGATGGACTAAATTTCAACTACAGGAAAAATAAGATAAACCTCTTCACGAACCTAAGCCACAACTATTCTGAGAACTTCAATACGCTAACAATCCAGCGAAATTTCCGCGACAAATCGACAAAGAATCTCTTGTCAAATTTTGAACAGGAGGCGAGAAATAATGGCACTTTCAAGGGCTTCAATGGAAAACTGGGAATGGATTATTTCCCCTCAAAGAATACAACACTTGGGGTAGTGTTTACAGGCTTTCTGAATACTCGCAATGCCGACAATCAAAATCTTACTTATATCTCCGACGAGAACGGCGAACCTTCGAGTCAGTCGAGAGCTACATCAACCAACGAACAGGAATGGAAAAATTTTAGTACGAACGTGAACTTTCGGCGAGGTCTTGACACGATTGGTTCAGAACTGACCGCCGATCTTGATTATAGCCAGTACAATTCCCGCAACAATCCGATAATGATCAATTCGTATTTTGACCAATGGGGTAGACCGACATTTACCGCCGACACATTACTTGGAGGTCTTCCCCAGGATATTAAAATTTATAGTGGGAGAGTGGATTATATCAAAATGTTGAAAAAGGGCGCAAGGTTCGAGGCTGGCATCAAGTCGAGCCTGGTTGAAACAGATAACGATGCGGTATATGACAGCATTCTAAACGGTCAAATCGTTCATGATATTAACCGCAGCAATCACTTTATTTATAAGGAGAATATTAACGCTGCATATGTTAACCTCAACAAGCCTATTAACAAAAAATGGGGCGCACAACTCGGATTGCGCCTGGAGAATACCAATGCGAAAGGAGACCAGGTAACAACGGGCGAACAATTTGATCGTCATTATACGCAACTTTTTCCAACCGGTTATTTGCAGTACCAACCAAACAAAAAGAATACCTATGTATTAAATTATGGAAAAAGGATCCGTAGACCGGATTATCAGAGCCTTAATCCTTTTATTAACTTTATCGACAGGTATACTTATTCGAAAGGAAACCCAAATTTGAAACCCCAGTTCAGCCACAATATTGAGTTAAGTCATAGTTACCAGAGTTTTCTCACTACAACACTTAATTATTCTCGCACTACTGACATTATTCAAAACGTGCTGGAGCAGATCGAAGATAAAAATGAAACTTTCGTTAGAAAAGTCAATATCGCGAAACAACGTCAGTACGGGATTGCTATGAACGCGAATATACCCATAGCAAAATGGTGGAGAAATAATATTTATGTAAATGTCTTCAATAACAAGTTTGATGGAATAGTGAATGATACAATGGTAACTGTAGATGCGACTACACTTACTTTGAATGGATCCCAGCAATTCAATTTCGCCAAAACATGGTCTGTAGAAATCAGCGGATTTTTCAGAACGGGCGCGATAGAAGGTGTGATAAGGTCCAAACCATTTGGCCAGGTGGCTTTTGGGGTGAGCAAACAGGTGATGAACAACAAGGGCACCGTTCGCTTAGGGGTACGGGACGTATTCTACACGCAACGATTTAGAGGAGTAAGCAAGTATGCTAACGTTGATGCTGCCTTCCAGGAAAGAGGGGATAGTCGTGTAGTGAGCGTCAATTTCACCTATCGCTTCAGCAAAGGAAAAATAAACGGTACACCGAAAAGACGTGCCGGTAGCGCCAGTGAAGAACAAAACAGGGTCGGTGGGTAGATGGTTGGTTTGTTTGTGGTTCGTGGTTGGTGGCTGTCGTTTTGTTTTTGTTTGTAATTCTGAACATCACGATAGGAGACTAAACGGTTATCTGAATACAAAAACGCGAATTAACCCATCAACCACAAACCAGAAATAACAAAGCAGTATCTACCCGTGCTCCGGCTCATACTCTATCTCGATGGTAGCATGAGATACATGGAGCGGCTTTAATTCAGCTTTGATTTTTTCCTTTAGGAATTCAGCGTCTTTCAGACTCATGCTTTCGTTAACGACAACATGCATCGTCACAACATTATGTTCACCATCGAGCGACCATAAGTGAAAATCATGGATGTTGGTCACCTTTGTTTTTTTCATGATCATTCGTCTTATTTCTTCTTCATGAGCCGCATCTGGTACTCCCTGCAAAATGATTTTCAACCCGGGTTTTATATTCCGGTAGACATTAAATAAAATAAAGCATGCAATGCCGAGTGATAATAAAGGATCAAGTACCGCGATATTCGCATACATCATCACGATTGATCCAATCAACACGGCAATCCATCCAAGTACATCTTCTAAAAAATGAAGTGAAACCACCTTCTCATTGATGCTGCTCCCTCTTTTTAATCTGAGAAAGGCGACTCCATTAAATAATACACCCAGAATTGCCAATAGCAACATGCCCTTTGCATCAGGTTGCTGTGGGTTGATCAATCTTTCTATTGATTCTTTTATGATGAAAACCGAACCTATGATCAACACGAAAGAATTGATAAAAGCGCCCAGCAAGGAGAACCTTTGATAACCGTAAGTATAAGTTGAATCGCTTTTCTTTCCCGACTTTTTTTGCAAATACCATGCGGTACCTAGTGAAAGGCTATCTCCCAAATCGTGAATAGCGTCGGACAGTATGGCAACGCTATTAGTAAGTATTCCCCCGACAAATTCGATCAAGGCAAAAAAAGTGTTGATAAAAAATGCAGTTTTTAGATTTCCGTCTGCATGTTCATGACCATGATTATGCGAATGGTTATGGTTCATAGCTGCGCTTTTTATTTCTGACAAACACCTCTCTTGCCACTTTGAAACTGTATTCGTCTGTATCAAACGTCCGTGTCCCTCCGTGGTCATTTTTCTTTGAGCTTGCAGAGGGTTTTGAAGGAGATGATATTTAGCCGCGGGATTTGCAAGGATCCCGCATGAGAAATTCGTTCAAAACGATCGTTAAGGACACTCAGTCTTTCATTCACATAACAATTCAAGCAAATATAGATTCAGGGCTTTTTCCTAAGCCAAAACAAACCTTTTACATTTGCTTCCCATTTCGGTAACAGGTATACAAGAATTATTTCCTCTACCAGGTCGGAAGCAGTGCAGAAAGCGGCAAGGTAAAACAAACCATTAACCGGCTCGTCCAGAAAGAATATAAGTATTAGAAATATTCCTTGCGAAACGGCCGCTAGCTTAGCAGCGTAGGTATGAAAAGTAGTTATTTTACCATATTTGATAAGTGCAAAACTTACCTGGAGTATGAACAGTCCCAATAAAGAGATGATAACGATCATTTCCTTTTTGATGAATTCAGGCTTGAACACTATAATACCCACAAGTCCTGCAAAGACAGTTAGATCATCACCAATAGAATCGAGTTTGGCACCTAGCAGGCTGGTAACTTTATACCTCCGCGCAAGATAACCATCAATGGCGTCTGTGAAAAAGCTACAGGCAAGCAACCACTTGAATATGTCCGGTTGTTTTAAAAAAATTAGTGCCAGCAGCAACGGTGCTGTTACGATGCGATAAAGCGTGATGCCGTTCACCATATAGTAACTGCCTTTCTTCATGCTATGTATTGGAATTGAAAATACGACTGAATAAACTTCTGTAGGATTATATTATCTACTCCGATATCTTATTGTTAATTTGGAATAATAAAAGAATTGACATCACCAAGGTTTTAATTGCCCAAAGCGCAGGAAGCGTATGCGATGAAGGGGCAACTAATAAGTATTTGAAAGCAAGTGTCCGCTGTCGCGGGTTGCAAATGATTTACGTATGCTTCACTTTCTGGATGTATTGCTGACAATTGTCCACCTGGCCATCGTTGGCTTTAACCTTTTCGGCTGGATACCCAAGGCTACGAGGAAAACTCACCTGATATTAATTTTGTGTACCGCCGCATCCTGGTTTTTATTGGGTATTTGGTTCGGTTTTGGATACTGCCCTTTCACCGATTGGCAATGGCGAGTTAAAGAAGAACTCGGGGAAAGGAACCTGCCTTCGAATTTCATTGAGTACTTTGCCGAAAAAGTGACAGGCAAAGATTTTGATGCACAATTAGTCAATAACGTAATAGGTATATGCTTTGCTTTAGTTAGTATAATTTCTATTTATCTAAACTTTTTTAAAACAAGGAAACAAAATAAAACCGTTTCTTCCTGAACGGCGGATTTAAGTTGGCTTTAGAAACAAGAATAAGTGTCGTTATTTAATGCTGATCGCATTTGAAAGTCCCTGTAATTGCGATTCTTTTTGATTTGATATTCCTTTCTCTTGTATAAGTACTTTGAATTTATTTCCCATATCTACTAGCAGCGTATGATTGAGAAGAGCGACTTTTTTAGCCACCTGAAGCATATTTTTTCCCGGTTCTGCTGTGCTGAGCACATAGTCGCGATAACCCAATGCCAGGAGAAATTGCGCCTGGTTTGTGAGGCCAGAACATGTTAGGCCATTTTTCTCGCCCCAATGGCAGAGTGCCGAAAAGTTAACATGTGATGTAATATCCTGTTTACCTATTTCGTGATAAGGATCATCATTGATCTGGTGATCACGATAACATAAAATCGTACCACAGCTACGCGATGTTCGATATAATTCGGTAGAGGTATAACCATAATCTATGGTTAGTATATAACCCGATTGTAGAGCACCTGCTATTTGCCGTAGCCACTTCTTGGCTTCTAGATTGATTTCTGTACGAAAACCTTTTGGTAGGGAAACCTCAAGTTCTGCCAGGTAATTGGTAAGCTCCATTTCTGCCGGTCTCAAAACTTCTACAAAATCATTTTTGTAATCAACAAATACTTCCATCAGTTCGTCTTCCATTACTACCTGGTGCACGGAGAAATTATCCAGAAGCTCATTCGATAAAACACACCCGTTGATTGGTCCAACATCCTTTATACTATCATACCACCTGACCTTTCCAGGTAGTTGCATTTTTTGTTTCTTGCGCATCGCCAAACTCTTCTCAATAATGACATAAGAGACCTGATCGTATAGTTCTTCTTTTTGTTTGAGATATTGCAGAATATCCTGGCAAAGCAACCCTGTGCCTGCGCCGTATTCAACGATGGTGAATTGCTGTTTACCAAGGATCTGCCACATTTCTTCCAGCTGCTTTGCAATCATGGCGCCAAACACTGGAGTAAGCGAAGAACTGGTATAGAAATCGCCCGTCTTTCCTATTTTATCGTCGCTGGAACTGTAATATCCAAGTTCAGGATAGTATAGTGCCATTTCCATAAAATCGCGAAAACTGATCGGGCCTTCGTCTTTTATTCTTTGTATGATGATATCAGTTAGTGTCATACGGTAAAAGTCCTTATTGCGGTCAGGGATAGGCTAGGAGAACAGGGGCAGGAAGGAGATAAGGAGAGTCTTTTTGCTCTTTAATTCTATAGCAATTTCAAACTCTCATTATATTCATAGCCATTTATTTCTCTTTCTCTCTTTAATTTCATAAACGCTATTCCAAGGTTTAAAAGCCCTCTTTACCTCTTAGTCATCAGCGTGCATTAAACTTTACACAAATTCCGAGTTCTCCGATGAATACAACATCATCAAACCGAATATTCAGGTAATCACGGCCAAGATAGGTATGAATCATAAAGCCCACTTCATTTGTTACTGATGGCATATAAGTGAAGTAATTGTGCCACGCGAATCTTCGCTTATTTTCTCCTTCCCATTTTGCAAGGCCTCCCATGATATATTCGAATTCAGTCCGTAGAATCAGCTGTCGGCGCTTCAATAATCTTACACTGTCCAGCCCATGTGTTGCCCGGTTTTGGTAATGAACCGATACAAGTTTGGATCGCTTTGTCAATTGAATACTTCCCAACAACCTGTTGTCTCCATAGTAACTTGTTAGTTCCTTGCTACGGGCAAGCGGCCCGCTGATGTTCAAATCCTTCTGGTAGCCGACAGATGCTGAAATAATTCCTTTCTCCTCGTTGTTTCTGGCTGCGGTGAGAAATACCCGGTAATAGTTCGTGCTGAAATCACCACCACGATAATTATTCCTTTTGATCGGGTTGTCAATAAAAAAACTGTCGGCCTGCCCATTCGAGTAATGATGAAACTGGACAGTCGCCCATAGCAAGTTTGCGTTTTCTTTCTTCAACTGGCTAAGATTTGACAATAGAAAATCAAATCCTAGCCCGAACTTGTTATTCGACGGTAATAATGGGCTCGAATCATCCCTTGCCATTCGCGGCATAAGTCCCACGTCAAATGTGAATCGAAGCCGTTGTATAAGTGGGTACGAAAAATACTTTCCCTGGGAAATGACAAATCGATATCCGAACTGACCTTCCAGCCAAAAACCATCTTCGCCTTCGCCGTCTACCAGCGGTATCTTTCGATCGACGATCGGAGTAATAATAGGAAACGCCAGGTACATGACGGGATCATGATAACGGAGTATATCGTGATACCTATCCATAGGATAATTCCGTGATGACCGTTGGATGGAATCTGGAGACCAGGTATAATCCTGTGCTTGCGTTCTACACGCTATTAGAAAAAAGATAGAAAGGAAACCTGTTCGGATAATTGTTTTCATTATGTTGAGAATTAAGTATCATATCGGTCAGATTGCCTCATAAATGCAATTCAGATACCTAGTTAATAGCATAATATAATTAGTAATTATACGAGGTTACGACCGGGCAGTCCATTACTAAATACCCAGATTGCGGTTGGAATAGAAATTGAATGGTAGTAGCGGAGTGGAACTGTCGGAGACCTATAAGTTTCGTAGGACCATTTGGGAGTTATAAACATCTTTGTCAAAATCTTCGGAATGACACCGCGGTCAAAAGCTTCTTTGTGAATGACAACGACGTGATATTGATGTACTCATATATTCCAACTAATTCTGGATGGAAGACAGTGTTCGTAAGATACCGGAGGCCCACGAATACACATTATGACTCATGATCATTCGGCGCATTTTTTTCATTTTCTGCGACTGCTGATCTGGTGGCATTTCAAGTGCGGCCTTGATGGCATCGGCTGATTGTTCGATATCATACGGATTAATGATCATCGCCCCGCGCAATTCCTGCGAAGCTCCCGCGAAGCGGCTGAGAATAAGAACACCATCGTTTTGATTGCGGGAAACGATAAATTCCTTTGCAACAAGGTTCATTCCGTCGTGTAATGAAGTGACCATACAAAATTGCGCGGCCTTGTAATAAGGGACGATTTCCTCGTGGCTATGATGCCTTTTTAAAAACAGAATCGGTTGCCAGTTCTTTGACTTGAACTTCCAGTTTATCCTCGTGGCTTCATGTTCAACAGCACTGATCGTATCAGAATATGTTTTCAGGAGCGAACGGCTTGGTGCTCCGATTTGAACAAATGTAAACTTACCCTGGTAGGATGGATACTTTTCCAGGAAACGTTCAATAGATAGGAACTTTTCAATAAGTCCCTTGGTATAATCAATTCTGTCAACACCGATCCCCATGTATTTAGCATTGATCCCGTGTTGCTTCAGCAACTCCAATGCTTCCACCTTTGTATGATCATTGTTGTCGAAATCTTTTAGTGTAAACGCAATGCTGATTGGAAATGGCTTTACCATCGTAAACTTGCTTCCAATCTTGACCGAGAAATTCTCCCAGATCACGCGCGATTCCAATGCTTCGTTTACTGTTTCAAGGAAATTATTGCAGTGATATTGTGTATGAAAGCCGATGAGATCAGCACCAAGCATGCCCGTTAGTAATTCCCTCTGCCAGGGACATATTCCAAATGACTCGGGATTTGGCCAGGGAATATGCCAGAAGATCGCAACCTTCGCATCTGGCCTTTCCCGCTTGATTAACTCAGGCAGTAGCGCAAAATGGTAGTCCTGTACAAGAATAAAGGGCTCTTCCTTATTTTTTATTTCTTCCAATACCGCTTTCGCGTATAAAGCATTTACCTCCTGGTAGTACTCCCAGTCTTCCTTTCGGAATACAGGACGTGTATGTGCAATATGGCATAAAGGCCAAAGGCCTTCATTGGAGAATCCGTAATAATAATGATCTTCCTGTTCCTTTGTTAACCAAACCCTGCGTAATGTATAGTTGCCTTCGAGAGGCGGTACCTGCACTTTGTCATTCTTATCTACTGTTTCCCTGTCAGCATCACCGCTTCCAGACGCGATCCATAAGCCGCCACATGCTTTTAATATTGGTTCCATAGCGGTAACCATCCCACTTGCAGGTACTATGCACTTTATTTCCTTTCCAGATCGGACATGCATATATGGCTCCCGATTGGAAACGACTACCATCATCTTGTCTTGTAGCAGTTGTTTCATTTCCTCATTCAATCTTTCCGGCGTCCAAATCGCTTCCGCTGTTGTTCTTAGTTTTGCTTCTTCCTGCGCTATCGCTTTCGCCTCATGCATTGCTTGTGCAATGCCGGTGATCTCCCTGTAGAGTGGTTCCAGGAAGGTAATGGGTGGACGTTTTTTTAACTGTTCAACATTTCCCGATCGCGCGACTTGTACCCATTCAACCACTTTTCTTAAGGGACTTAATACTCCCCATCGCACAATCAACAATGTAACAATTGATATCAAAAATGCTTGCAGAAACCAGCGTATAAAATTTCGTAACCAGATACTGTTAATGATATTTGAAATATATTCAGCATCTGCATAAAATATTATGGCACTCGAAGGAAAGTCCTTTGTTTTGATAACCTTGATATACTGGTATAAATCGTCGCCCTTTACCGAGAGAAAATTTCCCATCGATGAATCTGCTGAAATCGCTTGCGCGGTGAAATCTGCTGAACGTGCAAGATATTCTTCGGCTGCCCGGTTGAGTGGAAGAATACTGTCATTGTTATAATGAACCGCAATTCCTACCAGACTGAATTGAGTGATAATGCTATCTGTAACAGGTTTCACATTTAAACCTGTACTGTCATCTTTGCCCTTAAGGTGGAGCTTGTAAAAGTCTTCGGCCAGGCTAATAGTATTTGCCTCCATTTCGGCTTTCAATTCCTGCCGCTCGGAAGAAATTTGAAATGCCGTAAACCCAAGCGCAACCAATCCGACGGCAATAATAATTGACAATATGAGAGTAAGGTTGATTTTCATAAATATTGTTTTCGCGGTTTCGCACAATCCCATCTTAACCCTAAAAACAGAGAAACAAAGATGCTTCGTTCAAAATTGTTCCTTGCGAGATAGATATGTAAACAAGAAAAGGCTTAATGTCCGGTCGAAAATTGGTTGCCAAAAGTAATCTATCATTCTCTTTACGGCCTCCATTTCTTTGCAATCTAATGTCATTTTAATCCCCTGAAGCAAAAGGTTCTTTAATATGTCATCGTTATTCGAAATCGTTTTAATTCCCGGGGTATAATTTGAGCGAGTGTTAAAAATACTTCTTGATATGTAAAAACGCTATTAAAAAAACAAGAAACTGGAAAAATGAAAAAGCAAATTATACTATCTGTACTGATCTTCCTGACCGGAGTTGCCTCGTAAAGTTATGATGCATTGGACGATTCCACCAATGTGCTTCAATATCTGGAACAGTATTGAAGTACCGGTGTGGGCCCAGCAATTGTAAAAAAGATATTAGAGCACGAAAAGAAAGAATTGAACTTACTTCGCGAATGGGTGAGGGATCTATCTTTCTATTTACATGATCGATCTTATGAACAGTAAGAGTCAATAAAGGCATCGCATTATGGTCATAAGCGGCTATTGGATATTGTGGTTAAGGTAAATATCGACAAACATTCTTATGATCGTATTAATACTGGCGACGTTTGTTATTGGATATATCGCAATAGCAACTGAACATTTTATTGGAATCAACAAGGCGGCTACGGCATTGATAACCGGGGTGGTCTGTTGGACAATCTATGTTGTGAACACCTCTGACAAACACTTGGTTTCTGAACAACTTCAGGAACATCTTGGCGAATTGTCGGGGATTCTATTTTTTCTAATGGGCGCGATGGCAATTGTAGAGCTGATTGACGCGCATAATGGTTTTGAGATCCTTACGGCGAAAATAACACAGACAAATAAACGCAACTTGCTGTGGATTGTTTCTTTTCTCACGTTCGTGCTATCTCCAGTGCTTGACAACCTTACCACAACGATCGTTATGATTTCCCTTATAAGAAAGTTAATTAACGATCCACAAGAAAGACTATCTTTTGCGGGAATGATAGTAATTGCATCCAACGCTGGAGGAGCATGGTCACCCATTGGAGATGTAACCACCACCATGTTGTGGATCGGAGGACAGATAACTGCAGCAAATATTATTACCAACCTCTTCTTGCCAAGTCTTGTCTGCATTCTCACTCCTTTGTTGCTTTTGTCGTTCCGATTAAAAGGTAAGGTGGAGCGTCCGCTCGAGACATCAAGTAACACAAATGATATATTATCCAGGAAACATCAGTATATCGTTTTCGTTTCAGGCATTCTAATTCTTGTGATGGTCCCGGTATTTAAAACTCTTACCCATTTACCTCCTTACATGGGGATTCTGATAGGTTTGGGAATACTTTGGGTTATCACGGAAATCATTCATGGAAATAAGGATGAAGAAGAGAGACATATTTTGTCAGTCGCACATGCCCTTCGAAAGATTGATAGTCCGAGCATTTTGTTTTTCTTAGGTATTTTACTTAGCATAGCCGCTTTACAGGTTACCGGTGTACTCTCGAGCGTTGCCACATGGATGAATAATAACCTGGCTAATGAAAATGTAATTGTGATTAGCATCGGACTGCTTTCATCAATCGTCGATAATGTTCCTCTGGTAGCTGCGTCGCAGGGTATGTACGATCTGGCACAATATCCAACTGACCATTATTTCTGGAAGTTCCTTGCTTACTCAACTGGAACAGGCGGAAGCGCATTGGTTATTGGATCCGCTGCCGGCGTGGCGGCTATGGGAATGGAAAAAATCGGTTTTTTCTGGTATTTAAAAAATATGAGTTTGCTGGCTTTAATGGGATTTTTTGCAGGCGCTGGCGTTTACATCTTACAACAATACATCTTTGGATGATGAATGAGGGACCGTAGGTCTTGGAGAGAAATTCAAAAAGTTGGTAGGTCTAAAAAGATATTTCCTAAGTAAATTGTATTCATAATAGAGGTGAATCTCTCAATCATGATTTGTTTTGGGTAAAGCTTCAACAAATTTTTTGAACCCTTCTTTAGTGGAATTGCTTGCCTTTGATAAAGCGTTTGCAATAGCGGGTGATGAAAGATCAACACCTGATTCGTATAATGAAGCTGCCACTTGAACAGATACTGCTTCATCATAAGACGATAAAGCTTTCAAGAGACTGCCTAAGACTTTTCCGAAACGGGCTGTTAGCTTATTCGCATAGTCGTAAGCGCTGGAAATTTTTCCATCTCCATCCGCATCGATCCAGATCGCCCCGGACGATCCCATTGTGTACGGCTTCCATAATTTGCTAATCGGCTGGTATGGTTTTACAATCGGCCAGTAAGGTAGATAGTCGCCTCGCCCTTCAGTCACAACTACCAGGTACACGTCGTTTCTTTGGTGAGGCAATTTCCATTGTGCTTTCCATTTAGTACCTGCTGCACTACCATTTTTGATGTGTTCTTCACGAATCTTTATGCCATTCGCATACAGGCTTACGCGTTCGGCCTTTATCCAGCCTGGACCGGCAACTTCAATATCAATAACTGTGTTTCTCGAAAAAAGAACGTTCTCACCAGGCCCATATTTTTCATTGACAGTTACTTTGGGCAGAAGACCAAAGCTTACCATCACGCTGCCTTGCCTTAAATTCCGTAAAGCTTCGGAAATATCCGTTTTTCCGGAATTATCATTACGAGCTTTGATATATGTTCTTGCCTGTCCAATCAGGTACCGGCTTACATCATGCGAATCGCTTGCACCAACAGGCGTTATCCGATGGCCGCGATTCAACAAGCCAAACCAATCGCGCAACAATCTCATTGGGTCATCCTGCAAGGCTCCCGAATTCACAATCTCCATGGCATTTGCCGGAATTTCCCAATGATCCAGACTAAGCCCTGCAATTGAAACATGCCGCTTTGGGTCAAAAGGACGGAAGCCGTTATGAATGTCACGGCCATGATTTAGAATGATTACCTGGCTATCGGTCGCGGACAAATTTTGAGAAAGTTCATTCCAGTTTTTCACCTTGTGATCCGGTACAACATCACTAATGCGAAATGGAAAAACATTGAAGTGACCAATGGCAGTCGTGACTTCATCG
>DAINQQ010000154.1:0-4932 GCA_036742645.1 Flavitalea sp.
CATTAAAGAGGCAAGGATACTCGCTATCTCGCCACCGGCAATTCCCGGTCTTGGTCAAACCTCGGGTTTCACTTTCCAATTACAGCAAATAACCAGTACCGATAGTATCCAGGTGTTCGAGCAGATCGCCCGGAGGTTTTTGGCGGAAGTCAATAAACGCCCTGAGATAGGGGCGGCCTTCACTTTTTTCAGTGCACGCACCCCGGGATACCAGGTGGATATTGACAGAGATAAAGCGAAGCTACTCGGCGTGTCTCTGTCCGAAGCTTACTCTACCATGTCTTCGTTTCTTGGAAGCAGTTATGTGAATGATTTCAATTTGTATGGAAGAAATTTCCGGGTAATGACCCAGGCTGATAGTTCGTTCCGTTCATCCCTGAGTAATCTTGGAAATTATTACGTACGGAATAGCGAGGGCAATATGATTTCGCTTAATTCGCTTATCACAAATAAAGTGATTGAAAATCCCACGTTGATTTCACATTACAATTTGTACAGGTCAATAGACATTAACGGCAGTGCAAAACCCGGCTATAGTAGTGGTGATGCAATCAACGCGCTCAGAGAGGCTGCAAAAACACTCCCTGTAGGGTATGGTTACGAGTTTTCAGGGATGAGTAGTGAAGAAATAAAATCTGGAGACCAGGCTACGACAATATTTGCGATATCAATAGTGTTCGTGTTCCTCTTCCTGGCAGCGCTGTATGAAAGCTGGTCTGTACCATTCTCAGTGTTGTTTGCCGTTCCGATTGGCGTATTTGGTTCAATTCTCACGCTTACTTTCTTACCGGACCTCACCAATAACATTTATGCACAAATCGGGCTTATCACACTCATCGGGCTTGCCGCCAAAAATGCGATCCTGATCGTGGAATATGCCAAGGAAAGAGTTGATCGGGGAATGGGACTGCTAAAATCAACCATTGCTGCCGTGAGCCTTCGGTTACGGCCTATTGTTATGACGTCCCTTGCATTTATGTTTGGTGTGTTACCATTGGCATTTGCCAGTGGCGCCGCAGCTGAATCACGCAAAACGATTGGCTGGACGGTTTTTGGCGGTATGCTGGCAGCAACAACGTTGGCTATTTTTGTTGTACCCGTTTTGTATGTTTTGATTACAAGAATTGCGTATGGTAAAAGCAAATTAGCAAAATTAGAAGCTGATTATAACCGGAGGATAAAACTCCTTAAGGATGACATCCTTGAACAGCCGGAAGCATCACCCTCATAAGCAAGGACGTCATCCTTCGAAACGTTGCCAGGGATGACATTCTTGAACCTGGCGGAACATCACACTGATAAGCGAGAACGTCATCCTTTGTGGCTTGATATTTCTTTCTAAGACTTTTTTGATGCCTTTGAATAGTCTCAGGTTTTACTCATCGCCCTGTTATCAGTCCTTCTTAAACTTTAGTATATTCAAAATATTCCGTGCAATCTTTTCTCCCTGCTTTTTTCCTTCAACACATGAATAAGTATAATGAATGCCGGCATAGACCCTTGATCTGCCAACATCGTCTGCCATTTCATTAAATGACTTATAAGTACGTGGTGTCATTCCAAGATTATCATACGTATGAAGTGTGAACTGGTAATTATCTCCTAATAAGCTGCTTAATACTGCTGCCATTGCGCCGCCATTTTGTGAGTGCCCTGAAGGAAAATCAGGATGACCGGGAGTTGCAAAGACAGGATTCCATGTTGAATGACCCAACACTTCCCTTATATACCGGATCGGCCTATCGAGAAGTATTTGATATTTTATTTTCCAGCAATTGATCATTGACTCCGCTAAAGCGATCCCGGCTTTTGCATGCGCAAGTGCATACATATCCAGTTGAGGATTTTCGATGTCCATGACCTGGCTAAAAATAGAGATATAAGCCGTACCTGCCTGGAATCCCGGACTATCCCTAAAATATAAAGCTGTTGCTATTTGCTCGGGTGTAAGCTTTTGAGAAACATCATACACTTCCTTTACCATCGCATAGTATTCAGAGTTTGGATTGGTGGAATAAGGTGGTGGTGCTGGTGACGCCGTCCCGGTGGTACTACCTTGAACAAATAGCCTATTGTTGCCCCAGTAGGGATCTGCAACACTGGTAGGGTTGGGTGCTGTCGGTGTCCAAAGCGGCAAAGCAGCAGCAACATAAGGCGGGTATGTATCAAGAGAACCATCGGTTGTGGACCATGTAAAAATTCTTTCACCAACTATTCTTCCGAAATCTTTGGAACGTTGAAATACTTCCGCACTCAGACTCGATTGATATTCGGAGTTCAAAGCATTTTCCAATGAATCCATGGAGGCAACATTAGCTGCAGTGGTATTAGTAAGGGTATAAAAATGCTTATTCATGTAAGCAAGAGCCGCATTTGCACTGGTTGGCCAATCATAGGCTTTACCAGGTTTGGTGGAAGGCATGTCAGGCATATCAGTGAGCTGATCTTGCAATGACTGATATGAGGGCATACCTGGAACTACTGATTCGTAAAGTGCGATTCCACAGTAAGCAAAATAACGATGGCCATGGCGGCCGTAGGAATTCGCCGATGTTGGCGTACGCAAAAACCTGTTTTGCAGATCCTGCCATTTCTGTGCAACCTCGGAAGAAAAGGTTTTGGTTTGTTGCAGGTGCCCATTGTTCTGACCGTGATCGCCAAATTTCACCTTGTTGCCAATTTCTTTGTAGCAAGAAATAAGAAACATAAAACAGAATGAAAGCAACATTAAACCTGTTGCAGAGTTATTAGAATATCTCATAAAAAAAATTGAAGGGTGATAAATTGTTAAAAAAAGTACTCAGTGCCGGTGCATCCCCATTTTCTTCTTTAATCCCCTAAACAATATTTATTCTTTCATTAAAAACTTTCAGTCCTGTTACCTTATAAAATATATGAATGCAACCGATCCTTTAAGCTGAAAAGAACTAAAATGATAAAAGATTATCGACGTGAAAAAAATCCGAATTATATCCTTACTCCTGCTATCAGTCTTTTTTAAACTTTAGAATATTTAAAATGTTCTGTGCAATCCTTTCTCCCTGCTTTTTGCCCTCAACACATGAATAAGTATAATGGATCCCTCCATACACTCTTGCTTTTCCGATATCTCCTGCCATTTCATTGAAGGATTTATATGTACGTGGCGTCAATCCAAGATTGTCGTACGTGTGAAGTGTGAATTGATAATTATTGCCAAACAAATGAGTAAAGACTGCAGCAAATGCTCCGGAATTTTGCGAGTGACCCGATGGAAAATCCGGATGTGGGTGAAGCGGGATAAAAGAAGACCATGTAGTATGACCCAATACATTTCTTATATACCTTGTTGGCCTGTCAAGGAGTACTGCGTATTTAATCTTCCAGCAATTGATCATTGATTCAGCCATCGAGATACCTGTTTTAGCATGTGCCAGTACATAAAAATCAAGCTGAGGATTTTCTACATGCATTATCTGGCTAAATATTGATAAATAATGTGTACCTGCTTTGAACCCCGGTTCGTCATTAAAATAAATTGCTGCTGCTTTTTGTTCATCAGTAAGTGCCTGCGAAATGTCATACACGTCTTTTACCATTGCATAATAAGCAGAGTTTGGATCTTCAGAATATAGTGGAGGAAGTGGTGATGCAGTTCCTGTTGTACTTCCCTGTACAAAGGGTCTGTTATTACCCCAATAAGGACCAGCTATTGCTGCGGGATTAGGTGCAGTATTATTCCAAAGAGGTAAATCAACCGTGACGTAGGCAGGATAAACCTTCAATGAATTGTCGGTTGTTGACCACGTGAAAATTCTTTCTGCAACAGTCCTTCCAAAATCCCGGGACCGTTGAAATATTTCAAGACCTACCTCCGATTGATAGGCTGCATTCAATGCAGTTTCCAGAGAATCCACCGGCACCTGGTACGCAGGTGTATTTGTTGAAGTATAAAAATGCTTATTCATATACGCAAGGGCAGCGTTGGCACAAGTGGGCCAGTGATAGGCTTTGCCAGGCTCCGTCGCCGGCATTTGAGGCATATCAGTAAGCTGACCATAAAGTGATTGGTATGCCGGCATACCTGGCACAACGGATTCATACAACGCAACCCCGCAATAAGCAAAATTTCGAATGCCATTCAGTCCATAAGGATTAACACCCACGGGCAGACGTAATATCCTCAATTGCATGTCCTGCCATTTCTGGGCAACTTCGGAAGAATACGTTTTGGTTTGAGCTAGATGGCCATGTTTGCCTGAGCCATCTGAAAAAAGGTCCGGCAGAGAAAATCCTTTATCAATTTGCTTTTCACAAGAAATAACGAGAATAAGACCTAAAATAAGTGATGCTAATCCCGTTCGATTAAATGAATTTTTCATAATAAAAAGTTTAGGTGAATACTACGTACGTTCTAAAAGTACCCAGAGACTAAAGCAGAAGATTTCTAATTCGCTTTATGACATCAGACCAATGACATTCATTAGCAGTAGCACCTGCTTTGCCGTTTAGCGACGCTGAACGGCACTAAGAGAAAAAAACGACTTACTGGTCTAATAACCGAAAAAAGGACTGGCTTCGAGTAGGAAATGAATTAAATTAGAATACGTGAAAAGGAACTTATGCCCCTGTAATGATTGGGTGACAGCAGATGAAACATTAAATCAAGGTCTATGAATATATATAACCTTGTTTTTTCTGAAAATCGTTCCATACGATTCCGTAGACACCTTTTATTTTGGACCGCATGGTGTATTTATCTTATAGTAACCTATTTAATACCAACCAACTGGATTCCGGCCTGGAATCTTCGCGGCCCCATGCCACACATTGAAAAGTACGGCATTGCTCTGGCCTCCCTAAGAATTCTGTCGGCTGCAGTATTACTTGTGCTGGTGCATATGGTGCTGGTGTATGGAATTCTGTATTTGATATTACCACGTTATCTTTCAA
>DAINQQ010000154.1:4942-12738 GCA_036742645.1 Flavitalea sp.
CAAAGAAAAAAAATCCACTGGTTACAACCGGCATGTTGTTGTTACTGGTAGCCGTTATTGCGTGTATTAATTACTTCAATTTTCTCCTTAACTTTTATTGGAGCACCCGGATGGGATATTTTGATACCATGCCAGGCATGGCTTTTATCGTCCCCGCATGGGGACGTCAGATTTTGTTTAATTATCCTACTGTAGTGGGCTTTGCCCTGGCTATTAAACTACTCAAAAACTGGTATCTCAAGCAAAAAGAAGCGGCGCAGGTGGCCAGAGAAAAGATTAATGCCGAATTACAATTATTAAAAGCCCAGGTCCATCCCCATTTTCTTTTCAATACACTCAATAATATTTATTCGTTCATCATTAATGACTCCCCGGCTGCACCAGAATCGATAAAGAAACTTTCTGCCTTGTTGCGATATATAATATACGGGTGCAATCAGCCCCTTGTGAAACTGGCTAAGGAATTAAAAATGGTAAGAGACTATATAGATCTTGAAAAAATTCGCTATGGAGAAAGCTTCAACATGAGTTTCCAAATCCAGGGAAATCCTTCCGATAAAATGATTTGCCCGCTTTTATTAATTCCATTTCTTGAAAATAGTTTTAAACATGGAGCAAGTCAGATGCTCACCCATCCATGGGTCAATCTTGATATAGTTATTGAAGACCACGATCTGCGTTTTAATCTTTCCAACGGAAAACCAACAGTATCTAACGAAAATACTGCCTCAAAGGGCCTGGGACTAAGCAATGTAAAAAAACGCCTCGCCATCCTTTATCCTGGAACCTATTCTCTCAATATTACCGAGGATGTGATGAGTTTTCATGTTTCGGTAAAAATCCCTCTTTTTACTTCCCCTGAAAATATGCAGGAATTAAAAGCAGAAAGACAAGTGTATGAACTGGTATAAATTCATATTTTCTGAAAAAAAACCGGATCGCATCCGGCGCCACCTGATATTCTGGTTTCTGTGGTGGATATACTTTATCGCAAGTTATTATCATTATGAGCAATCAGGTTTACAGAAAGTAGAATTCGAACCGTGGAATTTTGCCTTTTTTACCAAATCGTTATTAGTTCTCTCTATTCATATATCCGCCTGTTATTTTTTTATCTATTATCTGATGCCACGTTATCTACTAAAAGCAAGATATACCGAATTGGTATCGGGTATCCTTCTTTTAGGTTTTCTGATTTCGCTGGTAAGCTACCTTCTTCACAAAACTATGTTCCCATTGGTAAATACCGTTTTGGGCTTCGACCCGGTAATTGGCAATGATAATATTTGGTGGACCAGTATAACTGCTGGTTTATTAAGTGCACCTAAAGTAATCTCAGCCGCTGCAGCTATTAAACTGATAAAACGATGGTGGCTGAAACAAAAAGAAAAAGAACGATTGGAGAAAGAAAAATTAATGACTGATTTGCAATTGTTAAAAGCACAAATACACCCGAAATTCCTTTTTTCTTCATTGGATAGCATTTATCACCTGACACTAAAGAAGGATATTTCGAGAGCTGCTTTGCTCTTATTGAAATTGGCCGAAATCCTGAGGTATATGTTGTACGAGTGCGACAAACCCCTTGTACCCCTGGAAAAAGAAATCAAAATAATAAAGGATTACCTGGTATTGGAAAAAACATCGATGGGTAACCGGTTAGAAATAGATATAGCTGAAAAAGGAGAACCCGCAAATAAAATGATTACGCCGCTGTTGTTGTTCCCATTTATTGAAAACAGTTTTTCATACATGGATAATAAGAAACTGGAAAAAACCTGGATAAACCTGGAATTCCAGGTTGGAAATACCGAGATTTCCATGAAGCTTATCCACGGAAAAACTATTGAGCCTGGAGCTTCATTGTTAAATGCAGATTCTATGTCCAAGGCAATGAAAAGACTGGAGTTTTTTTACCCCGAAAACTATGAATTAAAAACTACTGTTGAACCGGAGATGATGATGACACACTTGAAAGTTTTATTGAACGAATCACAAAACGATGTTTATTCACATGAACAACACGCATATGCTACCGTCTAAGAAAGTAAAATGTCTTGTTATTGATGATGAACCTCCTGCAAGGGACATTCTGAAAAAATATATTTCAGAAGTTGAATTGTTGGAGTTGGCAGGGGAATGTTCGAATGCGGTGGAAACACTCTCCTTCCTTCAGAATAATGCTGTTGAGCTCTTATTTCTCGATATTAGGATGCCACATATTCTCGGCACCAGCTTTTTACGAACATTGAAAAATCCTCCAAAAGTAATTTTTATCACTGCGTTCAGGGAATATGCTGTTGAAGGTTTTGATTTGAATGCAGTAGATTTTTTGCTGAAGCCAATAAGCTTTGAACGTTTTCTGCAGGCAGTAAATAAAGTGATGCAACTGAATATTCATGTTTCAGGAAATTCAAACCTTCTGAATGAAACTATATCAGATCAATCCCACCCATTTTTGTATTTCCGTGCCGACCGTAAAATGGTAAAGGTATTTTTAGAAGATATTTTATTTATTGAAAGTCTAAAGGATTATATAAAAGTCGTGACAACTCACAAAGTCATTGTCTCCAAGCAATCTATCTCCGCTCTTGAGGAGATGTTGCCTAAAGATACATTTGTCCGGGTTCATCGTTCTTATATAATTGCAGTCAATAAAATTGATACTTACAATCCGGATGTGATTGAAATCGGTAAAAAGGAAATACCCATTGGTCGTTTGTTCAGACATGATGTAAGCAGGATATTAAATATCTCATCCCCTAAGAACGGCACGACAAAAAGATCCATACCACAGACAGACAATTCCGGCAAAGAAAATAGGGAAAAAGAGTTATAGAATTTATACCTGCAAATACTGAAGCTACTTAGGACTGTAATTTCACAAACTTTGTCAGGCGCTGTACAAACGTGTTTTATACCTTTAAACATAAATAACAAAGCATGCAAAAGATACTTCTGTCTGTTGTGCCTGGACTCTTATTCACCAGTTTAATTTTTTCCCAGCAACAACAGCATAAAATTGTTTTTGATTTCACCAAAGGAGATACTGCCAATTTTACTACAATGGTAAGGCACGCTAAGAATATTATGACCATGACAGAAAATGCAAAGCTTGAAGTGGTATGTCATGGACCCGGCCTGGATTTGGTGGTGAAAGACAAAACAACTGTACAAAAAGAAATAGAAGAGTTACAGGGAAAATTCGGTGTTGTCTTTGTAGCCTGCGAGGCGACTATGAAAAGAAGAGGAATTGATAAGAGTCAGCTTTTGTCACAAACTATTATTGTCCCAGTATCTATTTTGGAAATTTCTGCAAAAGAACAAGAAGGATGGAGCTATGTGAAGGGAGGGTATTAATTATTTAGCTTTTTATTATCAGTTTTTGAATACCCGGCATCACACTCACAAACATATTTTCTTGCTAAAAATCTGATCTATTCGTTTCGAATAAATCTGTTACACAATTCATATCCCGGCATTACTGATATTTGCAACTCAAATTTGCACTATGCGTATAGCGATTAATGGAATGGGCCGCATCGGTCGACTCTTGTTTCGGAGATTGGTTGCTGATGAACGTTTCAACCTTGTTGCCATCAATGATATCATGGATCCGGTAAACCTGGCTTACCTGCTGCGGTATGATTCTCTGTATGGTACAACCCGGCAGCCGGTCAGTTATGATAATGGAATCATATCGACCGGCGGGAAAAACGTAATCGCTTTGCGCCATGCGGATCCTGCTGGGATCAATTGGAAAAAGTTTGATATCGACATCGTGCTGGAATGCAGCGGCAAGTTTTCAGACAAGGAGGGAGCAACGAAACACCTTACCGCGGGAGCGAGGAAAGTATTGTTGTCTACGACCGGCTCTGAAGACATTCCCCTGATGATCTATGGATTTAATCATCATAAACTTAACGACGATACAAAGATCATTTCTCCGGGTGGATGTATGACAAACTGCGCTGTCCACATTTTATATATCCTAAACTCTATCGGCATCGAGTCTGCACAAATCAACATCCTTCATTCATATACATCCCGCCAGGAACTCGTGGATACAGACCATCGTGATTATCGTCGCGGCAGAGCGGCTGCTGAATCGATCATCCCGGTGGAAATTGATCTTGCACATTCACTGGAGCGATTACTGCCGCTCAAGGGAAACATCGCGGCTGTATCTGTAAGAGTGCCTGTGACCAATGGAGCCCTTGCCGATTTTACTGTGCAACTAAAAGAAACGGTGACCAGGGAGTGGGTCAACACGCTCTTTCAAAAGGCGGCCGGAAATGAATACAAAGGAATTATCGATTATACAACTGATCCGCTCGTCTCTGCAGATATCAAAGGCAATACCCATTCGGCGATTATCGACGGCACACTGACCTCTGTGGCAGGAAACCAACTAAAGCTGATCGCCTGGTTCGACAACGAGTACGGATATACGAGCCGAATGATAGACTGGCTTCAGTATTGGGCGCTTCAGGATCGCACATGAGCTGATAAAGCCTTGTTTTCGGAATGCCGGGTTGTTTGATATAATTACTGACTGCATCGGCGATTGCGCCGGGAGTTCGTGAAATAAACATTCCTTCTTCAGCCTTGCGAGCGTGTACGGGCAACCTATTTGAAACAAATAAAAAGACTTTTTTCTATCATACTTCAGTCCTTCATCGCTGATCGAAACAGACAATACGAAAGGTTGAAGAGAGGACCGCTCAACAATTTTGAATTCTAAATTTTGAATTTTGAATTAAGCGCCCTGGTCTTAGACATTTCCAAATCAGACAACAGCAATTCAGACATTTTCAAATCTTCAAATTTTCAAATTCTCCGAAATCAATACTTAAAGAAGAGCTCCTGCAGTGCTTTCCTATCTTTCGATTTTGTTAATCCGAGCATCAATAATATCCTGGCTTTTTGAGGAGTAAGATCGTCAGAAACGATGGTTCCCAATTCGTCATCATTGATTTCATCGTGAAGCACAACCCTACCGGAAGGAGTGCGGCTTGCACGGCAAACAATTATACCAGCAGCTACAGCACGTTTCACAGCATCCATATAGGCTTTATTGAAGTTGCCATTTCCGACACCGGCAATAACGATTCCGTCAACTTTTTTACCAATCAGCATATCGAGCTGGTCGGAAGGTGCATCCGCATACATGTAAACAATATCCACCCTTGGTAATTTCGTACTGGCTGTTAGCACTACTGGTTTTTGGGGATTTACTTCCCGCTCAGAACTTGAATAGTATTCTACTCTGCCGTCGTAAGCCTGGCCAACAGGGCCTGTATTAGGAGATCCAAAAGCGTTTGTCTTAGTTGTACTCAGTTTCATTACGTCTCTTCCATCAAATATGCCTTCATTAAAACTTACCAATACACCTCTGCCTTTGCTCTTAGGATTAATAGCAATAGTAATTGCGTCGTAGAGATTTTTGGGGCCATCTGCACTGATCGCTGTTGCCGGACGCATAGAGCCGGTCAGGACAACAGGTTTGTCGGAGACAACAGCCAGGTCGAGAAAGTAAGCGGTTTCCTCCTGGGTGTCCGTACCATGGGTAATCACAATACCATCAGCTTCGTTCTTTGCAAAAATTTCATTGATTCGAATGGCCAGTTTTTTCCAAATGTCAACTGTCATATCCTGGCTACCCACGGAGGCAACTTGTTCACCGGTAATGGTGGCGATCTTTTTTACGGTGGGTATTGAACCAATAAGGTCATCGATAGGTATTTTGCCAGCTGTATAGCCTGCCCTGTCTGCGGATGCTCCTGCGCCCGCAATTGTTCCTCCTGTTGCCAAAATAATTACTCGCGGCAATTGGGCCTGAACCTGGACGATCAGAAAGAGGAGTGTTAAAAATGAAAGTACTTTTTTCATGATGTATTTTTTAATGGTGATTTTTTTAATGTCAATCTATTTTTGTTGGTCCGGCTTTTTGGGGTGCAGTCATTTTTGCAGGGTCCAAAAGGTCTTTGATCTGTGCTTCGGTCAACAGTTTTTTCTCCCGGATCAATTGAAGAATACCTTTACCTGATTTCAAAGCTTCTTTTGCCAGTTCAGTTGTTTTTTCATAACCAAGAACCGGGTTCAATGCTGTAACAATACCAATAGTAGTTTCCATATATCTCTGCAATACTTTTTCGTTTATAGTGATTCCATCTATGCATTGTTTTCTAAATAATGGCATTGTCTTAAAAAATAATCCTTGCGATTCCATAATAGCAACCGCAACTACAGGTTCATAAGCGTTCAACTGGAGAAGGCCATCTTGTGAAGCGATAGTAACAGTAGCATCATTGCCGATTGCTTTAAAGCAAACTTCATTCATCAATTCAGGCATTACGGGATTTACTTTACCCGGCATAATTGAGGATCCCGGCTGAAGTGCAGGAAGATTGATCTCGAAAACGCCATTGCGTGGACCGGTGGCAAGAAAGATCAGGTCGCTGCTGATCTTTGATAAGGTAACAGCAAGATTTTTTAATCCGGCAGAATACATTACAAAAGCCTGCATGCTTGATGTAGCCGCAACAAGATCCTTAGCCAACACAATTGGTTTACCGGTGATCTTTGCAAGCTCCGCAGCGCATTTTTCTGCATAGCCCGCTGTTGCGGTAATACCGGTTCCAATTGCAGTG
This sequence comes from Flavitalea sp., assembly GCA_036742645.1. Lineage (GTDB taxonomy): Bacteria > Bacteroidota > Bacteroidia > Chitinophagales > Chitinophagaceae > Flavitalea. The sequence continues at coordinate 11,596 of DAINQQ010000154.1, forward strand.
GCACCCATATTTGTTTCATATAAAAAGTGTTCTGATTTTACCAATGCATCAATGGCCGCATCGATTTGATAACCGAAAGCATGGAATTCCTGGCCCACCGTCATTGGCACTGCATCCTGGCCTTCGGTACGTCCCATTTTTACGATCTTACTGAATTCATCTCCTTTTTTATGAAATGCACCAGATAGTGCTTTCGCTTCACTCATTACTTTTTCATTATGAAGGATCAATGCCACGTGGATAGCTGTAGGAAAAACATCATTAGTGGATTGTCCCATATTCAGGTCATCGTGTGGTTCGATGATAGTGTATTCACCTTTTTTGTGTCCGCTCATCTCCAGCGCAACGTTAGCGATCACTTCATTTGCATTCATGTTGGCTGAAGTACCGGCGCCACCCTGGTACAGATCAACTATGAACTGGTCATGATACTTGCCATCCATAATTGCCTGGCATGCTTTTTCAATGGCATCAAGTTTCTCCTTTTTCATTCTGCCAACAGCAGTATTTGCACGCGCTGCTGCCAGTTTTACGATGGCATAAGCCTTTACATAATCAGGATAAAATTTTGTAGTAACGCCGCTAACAAGAAAATTCTCTAATGCGCGGGCTGTTTGCACACCGTAATAAGCATCCGCCGGAATCTGTTTCTGTCCCAGGAGGTCACTTTCAGTGCGGGTCGGTTGTGCGCTTATGAAATTTCCGAACGGGAAAGTTGCTGTTAGAAATATTAATAACAGTATCGTTTTCAAATTTCTATTCATAATGAGAGATTTTTTAAAGTTTGAATCTTCAATATTCCTTTTAAGGGCTTTGTGTCCTTCGTGCTATTCTCGTCGTGTTCTTTGTGAACCCTCTGATTGTGCAGTCAATGGCTTCACCAAGAACATGACGACAATAGCACGAAGGACACAACGACTACCCCGGGAATTCTACATAAGCGTAAACTGAAGACGGCTTTCAAACAGCTGTAGAATTCCCCTTTTACTATATCTTTCAAGAATGGCATAGCCATAAATAAATTCCATCCGCATAACTTTTGTCATATACCAATTAATCATTGGAGTAATGCGCCACATTTTGCCGCCTTGTATAGATCCGTCGTTCAAACTCAAGGTGGACACGCGCAATACACCTTCAATT
>DAINQQ010000154.1:12748-13373 GCA_036742645.1 Flavitalea sp.
AATCCGCCTTTGAAAACAGATTTTGTCACCGGGATAAATCCGAAAATACTTCCGACAGTTTTATACGGCCGGATCGTGTTTGTGAAGAAATAGCTTACCATCACGTCTCCGCCGGAAAATTTGTGGTTATCTGACGTCGATGAATAGAAGTTATGAGAGACGATCTCTGAACCGATCATAAATTTTTTATTCCGATAGTATGCCTCGAATCCAATCTGTGCGGCTTTATCCGTTTCGAATTCACCGGTGTTAATTAATTGAGGAGTAGGATTCGACTCGGGGCGACTCTTTAAAGTAAATTTTCCGTTTAACGGTTTTCCGTATTCTATTTCTCCGGCGATATGGAGCAGTTTATTGTTTTTTTCATCGTAAAAAGGCATCCATCCAACCCTGGCCACGCCTTGCCATGCAAAAGTGGAAAAGCCCTGGCCCTCCGACAAAACATCATTGAAGTAGCCGAGATTCCAGAAGATCCTGGATTTTTCCAAATGGCCAAACCACTTAATGCCATCCGCTAAAATTGGTACCGCGTCGACCGCCATCTGTCTTTCGTTTGTCCATGGTGAATGCCCGTTCATCACCTTCACCATAGAAAAACCAACCTTAGTGCGGCCAACAAAAATAT
>DAINQQ010000155.1:0-13316 GCA_036742645.1 Flavitalea sp.
CCTGCTGTGTAGAGTCTTTGTATCTCGGGGGTTTTATTGATATTTTCAAAACCATACATACTGTGCAGATTCACTCGAAGACCTTCACCTTTACCTTTCTTTGTGGTGATAACTATTACGCCATTGGCACCACGCAAACCATATAGGGCGGTAGCCGCTCCTCCCTTGAGAACGTTGATATTTTCGATGTCTTCCGGATTGATATCCGACGCCCGGTTGCCAACGGACCTCACGTTATATGGGCTGGTTGGCGAAGCACCTGCTCCTAAAGTTGATGTGCTGTTATCTAAGATGATTCCATCTATTACAAAAAGCGGCTCGTTCGACTGCGTTACGTCAATAGAATTGATACCCCTTATTCGGATAGTAGCTCCCTGGCCAGGACCTCCTCCGATACTGGAGATCGTTGCACCTGCCACTTTTCCCTGAAGTGCATTAAGGATGTTTGGTTGTTGATTGCGAGTAAGCTCTTCCGCGTTGACTTTTTGCGAAGCATACCCAAGCACTTTTTTCTCTCGCGATATCCCCAGCGCCGTTACTACAACCTCCGAAAGATTGCCGGCTTCCGTGAGCTCTACATTATAAATTGACTCACTTCCAATTGGAATTTCACGGCTTTGATAATTAACAGAGGAAACAACGAGAACAACGTTGTTGCCATTCACACTAATGCGAAACGCTCCCTCCTGATCTGCCGTGGTCGCGGTAGCAGTTCCTTTCTGTTGGATAGTAGCAAGGGGGACTGGCTGACCTTTGTCATTTTTTACTGTACCAGTGAGGGTGCGCACCTGGCAAAAAACAGTAAATGGCATGGAGATTAACAGGCAAATCCATGCAAGAAGTTTTAGTTTCTGCATAAGCGAGTTTTTAAAGTTTGGTTACTACAGTCTCATAATGGTCAGAGAAATCGGCAAAATCCGGTAGAAAGAGCCAAAAAAACGCAATTGAGATTTGGAGTAGAAATCGTTTCCCTCAATTGTTATTGAGCAATTCCGTTTCTCCCTAAGTCAATCAAAAGCTGCAAAAAGCTGCAATAAAGCTAAAAATTTTCGGAAGAAAATAAAGAATTTAGAAATTTAGATCATGATAAGTTGGGAACATATCGTCGGGCAGAGAATCAATTTTCTTTAAACGGAGTAAGAAGGTTATAAATTCCTTTCACCAGGAATCAGAACGGCTTTAATCCATACTTCCTGTTGTACCTCTCATTCAACAATTTTTGCCTATTCATCAAGTCGATCTTCCTTCCCTGGATAAAGGCATCGGTGACGATGCTGGTTCGCATATCGAGGATATCACCTTCGCTGATGATGATGTTTGCGTCCTTACCCGGTTCGAGGCTTCCGGTTTTGTCGGCTACACCAATAATTTTCGCGGCATTAAGAGTAATCGCCTGTAGGGCCTGTTCTTTTGTTAAGCCGTAAGCTACAGCAGTACCTGCATTGAAGGGAAGATTGCGACCGCGGTTTTGAGGGTCATCATCCGTGATCGAAAACATCACACCTGCTTTTTGTAACATTGCAGCAGTTTTATAAGGTTGATCTATATCATCATCCTGTAGCGTTGGCAGATTATGGGACTGTCCTAAAATCACCGCAACATTATTTTGTTTCAGAAGATCAGCTATCTGCCAGCTATCGCTTCCACCTACGATCACAACATCGAAAGCAAATTCCTTAACGAAATCAAGTGCTATCAACATTTGCTTAACCGTATTGGCATGGATATATAATTTTTGCTTCTTTTCGAACAGCCCTTTTACTGCAGTGAATTTTAGATTTGTTTCCTCGTGGGCCGGTTCGCTCAAATAGGCTTTTGCTTCATAGAAAAAACTTTTTATCCGATCGATCTTTTCCAGTCCTTCTTTAACGGGATCGGCCTGGTCCTGCCGATTATTATTATTATTATTACCGCCGCCACCTCCTCCGAATCCCAAACGGGGCCGTGGCATCAAATTGGGCATATAAAAATGAATTCCACCATCTGTTTTGTAGGCAGCGTCCTCCCATGTCCATGCATCGAGTTGTACAACCGAGGAAGACCCAGCAACAAGACTTCCCTGTGGAACCACATTGGCCAACAAAATGCCATTTGAACGAAGTGTGTTGATCACACGTGAATCAGTGTTGTAAGCAACAATCGAACGCACATTTGGATTCAGCTCACCAATCTCCTGCAAATCATTTGTAGCACGGACAGCAGAAACTTCAATCAATCCAAGATTACTAACAGGAAGAATCAATCCCGGGTACACATGCTTGCCTTGTGCATTGATGATAGTTGCACCAGCAGGAGCAGAAACGTTTTTACCAACTGACACAATCTTCCCATTCGTAAGAACGATCGTTCCGTTCTCGATTGTTTCGCCCGTGCCTGTGTGAATCGTTGCGTTACTAATAACTGTTGTTCCTGTATGTTTAGCAGCAGGGTAAACAGTTTCCTGCCCCACGATTGTATTGATTGAGCAAATGAGAATAACAATTATCAAAACATTTTTCATTTAGTTCTTTTTATCATTTTGAATTATACGTGTCATTCTTTGTGTCCTTGGTATCTTCTCTTCATGTTCTTTGTGAACCGCCTAATCGTGCAGTCAAGGGGGTTCGCAAAGAACACGAAGAGAATAGCACAAAGACACAACGACTAAGACATTCACTCCTCCACGTCAACTGTCAAGAGGCCATGGCTGTGTCCATGTTCGCTGCAGGTATGCATGACCTGGTAACTTGGCTGAGCAGGTTGAACGGAGCCGCCACTTTTCTTTTCACTATTCATTTTTTTAATGATCCTGTTTCTTTCCACATCAACAACTTTTTGTAATTGTTCATCCTTCTCCCTATCAAAATAGATAGTTCCATCAACGATCGTGTATAGCGATTTTGCATAGATGCTCAAAGGGTGGTCACTCCATAGAACAACATCACCATCCTTTCCAACTTTAAGACTACCCACACGGTCATCCACGAACAACATCTTTGCAGGATTCAACGTAACCATTTTCAACGCCTCTTCTTCAGTTATGCCACCGTATTTGATAATCTTGCCGGCTTCCTGGTTCAACCGGCGCGCCATTTCTGCGTCGTCAGAGTTAATAGCGACATTAAGTCCCGCGCGATGCATGATGGCTGCATTGTATGGAATCGCATCCTGTACTTCCATCTTGTATGCCCACCAATCAGAAAAGGTCGATGCATTTGATCCATGCGCCTTCATTTTATCGGCCACTTTATAGCCTTCAAGAATATGGGTAAACGTATTATACTTGTATCCCATCTGTTCAGCAATTCTTATCGCCCCGGTGATTTCACTTTGTACATAAGAATGACAGGTAATGTGACGCTTGTTATTTAAGACCTCAACCAGCGCCTCGAGTTCGAGATTCCTTCTTGGCGCAAGGACTCCCTTTTTTGTTTTGTTAGCTTCATACTCCTTCCACTCTTTCGCATAGTCCTTAGCCCGCGTGAATGCATCTATCAACACCTGCTCCACTCCCATTCTTGTATCCGGATAGCGATTGTTATTTGAAGAATTACCGATTGCAGTTGTGGAACGTTTTACATTCTCACCGAGTGCAAACTTTATGAAGCCAGGCCAGTGTTTAAATTTCAGCTCCTCGTCATTCGCACCCCATCGCAATTTGATCAATTGGGTTTGACCACCAATGACATTTGCAGATCCATGAAGAATATGCGAGCTCGTAACACCTCCGCTCAACTGCCGGTAAATATTGATATCGTCTGGATTTAAATTATCAGCAATTCTCACCTCTGATGTAACACTCTGCCCGCCTTCGTTAATTGATGCGGCTGCGATATGAGAATGTTCATCAATCAGACCAGACGTAACATGTTTCCCGGTTCCATCAATTATTTTGGCATTTGCGTCAGAAAGATTTTTACCAACAGCTGCGATCTTTCCATTCTTAATCAATACGTCGGTATTTTGAAGGACGCCCTCTTTTTCATTTGTCCATACAGTTGCGTTCTTAATGATGATTGTCTCCTGCTTGGGAGCCTGGCCTTCTTCCCAGCCAAATGGTAAAAACGGATATACCACTTTACCGACAGGACCAATCGGCATTTTTTTTACACCTGTGTCCCCTGCTGATTTCGCGGGTTGATCATAGCCGGCAGTCCATGTTAAGCGATTGCCGGCTGTATCCTCGCCATAGCCGCTCCATACATCGTTATTAATTATTCCTGTCAGGCGGAAGTCACCGGTTCTTTCAGGAGCAAAATTGATTCGTACCTGTCGCCCATCATAATAGAATCTTGATGTAACGGTATCTTTTCCAATAATACTTGCAGAATCGTTGCTCTTAAAATCGAGCGTATAATTCACCGGACCTGTTGACGTATTTATAACAAGCTTGTAAGACCCCCGTCTATCCTTCCAACCATCATCCCTAACCGCATATTTCGAACCCTGAATCCAGTTTTGATGAATGTTTGTACGCTCATCAAATATTGGTCCTGAACAAATCAAAAAATTTGCCCATTTACCAGGTTCAATACTTCCTACCTGGTCATATACACCCAGAATTGTAGCGGGTGTTTTTGTAAGAGCTGTAAGGGCTGCCTTTTCCGTAAGTCCATAGTTGAACGCTGTCCTGAGATTTGTAGAGAACGATTTTATCTCACGCAGGTCAGATGTAGTGAGGCAGAAAGCAATTCCTGCTTTTTCAAAAGCTGCCGGATTCGTAGGCGCCATTTCCCAGTGTTTCAAATCGCCCAGTGAAACAAATCTCGCGTCGTTTGGATCCTCCACATCCATGGCTTGCGGGTAGTTCAGAGGCACAATAAATGTTGCTTTTGTAGCAGCCATTTCCTTGATTCGTTGGTATTCATTTCCGCCGGCTTTGATAACAAACTGTACTCCAAATTCATCACCGATTCTGTCCGCCCTCAGGTTATTCCACTTATCATTTGCCTCAAAGATCTGGGGTAAGTTCTGATTATCGTTCCACGCCTGTAGGCTCAGGTTCAGGCCTTCTTTCGCAGGTTTATTTTTATACCAGGCCGCATCGATATAGGATTGACGCAACAATGCGATCATTCCCATCATAGAATTTGGATAGCTCTGAGTTGAGTTGCCTTTGTTAAAAGAAAAGTGTGCAGAAACTCTTTCTTTGAGTATTACCATGTTCTCCTTTTCATTTGCAAGAGAAACAAGTGTACCAGTTCCGCGAGCTACACCGTCACGCACATGCGATAACACGGTACCAAAACCCTGGTCGCGCAATGCTTTCGCCTTGGTATCGTCTACTGCAAAAACTTTAAAAGCATCTGCTTCACTTTTGATCGCCTGGTTCCAGCCGTAAGCGCCCCTTGTACTTGTTGACAACTGGGCTTGCTGGCCCGGTGTAGGTCCGCCCTGGCGTTGCTGTACAGATGTTCCATAGTCGGCGTATATATCGATAAAGGAAGGATAGATGTATTTTCCCCGGCAGTCTACCTCAACAGCTCCTGCAGGAACTTTCAGGTTGCTGCCAACAGCAACGATTTTTCCATCTTTGATAATCAGCACGGCATTGCTTAACGTGTTTTCTGCATTTTTAATGATCGTGGCGTTCGTAAATGCATAATATCCATGTCGCGGATCGGCAACACCGTTTTCCGGAAAAGTTACTTGTGAAATTGATCTACCCGGACTACAAACGATAACGATAATTAACAAAAATACTATATGGGTGATTGATCGGGAGCCTCTCATAATGTTCTTTTTAGCAGCTGGAAATGAGAATGTAAATTAGCGAAATGCGTTAATTTAGCCGCTTTCATTTCGCTCTACGATAAATAATTCCTATGAATATCGCATCATTCATCGATCACACTGTTTTAAAACCAACAACGACTATCTCCGACGTTAAAACTTTATGCAATGAAGCGATCGAATACGGATTCGCTGCTGTTTGTATTCCACCACCTCTGGTTAAAAATGCAAAGGCCTTCCTGAAAGGAACTGAGGTAAAGACAGCCACCGTGATCGGGTTCCCCTTCGGGTATTCCAACGCAAAGGCAAAAATTTTCGAAACACGGCAAGCCATCGATGATGGGGCAGACGAAATGGATGTAGTCATCAACCTAATCGCCTTACGTGGAAACGCGTGGTCGTATCTTGAATCCGAAATAAAATATATTGTGGAGGCAATACATAAAGATAGGGGCGTGCTAAAAGTCATTATTGAAAGCGGCATCCTAACCAATGAAGAAATTGTTCAGTGTTGTGAAATATATGCTAAAGCAGGCGTGGATTTTGTAAAAACCTCCACGGGCTACGCAGAAAAGGGTGCGAGTTTGGAAGCAGTGCAACTGATGCGTCAAACATTGCCGTCTTCGATCAGGATCAAGGCGTCCGGCGGCATCAGAAACTACGAATTTGCGAAACAACTGATTGGTGCAGGCGCAGATAGACTGGGATGCAGCGCCAGTGTATCGATCATGAATGAACAATTTAGGCAAAGCAACGAGGGCCTGTAGTAATCTGGCCTTCAATTTGCATCTACATAAATAAAAAGCAGGAATGAAACTCTGGATACTGGCACTGTTTACTTTTCTCAGCATATCGTCACTCGCTCAGACCGATAGCAGCAGCGTTGTTGTTCATAAAGATCGAAGAATCGATATGCTGATGAAAAAGCAAATCGAGATCAATGAGGTAACCACTCGCAACAGCCGTCGTTCGGCCCAGGGTTATCGTATCCAGGTGATCAGTACAAATAACCGCACCAAAGCAATGGAAGCAAAAACCAGGATCTACCAACATTTTCCGGAACTAAAGGCTTACCTGATGTATCAATCCCCTTACTTCAAATTGAAGGTCGGCAATTTCACTGAACGCGAGGAAGCCGAAAGTTATCTGCAGAATATTCTCACATTATTTCCTACGGGTGTTTATGTAGTAAGAGACATCGTGGAAGTAAAGCCGGAAAAAAACACGGAGATGAATTGATATGTTTGATGTACGATGTGGGATTGTACGACGTATTGACAAAGCAATGAGTTTGTACGTGAGAGCAGTCAAACCACATTAGGCATCCCACAAATACATTGTACAATTCATCCTATATCATACATCCCACATCGTACATCGTACATTTTAACCTCTTACCAGAATCAAACTTTGATTTACTTTTGCCCTCATGTCACCTTTGAAAGAAAAAATCCAATCACTTTCGCAATCTTATTTACCGGAATTTATTGAGATACGACATCATTTGCATGCGCATCCTGAACTTAGTTACGTGGAGTTTGAAACATCTGCGTATATCCAACGACAGTTGAAACAAATCGGAATTCCTTTTGAGGTGATGGCAAAAACTGGTGTGATTGGATTAATCGAAGGAAAAAATCCGCGAAAAAAGGTCATCGCACTTCGCGGAGATATTGATGCATTACCGATCAGGGAAGCCAATGAGGTTCCTTATAAGTCTGCGGTAGACGGCGTAATGCATGCTTGCGGGCATGATGTGCATACGACCTGCCTCCTCGGAGCAGCAAAAGTCTTAAATGAATTAAAGAACGAGTGGGAAGGAACCATCAAATTGATCTTTCAGCCAGGAGAGGAACGTAATCCCGGAGGTGCAAGCATTCTGATCAAAGAAGGCGTCCTGGAAAACCCAAAACCGCAAGCCATTTTCGGTTTGCATGTACATCCACAACTTGAAGTAGGAAAACTAAGTTTTCGCGGAGGACAGGTCATGGCCAGTGCGGATGAGATTTTCATTACAATCAAGGGCAAAGGTGGCCATGCAGCCGCGCCGCATCTTACAACAGATACGATTTTAATTGCCTCACATCTTATTGTCGCATTACAACAAGTCATCAGTCGTAATAATAATCCTTTGTCACCTTCAGTACTTTCTATTTGTTCTATCCAGGGAGGTTATACGACAAACGTAATTCCGCATGAAGTGAAGCTGATGGGCACATTCAGGGCAGTTGATGAATCGTGGCGAAAGAAAGCTCATGAGCTTATCCATAGAATTTCAACTTCGGTGGTTCATGGAATGGGAGCTGAGCTGGATGTTCATATTGATATTGGATATCCCAGTGTCTTCAACCATGAAGGATTGAATGCAAGAGCCAGATCATTGGCTGAAGAATATATGGGAGCCGACAATGTTGAAACAACCGAACTACGGATGGGAGCAGAAGACTTCGGATTCTATTCTCAAAAAATTCCCGGCTGCTTTTACAGGTTGGGTGTAGGTAATAAGGCAAAGGGGATTGGCTCTGGCGTACACACTCCTACTTTCAACGTGGATGAAGATGCAATAGCGATTGGCATCGGAATGATGGCATGGCTGGGCGCCAATGTGGAGTTGAATGATTAATCGCCGATATCTTTTGGCTTTCTTAACAATTTCTCTTTTTACCCTGGCATCAAATTGGGATCAGAAAGAAAAAACCGTGATGAAGAAATTCAGTTTGATGATGGCAGCCTTAACCTTTTCTATAATGTCGTTTTCTCAAACAATTAAAGGTAATATCGAAAAATTAGCGAAGGATCCCAAGACGAGTGAGAATGCGGCGAAGGCAGATGTTTATATTCTTGAGAACAGGAAAGTCGTGAGTGACACGTCTGTGACGCCAACAGTCAGGTCTAACGCCATTATAAAAACTTCAAGAAAGAAAAAGCAGTCTCGGAAATCCTAAACAGCTCAAAAGTTTCTTCATGTCTCTGGATCGATTAGAATGAATTACTTCCGTCTCCTCGCACCTTTGAGGCCCCTGTCGGGTACAATCAAGAGGCCACAAAAGCACAAAGCACAATACTGCTTGTGCGCCCAATATCTTTGAAAAGAAAAAGTCAGGATGGATAAGGGAATGCTAAAATTGCCTTGTACCAATAGCCCCTTTGAATGAACGATCTAATTTTTTATTGCTTTCAACAACCTCAGCATTCTGATATGTTTTCGCGGCAATGCCCGGCACTTCTCCAACTACACTGAACGATCCTGAATCGACGTATTTTAAAATGCTGGCCAGAGCAGCTTCATCCTTATCTCCCCAATCTTTATTCAATCCATCACCTACCTGTTTATCGAGTGGAATGCCATCAAAATAGCTTCCCTGCCCATTTTTATTTGTTGTACGGAATGAAACAGGAAAAATATACCAATCATCAACCGGAATCGGGAAGTAACCCACCGGTTTACCGTATGTATTTGACGGACCTACCAGCTTAACATCGACGTATGGCTTCAAATTATTAATTAACAGCTCACTCGCTGAAGCCGTATTGTTGCTGACTATAAAAAATATACGGCCAGGATTTAAAGAACCTGCCTTACTGAAGAAGGTTGAGCTGTTATATTGTTTGTTGCTATTGTTATATTCCTGCTTCATCATCAAGGTGCCATTCCCGGCAGAGGGCACCAGGTAATTTGCCAATTTGCTCTGTACCGCCACATAACCGCCGCCGTTATACCGGAGGTCGACAATCATATCGCCGATACCCTCTTGGTTAAACCGGTTAAATATTCGCTGGAAGTCGCTATATATTTTGTTGGTATCGCCAAGAAAAGAATTGAATACAAGGTAACCGGTTTTCTTTATACCGATAGTATACACTGTGTCGAGAAAAATAGGATCCTCCTGGTAGGTAGCTGAGTTTAGTTGTATGTCTGCTGTACTCCCATCCGGTTTTAAAAACGTGAACAATGTAGAGTTGCTGTTGAACACCTGCTCGATAATAAAGTTCGAATTACTATTTGTAATGTTTGAATTGCCATTAAGCTTTGTAACGCGCCAGCCACGACGAATTCCAGCTTTACCTGCAGGCGATTGCTTCTCGACGGATTTCACCCGCAAGTCGCCATCAGTATAGAAAAAAACACTCAACCCAAAATCCTGTGTAACCCCGGAACTGATATTATCCCATTCAGTTTGTTTTATTGCGAAACTCCAACGGTCTACTGGTTGCGTAAAACCCGGCTCCTGGCTATAAGCACGAATAGCCGTCATAATCTTGTCCGGATCTCCATAAGCTCTGGGATCAAAGCTGGACGGTATTTGGGAATTCCATAAATAAATGTCCTTAGAATAAAGAAGCACGGTGTCTTTAATCTTATCCGCGACGGTCACCGGATCGGATGCAACCCCATCTTCTTTTTTGCACGACGAAACTATTACAACGCCGGCCAAAACAGTCAGTAACCATTCAAATTTCATTTGCCTCATATGACTTAATTAATTTTTATATATGTACGAGCGTTTCCAGCAATATATTTTCCAGTTTTTCTATTTGCGAAGGATTTAACAATTTGGGTTAACCGAACAAAGTTGTACAGAATTATACGAACTGGCAAGCAATCCGTGCTAATTAGTGTAATTCGCGGCAAAAAATCAAAAACCTTCTCCTTTCCCCGTTAGAATACGATTTTCGTAAATTGCTGCGATAACATGGAGAAGTTGGGAAGGTGAGCCAGTGTTTACTAAAAACTAACTATGCAAAAAGACTTACGGCGGGAACAGGCGTTGGAATATCACTCTAAAGGAAGGCCGGGAAAGATCGAGGTGGTGCCTACCAAAGATGCAAAAACACAGAGAGACCTGTCTCTGGCCTATTCACCCGGCGTTGCCGAGCCATGCAAGGAGATTTTTAAGAATATTGAAAGCGTCTATAAATACACCGCAAAAGGGAACCTGGTAGCAGTTATCAGTAACGGTACGGCGGTACTAGGATTAGGTGATATCGGTCCGGAGGCGGCAAAACCTGTTATGGAAGGCAAAGGGGTATTATTTAAAATCTTTGCAGACATCGACGTTTTCGATATTGAAATCAACGAAAAGGATCCTGAAAAATTTGTTCAGATCGTTAAATCCCTCGAGCCTACATTCGGGGGCATCAACCTGGAAGATATAAAGGCCCCGGAATGTTTCTATATAGAACAGAAATTAAGGGAGCAGCTAAGAATTCCAATCATGCATGATGACCAGCATGGAACTGCGATCATTAGCGGAGCAGCCCTCCTCAATGCCCTCGAATTACAAAGAAAGAAGATCGATAAGGTACGCTTCGTGATCAATGGTGCCGGCGCGGCCGCGATGGCTTGTGCCAAGCTCTATATTGCACTCGGAGCAAGATATTCCAACTTTACGATGTTCGATAAAGACGGCGTGCTGCATCCAAACAGGGTGGCGCTCGACGAAGAAAAACTAAAGTTTGCCAGTCATGTTAAAGGACCAGATGTCACCCTCGAACAGGCAATGAAGGATGCAGACGTATTTGTTGGGCTTAGCGTCGGCAATGTTGTTACTCCAGAAATGATAAAAAGCATGGCACGTAAGCCGATCGTTTTCGCCATGGCAAATCCAGACCCTGAAATAAGTTATGAAGTAGCCGCTGCAGTTCGTGACGATATTATTATGGCGACCGGCCGGAGTGATTATCCTAACCAGGTTAACAATGTACTGGGTTTTCCCTTTATTTTCAGAGGAGCGCTCGATGTTCGTGCCACCCAGATCAATGAAGCCATGAAATTGGCTGCGGTTCATGCCCTGGCGGAATTGGCAAAAACCTCTGTGCCCGATATCGTCAATATTGCCTATAACGAAAGCAACATCACCTTTGGCCCTTCTTACATTATCCCAAAACCGCTCGATCCACGGTTGTTGGCAACGGTAGCACCAGCAGTTGCCAGGGCTGCCATTGAAAGCGGGGTTGCCCAAACGAATATTACAAACTGGGGCGCCTACGCGATTGAATTGAACAAACGACTCGGTCTCGATAACCAGATCATACGGTTGCTTGGAAGCAGGGCCAAAAGAGATCCCAAAAGATTGGTTTTCGCGGAAGCTGATAACCAGAAGATTTTAAAAACGGCCCAGATCATATATGATGAAGGCGTTGCGCAGCCGATATTATTAGGCAACGAGACTAAAATCCGGGCCATCGCAGAAGCCAATAAGATTGATATTGATGAGCTGCAGATCATCGATCCGCAAAGTGATTTGTACGAGGAAAAGCGAAGGCATTTCGCGGAAATTTTCTTTCAGAAGCGTCAACGCAAGGGATTCAATAAATATGAGTCCCTCAAAATTATGAAGGACCGCAACCATTTCGGTTGCATGATGGTAGAAACTGGTGACGCTGATGCAATGATCTCCGGCCTGACAAAAAACTACCCTGATACTATACGACCTGCTATACAGATTATTGGCATGGAGGAAGGAGTGAAAAAAATTGCGGGCATGTATCTTTTGCTGACGAAAAAGGGTCCACTATTCCTGGCAGACACCACCGTTAATTTCAATCCAACCGCCCAGGAGCTCGCGGACATTACATTATTGGTTGCGAAGGAAGTGAGGAACTTCAACCTCACGCCGCGTGTCGCAATGCTTAGTTACTCCAACTTTGGAAGTAGCGATTCTCCTGAGGCAAGACTGGTGGCTCACGCCAGGGATATTGTAAAACAGAAAAGCCCTTCGCTGATTGTTGATGGTGAAATTCAGGCAAGCCTGGCTTTCAACCGCGAAATGCTTAGTGAAAACTACCCATTTAGTGAGTTAGCCGACCATGATGTGAATACGTTGATATTTCCCAATCTCGCGGCAGGTAACGTGGCATATAATTTACTAAAAGAAGTGGGTGGTGCTGATGCGATCGGTCCTATTCTGCTTGGTCTTAAAAAGCCCGTTCATGTTTTACAGTTAGGAAGTTCGGTACGCAGCATTGCGAATATGGCGCTGGTTGCCGTTGTCGATGCACAATTAAAATCAAAACAACTTGCCGATCAGAGCTCAAAAAAAACTTCCTGGTTGAGAAGGTCAAAAAAGGATTAACGGCTGCATACAATATGTCAAACGGAAATAGCGAATATTGTATATTGAACTTAAATTATCAAAAGAGAATGGATCATTCTTACATTGAACATTCGCTTTTCAAAAACATGTATGCATTTCTTTACTGAGCTGGGGCGATATTTATTATTGATCAAAGGAATGTTTTCCAGGCCGGAGAACGGTAAGATGTATTGGAAAGAATTTATGCATCAATGCGCCGAGATCGGATTGGGTTCAATGGGTATTGTAGTGATCATTTCCTTCTTTATGGGCGCAGTATCTGCCCTGCAGACAGCCTACCAGTTAACCAGCCCGGTTATTCCAAAATCGACTATCGCACAAGTCGTTCGTGACACTGTGATCCTCGAATTCGCACCTACCCTTGTGTGTATCGTGTTGGCTGGTGTGGTAGGAAGTAAGATAGCTAGTGAGCTTGGTAATATGCGGGTAAGTGAACAAATCGATGCATTGGAGATCATGGGTATTAATACAAAAGCGTATTTAGTATTGCCAAAAATTGTGGCAGCA
>DAINQQ010000156.1:0-13236 GCA_036742645.1 Flavitalea sp.
TTATTATAAAAACGGAGAACCGGGTGAAAGTGCTTATAACTCGGTTGTTTCAGCGGCAAAGTACATAGCGAAAATGCCTTGGGTGGATTCTACAAAAATGGCGATCCAGGGACAAAGCTGGGGTGGATACCAGGTAGCATACCTTGTTACGCGGACAAAAATGTTTGCTGCAGCAAGCGCCGGTGCGCCCGTTGCGAATATGACCAGTGCATATGGCGGTATCCGCTGGGGAACGGGCCTGAACCGTCAGTTCCAGTATGAGAGGTCGCAAACCAGGATTGGAGCCACCTTATGGCAACGGCAGGACCTCTATATCAAAAATTCACCACTGTTCAGAGCTGATAAAATAACAACTCCTCTCTTAATCATGCACAATGACAAAGACGGAGCGGTACCCTGGTACCAGGGAATAGAACTTTTTACAGCGATGAGAAGGCTTGGAAAAAAAGCATGGCTTCTTCAATACAATGATGAAGATCACAACCTGGTAGACCGAAGAAACCGTAAAGACCTAAGCATTCGCCTTGCACAATTCTTTGATCATTACTTAAAAGGTGCCACTGCCGCTAAATGGATCAGGGAAGGCGTTCCTGCAACACTCAAAGGAATTGAATGGGGAACGGAGGTTGAGGAGAAAAAAGCGTTCTAGAGAAATTTGAAGATTTGAAGATCTGAAGATTTGAAAATGAACAGCCGAACCAGCTTTCAGATGTTTTCAGCAAATGCGTGAGGGGAACTCGCCATGAATCATCCGGCGGTTCATTTTCAAATTTTCAAATCTTCAAATTATCACGCTGCATTCCCCGAAATGTATCTAACAAGTGTTCTTTTAGCGATGGGGAGTAAGGTTTCGTCGATCGGGAAGGTGAGTTCAGTTTCGATTGAGTATACGGCGGGATTGGGGAAAGACTTTTTTGTACGTATCAACTCAGCTTTGATGTTTTCATAAGTATTCACAATATTCCGTTCCCAGTGGTCGACGAACTCGGTTCTTATGGAACGATATTTTGCATCATGTTTTTCGAAGAAGCTTAATCGGTATTGATAAACACGGGTATTTCGATAAGAGCCTTCACTTAGAAAAAAATAACCCTCGTGAATTTCGAGGGGGATAAGGCCTACCGGAAAAATGGTGAGCTTGTCTTCAACGAATTCATAAATCTCTGTACCATTTGAGATCGCCGTTTTGATTTTGCCTGTTGAGTAATGAATAATTTCTTCCAGTTCCTGCATGAGCTCATTATCCTCGATCATCTGTTCGTATAGTAATTGCAGCTTCTCCATCTGTATTCCGGTAAATTTTTTTGGAAACTGCTCCTGGAGGTATTTTTTGTTCTCTCTGAATGCGACGAGATTATTATAATGAAAGATCACATCAGCAAGTTGAGGATAGAGTTTGTTTTCATTGAAGTATGTGTTGACTTCCTGCAGATACGCCAATAACGTATATTTTTTCAATTCGAAATCGATGTATCCATCGGCAAACCAGGTTTCGGATAATGTCTTCATATTTTTATACGATTTGTAAACTGCTATATGAATATACAAAAAATGACAGGTATATTTAGTATGCACTTAATTTTAAAAAGTTAAAAGCTCATCATGCAAAAACTTGCCGGTTTATTCCTATCCACCTTAATTCTAACGTCGTGCAGTCATACTTATTATGTCGTGCGACATGCTGAAAAAGCGGTGCCATCGGCCGGTGTTACAATGAGTACACCAGATGATCCACCATTGAGCGATGCCGGTACCAAAAGAGCAGAGGCATTGAAAGAGGTTCTAAAAGGTAAGCAAATTAAGAACATCTATTCGACGAATACTAAACGTACGCGTTCAACAGCGGAGCCACTAAGTGCATCGGTCGGGTTGACTATTCAACCGTACGGCCCCAGACCGGATTCGTTATTTATCAACAAACTGAAAATGTTAGGCACCAACACTCTTATTGTTGGCCATAGTAATACAGTTGATGATGTCGTAAATGGTCTGCTTAACCAAAACAAGTTGACAGACCTTGCAGACGGCGAGTATGATAACCTGTTTGTGGTGAGATATACGAACTTTTTTGGTAAACGAATTAAATACGAGCGAAGGAGATATTAGTCGTCTCGAATAAGTTTTCGAACACACTCTATACTAGCTTTAATCTATATATCATGAGACATCTTTTTCTTCTAATAAAAATTGCCCTGGCGACAAGCGTGCTCGCAGGCACAGCGGGCAATTCAGCCTTCGCGCAATCGTCGGAAAGTTCACCACTTCGAGTGGCAGTAGCCGGTACATCCCACGGGCATGTGTCCTGGATCTTGAACAGAAAGGATAAAAGTGACGTCCAGGTGGTGGGCATCTATGAGCCAAACAAAGAATTGTCGGCGAGATATATCCGGCAGTTCAAACTTAATAAAGACCTGTTTTACACCGATCTCAAAACAATGCTTGATGCAGTAAAACCGGAGGCGGTTGTTGCGTTTGGATCAATATATGAGCATCTTGCCGCGGTGGAGAATTGTGCCCCACGAGGCATTCATGTTATGGTTGAAAAACCATTGTCAACTAACGTTGACGATGCTTTGAAAATGCAAGCGCTGGCAAAAAAACACGGAATCCACCTGCTTACAAACTATGAAACATCATGGTATGCAACAACCGAAAAGACCTATCAACTACTAAACGATAGCAATTCAATCGGTAAACTAAAAAAGGCTGTATTTCATCACGGTCACCAGGGTCCAAAAGAGATTGGTGTAAGCAAGGAATTCCTGCAATGGCTTACAGATCCTATTCAAAATGGTGGCGGGGCCCTGATTGACTTTGGTTGCTATGGCGCTAACATTATGACCTATCTAACGAAAGGGTCCCAACCTGTTTCCGTGACGGCGGTAACGAGGCAATTCAAACCGAATATATATCCGAAGGTAGACGATGAAGCAACAATAATTGTTACCTATCCGGAAGCGCAGGGAATCATTCAGGCTTCGTGGAACTGGCCATTTGGCCGCAAAGACATGGAGGTTTATGGAGAAAGCGGTTATATTATCTCTCAAAATGCTCGCAACATGCTGTTCAGAAATAAAAACGATATACCAGAAGAAGCAATTCAGCTCAGTGCTACCGATGCTGGCGTGTATCTTGATCCGTTTTCCTATTTTGCTGACGTCATCAGGAAAAAAATATCCGTTTCTGAATATGGATTATACTCCCTTTCTAATAATATAATGGTCGTCAAAATCCTTGAGGCAGCAAGAGAATCTGCTAAAACCGGCAAGACAGTGTTGTTAAAAAAATAAATCGAGTAAAAGTTATGTGACAGAGTTGGACGATTGATTATATATTCTTTCCAATTATGAATCTGAAATTCCTGGTTTCCTGTTTAACATTATTATTATTTGCAGCCGCTTTAAGCGCTCAACAATTCGGGGGAAATCCGCCTTCTGTTAAATGGAAACAGATCAACACGGATACTTTTCGAATTATATTTCCTGCAGGTCTTGAGCAACAGGCACAACAGGTTGCCAGCATCTCTAACGATCTTTTCCGGACAACCAGCAACTCGATAGGTGAAAGGATACGCAAAATAAACATCGTACTTCAAAATCAGACAACCGTATCAAATGGATATGTTAGTCTCGGTCCTTACAGAAGTGAATTTCAGCTAACGCCGGATCCAAATAGTTTTGTACTCGGTAGTCTTCCCTGGATACAAAGTCTTGCTATCCATGAGTATCGTCACGTTCAGCAGTATAACAATTTCAGGAAAGGATTTGCTTCAGGGTTTTATATTTTGTTTGGTGAAGAAGGACAGGCACTGGCAAATGCGCTAACTATACCCGACTGGTTCTTCGAGGGTGATGCTGTGTATCAGGAAACATTTGTCAGCAACCAGGGCCGCGGAAGACTCCCATATTTTTTCAATGGTTACCGCTCGTTGTGGTCGGCCGGAAAGAATTATTCTTATATGAAGTTGCGCAATGGATCTCTACGAGATTTTGTTCCCAGCCATTACCCGTTAGGTTATTTTCTGGTCGCATACGGACGTGATAAGTATGGAACGGACATCTGGAAAAAGGTCACGAATGATGCCGCCGCCTGGAAGGGCTTGTTTTATCCTTTTCAAAAAGCCGTAAAGCGTTATACTGGCAAAACATTTAAGGAATTCAGACAGGAGGCGCTTGCATTCTTTGATACGATTCCGTCATCCGCATCAACTCCTGCAAAACATTTTGTTGCTGACCAGGAATACCCTCAGTGGGTTGATTCAAATTCGATTGTTTATTTGAAAACCAGCTACAAACAAATTCCTTGTTTTGTTATCCGATCGGATGGAAAGGAAAGAAAGATAAGAACACGCGACTTGTCTATTGACAATTACTTTTCGTATCGCAACGGCAGGATTGTATATGCTTCTTTTAATCCTGATATTCGTTGGGGTTGGCGTGATTTCAGTGACTTAAAGTTGCTGGATATACATGACGGTTCCCAAAAAAATCTGACAACAAATGCAAAATACTTTTCTCCTGATATTTCAGAGGACGGAAACCATGTCGTTGCTGTTCATGTTGATGCCGATGGCCACAGTGAATTGCATTTGATAAACGCAAGTAACGGTTCGCTCGAAAAAAATATTCCTAATAACGACGGATTATTTTATACAAACCCGAAGTTCTATGGCCAGAACAAAGTGGTAAGTGCTGTGAGGAACCATGAAGGAAAAATGTCTGTCGCCATTATTGATCATGTGAGTAACAGCGTGCAATACATTCTACCATTTGCGTGGACTGTAATCGGCTTTCCCTCAACACAAAGCAACTCGATTTATTTCACGGCGTCTCATCATGGAAACGATAGAATATTCCGTTGGCAAAACGACCAATTGAACATTATGCCCGAAACAGAACCAAATTCACATCATACCGGCGATTATCAACTTACTGCGCTTAATGATAAATTGGTATGGACGAGATTTACAGCTAACGGCTATCAACTGATGTTTGCGACCGTGGATACCAATCGGCAGAAGGATCTTTCTACCATGAAACTGTTACCGGATCAGTCAGACTTTGGCATTCTATCAATTTCGGATTCATTGAATGGGTTTCTGTCGGAAATTCCACACACAAATTACAGTGTTACGGATTATTCAAAATCATTCCGTCTTTTTAAGTTTCATAGCCGCCGGCCGTACATCAGTGATCCTGACTATAGCTTTTCTTTTGTGAGTGAAAATATTCTCAATACGCTTCAGTCGGAAATTTCTCTAAACTACAACCGGAATGAAAAATATACACAGCTTGGATTTTCTGCATTATATGGAGGATGGTTTCCTTTTGTAAGAGTCGCAACGCAGTACACCTTTGATCGTAATGCCAGTATACGAACGAATGCCCCCAAGGTTTACTGGAATGAATGGGAGAACAGTATTGGATTTTCTATTCCTTTAAATTTGACTGGCGGTCGAACTTTTACATATCTCACGGCTTCTTCAGACTATGTATACAACAAAAGATATTTCACCGGGTACTATAAGGATAGTTTTGAAAACCGCGCATTTGGATATATGAATACGTCTCTTAACTTTTCGAATCAAATTCAACAGGCAAGGCAACACATCTATCCACGATTCGCGCAAACAGTAAATCTCAACTATAAAAAAGCAATTACAAATCTGGACGGCAATCAGTTCCTTGTCTCAGGAAATCTATATTTACCGGGCATTTTTATCAATCATAGCCTCGTTCTCCAGGCAGCATGGCACAACAGGGACACCTTGAATGATATACGTTTTTCGAACAGTTTTCCCTTTTCGAGAGGGTATTCTACAAACAATTTTCACCGCATGTGGAGGCTTGGGGCGAATTATCATTTCCCATTAGTCTATCCTGACTGGGGCTTTGCCAATATTGTTTACTTCTTACGAGTGCGAAGTAATGTTTTTTACGACTTTACCCGGGTATCCGATTACAACACTGCAAACAAGCTAGTAAGTTTAGATTTCCGGTCTTATGGGAGCGAGATATTTTTCGATACGAAATGGTGGAATCAATTACCGGTGAGTTTTGGGTTCAGGTATAGCAGGCTATTGGATAAAGATCTGGAAGGAAGAGACGCGAACCAGTTCGAATTTGTGTTGCCGGTGAATTTGTTGACTCGCTAACCTCTCTTCGTGTCCTTCGTATTCTTCTCTTCGTGTTCTTTGTGAACCTCCTAACTGCACAATCAGAGGGTTCACAAAGAACACGAAGAGAAGAATACGAAGGACACGACGGAAGAAAAAAATTAAAGCGCGGCAAGACTTTCTTCGATCACTTTTATTTTCGTCTGTGCATCGGCTTTTTTCTTTTGCTCGATAGCTACGATCTCGGGCCTGGCATTTTGTACAAATCTTTCATTGCTTAGCTTCTTATCTACTGAGGATAAGAATCCGCGGAGATACTCGAGTTCTTTCAGCAATTCCTCTTTTTGGCTTTTTGTATCTATTGGCTGTTGAGTAACCAGAGAGAATTTTTCCTTTCCTATCACTACAGTTATTGATTGAGATAGCGGCTGGTTGGTAAAATTAATTTCGCTTGCATTCACCTGCTTGGCCAGGATAGCTTGTATGGAAGAATAGACTTTTCGCGAAGCGGTTTGGATATGTAATTGTATAGCTTCCTTCGGCTTAATTTGATTCTTAATCCGTGCATCCCTCAATCCTGTAATAAGATCTTTGAGTAAGCTGCCACTTCTCAGAATTTCTTTGTTAGTCTCACGTGGCGAACCAAATTGTCTCACTGTAAGATCTTCGTTCCGTTCATCAAGGAGGTGATAGATTTCTTCTGTAATGAATGGCATGTAGGGATGAAGCAACTGGAGAAGTTCTGTGAAGAATTCAATTGTTTTTTCATATACGCAACGATCAATCGGTTGTTCAAAACCTGGTTTAATCCATTCAAGATACCAGCTACAGAAATCATCCCAAATCAATGAATAGATTGTTTTAAGAGCCTCGCTCAGTTTGAAGGAAGACATCAGTTTTTCGACCTCTGCTCTTGCTTCGGACAACCTGTTTTCAAACCATGAAATCGCAAAATCAGAGGAAATGATCGAGTCCTTATTTATTTCGGTTGTCACCTGGCGTTCGCTCCACATTTTTACCAGCTTCAACGCATTCCATATTTTATTATTGAAGTTGCGGCCTTGTTCAGGTGAGCTTTCATCAAATAAAAGGTCGTTGCCTGCGGGGGAGGAGACCATTATGCCAAATCGAACAGCGTCTGCGCCGAAACGATCAATGAGATGTAACAGATCAGGAGAATTGCCAAGTTGCTTGCTCATCTTTCTTCCTAATTTGTCACGTACCATCCCTGTAAAATACACGTCACTAAATGGTTTTTTGTGCATGAATTCCATACCTGACATGATCATTCTTGCAACCCAGAAAAAAATAATGTCCTGGCCAGTTACGAGTACGGATGTAGGATAGTAGTAGCTAATATCCTTGTTACCAGGGTGAGAAATCCCTTTGAAAACCTGAATCGGCCATAACCAGGAAGAAAACCAGGTGTCCAGGACATCTTCGTCCTGCTTCAGTCGACCGTCGACGGTCGACGGTCGACCGTGCTGTTCATTGAACTGTCTTTCCGCTTCTTCTTCCGTTTCAGCTACTACAAATTTTCCTGTTTCATCATACCATGCAGGAATTCTTTGTCCCCACCATAATTGGCGACTGATACACCAGTCTCTTACATTCTGCAGCCAATACTTATATGTTGCCAGGAATTTATCGCCAGGATGAATATCGATTCTTCCTTCGATGACTTCGTGCAATGCCTTATCTGCCAATGAACGCATGGCGACAAACCATTGCGTGGAGATGCGCGGTTCTACAACTGCATTTGTACGCTGGCTAAATCCCAGCCTGGTCTGGTACTCCTGTTCTTTTAATACGAGTCCTTCGTCCCTCAACTGCTGTACTATCTTCTTTCGTGCTTCGAAGCGGTCCATACCAACATACACCTCTGCAGCCTCACTAAGTGTTCCGTCTTCATTGAGCGTGTCAATGACCTCGAGGTGATGTTTTAATCCGAGATTATAATCGTTCATATCATGAGCCGGTGTGATCTTCAATGCGCCGGTACCAAATTCCGGATCAACGTATTCGTCAAAAATCACCGGCACCTTCCTGTTGACAAGCGGAACGATGACATGCTTTCCCTTAAGGTGTGTATAGCGCTCATCCGAAGGATGAACACAAACTGCCGTATCACCCATAATGGTTTCAGGTCGCTGGGTTGCGATGGTTATATATTCTCCTTCTCTGGATTCGGAATTCTCTGCTACGAGATACTTCACATAATACAACGTCCCCTGAATTTCTTTATATTCCACCTCTTCGTCGCTTAATGCAGTCTTTGCGGAAGGATCCCAGTTAATCATCCTCGCACCTCGGTAAATCTTTTTCTTGTTATACAGGTCAACAAAAACCTTAATGACGGCTTTGTAATAATCGGGATCCATCGTGAATGTTGCCCGATTCCAGTCGACACTGCAACCCAGTTTTTCGATCTGGTGATAGATGATTCCCCCATATTTGTCCTTCCATTCAAAAGCATAACGCAGGAAATCTTCACGAGAGAGTTGTGATTTTTCAATTCCTTTTTCCTTCTTAAGCATCTCAACCACTTTGGCTTCTGTGGCAATAGATGCATGATCACTGCCGGGAACCCAACAAGCATTAAATCCGCTCATGCGGGCTTTTCGTACCAGTATGTCCTGTACAGTCTCATTGAGGGTATGACCCATATGTAATACCCCGGTTACGTTTGGAGGCGGGATAACGACGGTATAGGATGGCCGCTCATCAGGCGTGCTGGCGAAGTAGCCTTTGCTCTTCCAATGCTTATACCATTTCTCTTCAATCGAAGCCGGATCGTAATTCTTACTCAACTCCATAAGTTTTCTGTTGAAAGCTTAAATATTAGGGATGCAAAAGTAAGAATTGTTGCCGAGTGAAGCGGTGCAATAAAAAAGCAGAATGACTGGCATTCTGCTAGAGTAAAAAAGACATCACCGCACCTGAGTGCAGAAAATCAATTGCTTTTTGTGGTAGAGTTATATGTTATGCAAACCAGTACAGGTAAGACAATAACATAATAAAAGTGAGGAAGCCAAGGGCGAGAAGAGCAACTTTCCCGGTTTCTCCCCATTCGCTGATTTTTTTCATACGCTATGATTGAGTTGACAATAAATGAATGACTTGTGACATTCACAGGCTACGTAGGGTCGGAAATTAAGTTGGTCCTAGGGTGGGATAGTGGGTTATGGGGTAAAGCCGCGTAAGGCACAGTGAGACTTTACAGTAACAAATGTAATATAAGGCTTTTTATAAGACAAGTGTTTTAGCCAATTTTAAAGAAAATACTTACAGTCGTGGGTTTTTAACGGGGCTGTAAGTATTAAATGTCGTTCAAACGGAACTGTTTTAACTCTGGGTGAAGATGAAGGAAAACATCGCTACTGCGGCAAAGAAGAGCACGGCAGTGGCGGCCATGAGGGCGTTTTCTTCCACGTGTTGCATGGAGATCTGTTGCATAGATTTTGGATTTTACAGGTTAAATCACAGGCCGGATTAATAAGGGCTCGATGCAGACTAAAAAAATGACTCTATCGATTAATCCCTCTTTTTTCATTTCGGTCGTCTCCATAACTTTACCGTTGCATGTATGCTATTGTAGACATAGAAACTACCGGTGGGTACGCTTCGAATAACGACATTACTGAGATATGTATTGTGTTGCATGACGGGGACCAGGTTGTCGACCGCTTCGAAACACTTGTGAGACCAATCGTTCCTATCCCTTACTATATTCAAAGTCTAACTGGAATAAGTCACGCGATGGTAGCTTCCGCGCCTTCTTTCGCAGAAGTAGCGCCTCGTATCTACAACATGCTCGAGGGAAAAGTTTTCATCGCCCACAATGTAAACTTCGATTACTCTTTTCTGAAACACCATCTTTCACAGGCTGGCTACGAGCTTGTTGCCCCGAAGATTTGCACCGTAAGGCTGTCAAAGAAAGCTTTTCCCGGGTTACCTTCCTACAGCCTCGGAAATCTTTGCCGGGAATTCGGAATCACAATTGAAAACCGGCATCGCGCGGGAGGCGATACCACGGCTACTGTCAAGTTGTTCGAACACATTTTAAGGAATGAAGGCCATAGCCATATCGCGGAATTTCTTCGGAGGGGCTCCAGTGAACAGTCGCTGCCACCTCATCTTCCAAGGGAACAGGTTATTAATCTTCCATATAGTCCTGGTGTGTACTATTTCCATAACCAGCATGGAAAGATCATCTATGTCGGTAAGGCAAAAAATTTGAAATACAGGGTTAGCAGTCATTTTACACATAATGGCGCCGGCAGACAGCGGCAGGAATTTTTGCGTAATGTTTACAGCATCACATATCAGCAATGCAGCACTGAATTAATAGCCTTCATTCTTGAAAGCATCGAAATAAGAAGACTATGGCCCCAATACAATAACAGCCAGAAAAGGTTTACTCCTACATATGGCTTGTACAGTTATGAAGATCATAACGGGTACCTAAGGTTGGTCATTGATAAAAAGAAATCAAATTTGAAAGCCTTGTATACATTTAACATGTTCGCGGAAGGGCATAGCTTGTTACGAAAACTGATCAGGCAATTTGATCTTTGTCCAAAGCTCTGTTTTTTACAGGTCAATGATGAAAGGTGTGTGGGTATCAACGAATACTACTGTCTTGGCGCATGTGAAAAGAGCGAGCCTCCCGAGGAATACAACATACGCCTGAGAAATGCCATGGAATATCTTGAAAAAATGCTTCCATCCTTTGCTTTGATCGATGATGGGAAACACGAAGCTGAACAAAGTTGTATCCTCGTAGAAAAGGGAAAGTTTTATGGTATGGGCTACGTACCGACAGGTTTTTCGGTAGAATCGCTCGAAGTGCTCAAGCCTTGCATCACGCCTTATCCCGAGAATGATTATATACGCGGACTGATTTATCAATACGCTGAACGACGACCCGAAAAGAAAATTGAATTCTTACATTGAAATATAACCTTATGAAATTCGCCGTTCCGGTGGCCATACTTGTTGTGATGACAATTACAGGATGTAGTGAACCTGCCAAACATGATCCAAATGACCAGGGCACAGAAAGCAATGAAAAACCTTTGACCATAAGGATTCCTGAATATCGTGACTCTGTGAGCAAAAAGCCTGTCGCTGAGTACAAGGAAAAAGTAAACAACCCTTTAAACGACTGGTACTTTTCAGTGACGCTTTATGAAACGCCTAAAACTTTTCATTACCTCGTCAAGCTTAAATATGAGGAAATCGAAGGCGGGGATACCCTAAAACTTCCCAATTTTGGTACTTTGCCAAAGCCAGTTATTGAAAAAGGAAAGGACCAGTATTCCTGCATCATTGGATTTTTAGACAAGGAAAGTAAATTCCGCGAATATAAAAAAGTGCACGTAGTCGCCAATCATCTAAAAATTACCACCCTGAAACATTATGCAGTTGCGACGTACGAAAAGTGAGGAAGATGTAAAACGTAAGATGTCACAGGTCTGAAGTATGGATGGCAGGCTGTCGATCATCTGACTTGGTGGCTTATATTTTGTACCTCATACTTCGTACCTCGTACATCATGCATTTATGTCTTACTTTGTACATTCGTACATCGTACATCACCACATATTTGTTACTGCTTATGGAAAGAAATCTTACCAGTTGGTTTAGCCCTTCTTTGAATAAAGAAATGCCTGTAGCTGTTTATGGATCATATGGATTCGCGTTGTTACTTATACCGACGGCGGCCGCTGATTATCTCGAATACGAACGCTTCCAGTTGATGGATTCTCTGGCGCCGCTTATCGATTCGGGTAAGGTGAAAGTGTTTTCCGTCGATAGTATCAATAATGAAAGCTGGATGAATAATCACATGGATCCGCATGACAAAATGATCCGGCATAAGGCATGGAACGATTATATCTACAATGAACTGGTTCCATTCATTCGCAACAATACAAGTTGGGAGACGCCGATCATTACCTGTGGAGCTTCATTCGGAGCATTGCACAGCGCTAACCTCTTTTTTAAACGTCCTGATCTGATTAATGGATGCATCGCCATGAGCGGTGTGTATGACCTCACCGAGTACACGAAGGGATTCTTTAATGAAGATGTCTATTTCAATAGCCCTATGCATTACATGCCCAATCTAAATGATCACTCGATCCTGGACCAGATCCGGCGTAGCAATCACATTCATTTGCTTTCAGGAAGTGGCGATTATGAAGACCCTGAATCAGCCCGAAGGTTTGCCGGAATATTGTATGGCAAAGGGATCTGGTATGAACTGGATATCTGGGGACAGGAGTGGAGGCACGACTGGCCAACCTGGAGAGCGATGTTACCACATTATATTGGGACGAGATTCTGAGAACGCCTGCCAGGTAGCTCATACATTAACTTCCGACGCCGAACTCCCGACTACTGGGTGTGCCTCGCCAGTTCCTGCATAAAAATTTGCCTGGGGATCATTTTCGCTCCGAGACTTTCAAGATGTTCGGTATACACCTGGCAATCGACCAACTGGACACCTTCAGTTTTAAGGTGTTGAACGTAGCTAATAAAAGCATATTTGCTGGCATTGCTTGTTTTGCTGAACATGCTTTCCCCGAAAAAAATCCGTCCCAGGCGGACACCATACAAGCCTCCGACGAGCAGCCCATTTTGCCAAACCTCTGCGCTATGAGCAAATCCCAATTGATGCAGACGGTTATAAGCCTTTTTTACGTCGTCGGTTATCCATGTTCCGTCCTGCTCTTTTCTGGGAATAGTTTTGCAACTATTGATTACTTCTGTGAATGCCTTATTAATCGTGAACTCAAATGCCTGTCGCTTTAATAATACTTTCATGCTCTTGCTCACTTTCAACTCATCCGGAAACAATATAAACCTGGGGTCGGGGCACCACCACAAAATATGTTCACCCTCATACCAGGGAAATATGCCTGATCTGTACGCCATCAATAACCGCTCAGTAGAGAGATCGCCACCTACAGCCAGTAAGCCATCCGGCTCAGCCAGGTGAACCGGGGGAAATGTAACTTGTTTGTCTAAAGCAAATAAAGCCATTGAATATGTTAGGATCTAGGATGTGGGATGTACAATTTGCGATTTATCAAGTGCGATTTACGAAGTACGAA
>DAINQQ010000157.1:0-13217 GCA_036742645.1 Flavitalea sp.
GTATGAGAACATTGTTGGCTTCTGACAAATTCCAGCACAACAATTACAGTTTACCTATCGCTATTGGAAAAAAGATCGACAATGAAAATTTTATTGTAGATCTTGCCACGATGCCTCACCTACTAATGGCAGGAGCCACCGGGCAGGGAAAATCAGTTGGGTTGAATGCTATTCTTGTATCACTTCTTTATAAAAAACATCCGTCTCAATTAAAGCTCGTACTTGTAGATCCAAAGAAAGTTGAATTAAGTTTGTATCGCACAATTGAAAAGCATTTTTTAGCAAAACTTCCCGGAGAGGAAGAAGCAATTATTACCGACACCAAAAAAGTGATTCATACGCTCAATGCACTCTGTATTGAGATGGACACGCGGTATGATCTTTTGAAAGAAGCCGGTGCAAGAAATATCAAGGAATACAATGAAAAATTCATCAAACGGCGATTAAATCCTGAGAAAGGTCACCAGTTTCTTCCATTCATTGTGTTAGTCATCGATGAATTTGCCGATCTTATTATGACAGCAGGAAAAGAAGTGGAAATGCCGATTGCACGTCTGGCACAGCTTGCACGGGCTGTGGGCATTCACCTCATTATCGCCACCCAGCGACCATCTGTAAATATTATCACAGGTACTATCAAAGCCAACTTTCCGGCGCGAATCGCTTTTAAAGTATCATCGAAAATCGATTCGCGGACAATCCTTGATACAGGCGGCGCTGAACAACTTATCGGTAAAGGGGATATGTTGATATCATACAATGGTGAACTAACCCGGTTGCAATGTGTGTTTGTAGATACACCTGAAGTAGAAAAGGTGTGTGAATTTGTTGGCGATCAGCGGGGATATCCCCAGGCATTTTTGTTGCCTGAATATGTAGATGAAAAAGATCTGGAGGGTAGAGATTTCGATTTAAGCGACCGGGATAATTTATTTGATGACGCTGCTCGCCTGATCGTGCAGAGCCAGATCGGCTCGACATCTCTTTTACAAAGGAGGATGAAACTCGGCTATAATCGTGCAGGGAGATTGATGGATCAATTGGAAGCCGCAGGAATTGTAGGTCCGAACCAGGGAAGCAAGGCTCGGGATGTATTAATTAAAACAGAAGCTGACCTTAACCAGCATTTTCTTAACCTCGGTTAGGGATTTGTTAATGTGCCAACTGCGTGTAAACGCGTGTTCATTGTTCATGGTCTTACAATTGCAGCATAACCATATATTTGCGGCTTTCTTAAAAATCACTCATGAAAAAGTTATATCTGTCAATTGCTAGTGTTTTATTATTGTTGTTCAGCGGCGCTACGAGTTATAGCCAGTCCAGTGATCCCGCTGCCAAGAAAGTTTTAGATGCCGTTAGTTCTAAGTTCAAGACATTTAAAGGAGTACAGTCTGGTTTCGTTCTGAAGGTTGAAGACGGAAAAGGCAAGGTTCAAGGAACTGAGAAAGGAACTGTTTATATGAAGGGTCAAAAGTATCGCGTTGATATGGCGGGCAGAAATATTTTCTCCGATGGAAAAAATATCTGGACTTACGAAAAAGCGGCTAATGAGGTAACTATTACTCAACTTGATCCTTCAGCCAGTGGCATTACTCCTCAGAAGTTGTTTACGAATTTTTATGACAAGGATTTCCTGTATAAGCTGAATGGCGAGAAGAAAGAAGGCACGAAGGTTTTACAGGAAGTTGAGATGACGCCGGTGGATAAAAGCAAAACATTTCACAAAGTGTACATCACCGTTGACAAGAAAACGCAAACCATATACAGCACAAAAGTGCTCGAGAAAAACGGAAATAAATACACTTACACTGTAAATAATTTAAACGGTCAGGCAACCCTAAACGATGCGTTATTCGTTTTTGATAAAAAGAAATACCCGGGTGTAGAAGAAGTTGATTTAAGGTAATGCCTCGATTCAAAACCGTTAACACAGGGACTGCAGACATGCGGTCCTTTTCTTTGCGGCTAAAGAAACCTGAAGAGAAAAATGCAATCACTTCCCTCCCCATCGAAAAGAGGAATATGTAAAACCGGAGAGATCAAGCACTCTGTCAACCACTGTCGAAACGAGAGCTTCTATTGAAGATGGCTTGCTGTAAAAAGAAGGCGATGCAGGGCAAATAACGCCGCCTGCGAGTGTAACCGTTTCCATGTTTTTGATATGGATCAGATTGTAGGGCGTGTCCCTGATCACGCAAATCAGTTTTCTTCTTTCCTTTAATATTACATCCGCAGAACGGGTAATAAGATCGTTCGAAACTCCACTCGCAATCCTTCCGAGCGTACCCATGGAACAAGGTGCTACAATCATACAGTTGTATTGAGCAGACCCGGAAGCGAAAGGCGCCATGAAATCGTCATTGCTATAAAATGTCAGCGGGTAGCGTTCGTAATCATCACTATCCAATTCTGTTTTCCATATCTGTTTTGCATTCTCGGTCATAACAATCGCCAGATCCGTCCATTGATCCTGAATAGTTAACAGTTTTTCGATTAACAATTTGGGATACAATGAACCGCTAGCCCCCGTGATCGCTAACACAATTTTATGCATGGAATTTGAGTTATGTTTGGGTGGAAAAACAAAAATAGCATGCAATCACTGAAATTATTGGTTTTGTTTGGATGGTTATCTGTCTTTACCTGTGCGCAAAAATCCTCTCCGCGAGTTTCAAAAGTCGAATGGATGACTTTGAGCGAAGTTGCTGCAAACATGCAAAAAGAGAAGCGTCCAATATTAATTGACCTGTACACAGATTGGTGTGGTTGGTGCAAAGTGATGGACAAAAAAACTTATTCAAACAAAAATGTAAGTGCATATCTGCAACAAAAATTTTACGCAGTCAAGCTTAACGCAGAAGGAACGCAAAGCATTACATGGAATGGAAAGACGTATAAGTTCAATCCTGGTTATAAAACCCACGACTTTGCAATTTATTTAACCGGTGGCCAGTTATCTTACCCAACTACAGTGATCATTCCTATTGAAGAGGCGCCACCGCAGGCTATTCCAGGGTATATGGAGCCAAAGGATTTCGAGATGATTGTAAAATATTTCGGTGAGGGAAAATTTGGAAAGATTCCCTTCAATCAGTTTCAGCAAAAGTTTAAGTCTACCTGGTAGAGAAGAACGCGATAAAAATCCACTTTCAAACAAGAAAAAGAATTTGTCTCAACTCGTGCTGCAATGCAAAAGTTGATGACTTCGCTTTATGTATCGTTCATCAGACAGTAAAAAAAAATAGCGGTGGCGGCATCTAAGGGTTTGCTTGTAGTCCGTGTGTATTTTGTGTATTGCTCTGTTGACATCAATCAATAATATCCTTAGCTAAGTAAAAATATATTCCTTTTCTAACCATCGTTTCAACACCAGTACCTTATATTTGGTTTTTCATAGGATAAGGTTTAATGGTTAATGGTATTTGATTAGTGCAGCCTCCTTCGGGAGGCTCTTTTTATTTTGCGCACTCCTGTGGAAGCTATTTGAAAGATTTATTCTGAGTAACAACAAGGTTATTGACATCGATAATAGAAGCCGGAATTATCGCAGTACCCGGGATGTACACTTCATATGTTTTTAATGGAACCGTCACTTTATTTGACCGTCGTCGGCCGATCGTACTCACCTTTGTGTAGTTCTGATGGTCAATTCCGATGCAATGAACATCGACATAATATTTGCCCTTGGGAACTTTTTCAATTACTACCTGGTTACGTGAAGGATAATATATCTTCTTAATTACGCCAGCTCCTGTAAGATCATATTTGTCGAAGATTATATATACACTGTCGACAACTAAATTCTTATTTTTTAATAGGATGGTGACCGATAAACTATCGGACGAAGATTTCTGGGCGGACACATTTTTAGGTATCAACCATGGTATACATAGCAGCAGAATCAAGATCGTTTTCATACAGGTTAGGGTTCGGTATGTGTTGATCTTCACAGGGTCTATATAAACGCTCAAATTGATTCAAGAGTGTGTGGGTGTGTGGAAACTTTGTTGAAAACTCCGACTTTTTGGCACTTCGAGGCAATTTGAAGGCATAAAAAAAACCCCGGTCTGGGGTTTTTAAAAAAAAAATCTTTTTTATCAGGCCGGGACGTCCGCCATATGCGGAATTGCGGCGGCTTTATATTTCCCGGCGTCAAGCCGTTTCTTCGTTTCATCAAAAGCCCTGAGAG
This sequence comes from Flavitalea sp., assembly GCA_036742645.1. Lineage (GTDB taxonomy): Bacteria > Bacteroidota > Bacteroidia > Chitinophagales > Chitinophagaceae > Flavitalea. Next base: position 4,190 of record DAINQQ010000157.1, read on the forward strand.
TTTCTTCAATGTCTTCATCTGTATGGGCAGCCGTTGGTATCAGTCTATAAATAATGTGACCCTTTGGAATTACTGGGTAAACGATTATTGAACAAAAAACATGATAATTTTCACGCAGGTCCATGACCATAGCGCTCGCTTCTTCAACTCCTCCGCTCATATAAATGGGAGTTACCGGCGAGTCAGTTTTACCGATATCAAAGCCTCTCGATTTTAAACCATTCTGAAGTTTCCTGGCGTTTTCCCATAACTTTTCTTTCAACTCCGGCTTCGTGCGAAGCAGTTCCAGCCTCTTCAAATTTCCAATCACAAGTGCCATTGGCAGGCTCTTCGCAAAAATCTGTGACCTGATATTATATCTGATGTAATTGATTATGTTCCTGTCGCCTCCAATGAAGCCACCAATCGATGCCATAGACTTGGCAAAAGTTGAAAAATAGAGGTCTATTTTATCCTGCACTCCCTGGGCTTCACCGGCTCCAGCGCCTGTGGTGCCAAGTGTACCAAAGCCATGCGCGTCGTCCACGAGCAAACGGAATTCATAAGTATCCTTTAAGGCCGCGATTTCTTTCAATTTTCCCTGGTCTCCCGCCATTCCGAAAACTCCCTCTGTAATTACTAAAATGCCACCGGCTTTTTGTTTTTCAATCATTGCGGTGGCTCTTTGCAATTGCTTTTCACAATCTAATAGATCGTTGTGCTTATATACATAGCGATGGCCGCTATGCATTCTCAGCCCATCAATTATACATGCATGACTTTCGGCATCATAAACAATCACATCATGGCGGCTGCACAGAGCATCAATCAAGCTAGACATCCCCTGGTATCCATAATTTAGTAATATGGCGTCTTCCTTCATTACAAACTCTGCAAGTTCCCTTTCCAATTGCTCGTGATGTTTGCTGTTTCCACTCATCATTCGGGCGCCCATCGGTAAACCGAGGCCAAATTCAGCTGCTCCCTGGGCATCTGCCTTCCTAACTTCAGGGTGATTGGCTAAATCGAGGTAATTATTCAAACTCCACACAATTACCTCCTTGCCCCTAAATTTCATGCGGCTACTGATATTGCCTTCCAGTTTGGGAAAAGCAAAATATCCATGAGCGCGCTCCCGATGCTGACCGATAGGTCCGCTGTTTTTGACTAATCTTTCAAAAATATCCGCCATAGTAAATTTTTTTAAGCCTCCTTCGAGGAGGGTTATTTTTGAGATGGCCAAAGGTAATGTTTTTGCCTGAGCGAGAGCATCTGAAAGACAACGATTAACAAACCAATCTGTAAGCCGTTAGGGTTAAATAAGTGAAAATCATTATTTCAAGAGGGAAATTTTTCTCTTTGCTAATGTCTCATTCGCATATTTTTGCCAAAACATACCGATGGTTCGCTTATTTGCTCTGCTGATTTTGTTGAACTATTTCTCATCGTCTTTCTCCCAGACAAAGGTTTCGGCTGCTCCAAACAACACAATTACCCGACCAAAACTGGTGGTTGGTATTGTAATTGATCAGATGCGTTGGGATTTTTTATATCGATTTTATGACCGTTATGCCGCGAACGGAGGATTCAAACGCTTTCTAAACCAGGGCTATAGCTGTGAGAATGCTCTTATTCCATATACGCCCACGTTGACAGCCTGTGGTCATACCGCTATTTATACAGGCAGTGTGCCTTCAATACATGGTATAACAGGTAATGCGTGGTACGACAACCTGCTCAAAACAACAGTTTATTGCACAGAAGATAAGACAGTACAGGGTGTTGGTGCCACAGGTCAGGTAGGCGAGATGAGTCCAAAGAATATGCTCGTTACCACTATCTGCGATGAGCTTCGACTGGCCAGCAATTTTCGGAGTAAGGTAATCGGCGTGGCATTCAAAGACCGCGGCGGAATTCTTCCTGCCGGCCATTCAGCCAATGCAGCATATTGGTATGATGGAGGATCCGGTAATTGGATAAGCTCCACGTACTATATGACAGAGCTTCCCGCGTGGGTGAAGGATTTTAACGCCAAAAAACTGGCTGATCAATATTATAGACGTAACTGGAGCCTTCTATACCCGGCGAACACATACATTCAAAGCTCGTCAGACGAGAAACTTTATGAGTCGAAGCCTTTGGGAGCAGACAACAAAGGCTTTCCTTATAGTCTCGAAAAATTTATCGGCAAAAATTATGGAGCTATCGCTTCGACACCATATGGAAATACTCTCACGGCAGATATGGCCAGGGCGGCGATTGAGGCTGAGAACCTGGGAGCTGATAATGTAACCGATATACTGGCGGTAAGTTTTTCTTCACCAGATTACGTGGGACATTCATTCGGTCCGAATTCGATAGAGATAGAGGACACGTATCTGCGTCTTGACAAAGATCTGGGTGATTTTTTCAACTATCTGGATACAAAAGTTGGGAAAGGGCAGTACCTGGTTTTCCTTTCGGCCGATCATGGTGTCTCTCATGTTCCTGGCTTTTTGAAGGAAAACAAAATTCCTGCAGGAACTGTAAGTTCGTCGGTCATTATGAATCGGTTCAATCCACAATTGAAACAAAAATTTGGTGGCGACAGCTTGATTGTAAGTATGTACAACTACCAGGTGCATCTGAACCATCCCGTTATTGATTCGCTGAATCTTAATGAATCAGCAATAAAGAGATGGATCATCGATTCGCTCAGTAAAATGGAAGAAGTTTCACGGGTCGTTGATCTTGCACAGCTTGGTAATCTTCCGCTCAACAGCAAGATAAAGGATATGATCGCCAATGGTTACTTTCCTAAGCGGAACGGCGACATACAAATTCTCTTTAAGCCGCAATGGATTGATGGAGGTTCTATGGGAACAACTCATGGGTCGTGGAGTCCTTATGATGCTCATATTCCCTTGTTATGGTATGGCTGGCATATCAAGCCTGGAAAAACAAATCGCGAAGTGTATATGACTGATATCGCTCCCACACTTGCTGCCCTCCTTCGAATACAGATGCCCAGCGGATCGGTAGGAAAGGTGATCGAAGAGATTGTGAGACAATGAACAGCGAACAATGAAGAATGAACAATGAATAATGAACAGTGAACATTAGATACTTAATTTGGGGTACAGGAGGGTAATGTTGCATTTGGAAGACCTACATGCTTAACAATGGTTAAACTAGAAGTGATCGCAGGTAACCAGCATCTCGCATCACGGGTATTCATTGTTCATCGTTCACTGTTCATTGCAACTACATATTCCTTTTCCCCATCTTTTATACGAACGGAAATGCACTAAATTGTTCCTCCGATATATTTGTTTACACAAATTAAACTTAACATGAAGAACTTCTTCCTTACATCTACCCGGTGGATGTTGCTCCTGGTTGCTATTGTTGCTGTAGAGGCTTCCTTTGCGCAGTTAAATCCCGCCGATAAATTGCCGCTTGATCCGAAGGTGAAAATTGGCAAGCTTGAGAACGGATTGACATATTATATCAGACAAAATAAAAAGCCAGAGAAAAAAGTGGAACTGCGTTTAGTGCTAAACGCAGGTGCGATCAACGAAGATAATGATCAGCGCGGTCTGGCACATATGGCCGAACACATGGCCTTCAACGGAACTACGAATTTCAAGAAAAATGACATCGTCTCTTTTTTGCAGGATATAGGTGTTGGCTTCGGGAATGACCTTAATGCTTACACGAGTTTCGATGAAACCGTTTATATGCTTCCCATTCCAGTAGACAAGCCGGGCAATCTTGAGAAAGGTTTCCAGGTGCTTGAAGATTGGGCTCACAACGTTACTTATTTTGATGCTGACATAGAAGGGGAGCGTTCGATTATACTTGAAGAAAGCCGGTTGGGCAAGGGTGCCAACGACAGGATGTTTAAAAAAATCTATCCGCAGTTATTTGCCGGTTCAAAATACGGTGACCGTTTGCCGATTGGATTGGATAGTATCATAAAAGGTTTCAAGTATGACGTTATTCGCCGATATTACGAAGACTGGTATCGTCCAAACCTGATGGCAGTGGTTGTAGTTGGAGACATTGAGCCGGCAAAAGCGGAAGAAATGATTCGGAAACACTTTTCTTCTCTAAAAAATCCTCCACAAGAGCGGAAGCGCGAATATGCAGATGTGCCGCCATATAAAACCGCGGAAGCAATCGTGGTTACCGATAAGGAGGCGACAAGTTATAATATCGGGATTTTTTATCCTGCATATAAATCAGATCCTTCTTCGTCTGTTGCAGACTATCGTGAGGATCTTATCGAACAGATGTACACTTCCATGTTGAATCAGCGCCTACAGGAGTTGACTCAAAAAGAGAATCCGCCATTTATTTTCGCATCGTCAAATTTCCAAACATTTGCAAGGGGGTACCAGGCATTCAATGTTTATGCAGGAACCGGTACAGGAGATGTGAATAAAGGCTTGAACGCGGTAGCCGAAGAAATTGAAAGAGTGAAGCGATATGGCTTTACTGCCGCGGAATTGGAACGGGCTAAAAAAAATACACTAACGAATTACGAGAAGGCCTATAACAATCGCGACAAAACAGAGTCGGAAAATTATGTTCAGGAATATATCAATCATTTTCTTGAGGAGGAACCAACTCCTGGAATAGAAAAGGAATTTGAATTCGTAAAATCTTTATTGCCGGGTGTGACAATCGAGGAGGTGAATGCCATGACAAAAAGATTTAAGGACGAAAAAAGCAAGTTTGTTTTTGTGTTAGGACCAGATCCAAAAGCGGATCAGAAGTTACCGGAGGAAAAAGATCTTCTCGCGATTTTGGATGCAAAAGAAAAAGCCGACATCAAGCCCTATGAAGAAAAGGCAATCGCCACTACATTAATTGCGACTCCGCCAAAGGCCGGTAAGGTGGTCACTACTACAAAAAACGCGGTGCTAAATACTACCGAATTGAAATTAACCAATGGTGTTACCGTTACCTTGAAGCCAACGGATTTTAAAAACGACCAGATCGTAATGGGAGCAACACGTCCTGGTGGAAAAAATAATTATGGTTTAGCGGATAAATACAACGCGGAGTATGCAACAGCCATCGTGAACACGATGGGAGTTGGTGAATTCACTCCAACCGACTTAAAAAAAGCGCTTGCCGGAAAATCTGTTGCAGTAAATCCCGTTTTCAATCCATCGTCTGAGGGCGTACGTGGAAATTCAACGGTAAAAGACCTGGAATCTCTTTTTCAATTGACCCATTTGTATTTTACGAAGCCGCGTAAAGACACGGCGTTATTCAATTCGTTTGTACAAAAAAATAAATCACAGTATGCAAACATTTCAGCCAACCCCCAGGCTTCATTCATAGATACGATGTACAAAACATTGTTTGCGAATAATCCCCTGGCTCCTGTAACGGTTCCCAAAAGTGAGTATTACGACAAGATTAATCTTGATCGTGCTTTCGCTATTTACAACGAACGGTTTGGTGACGCTAATGGGATGAACTTTGTTTTTGTTGGAAGCTTCAAGGACTCTGAGATTATTCCTTTGATTGAAAAATACATTGCCAGCCTGCCTTCTACTAATAAGAAATTTTCATTTGCCGATAATAAGGTTCGGCCGATCGAAGGCAAACAATCGCTGGCTGTTAGTAAAGGAAAGGAAGAAAAGAGTTTGATTCTCGCTTTCTATACCGGCGAAGTTCCCTACACTGAGGATATCGACCTGAAAGTTCAGGCGATGAGCGAAGTGCTCAACATCCGGATTATTGAAGAGCTACGCGAAAAAGTACAAGGCATTTACGGAGGTGGAACTTTCGCGGAATTTGAAAAATATCCTTACGCAAACTATAGTTTCGTTCTGCAGCTGCCTTGCGGTCCTGAAAAAGTTGATACGTTGCTCAAAGCCGTCAAGAGGGAATTTGATATGCTTATACAAAAAGGTCCTGAGCAGAGTTACCTCGACAAAGTAAAAAAGCAGTGGATAGAGCAGTACAAAACGAACATTAAAGAAAACAATACGTGGTTAAATAAAATACTTGAATACAAATTGCAGGGTGGAGATCCAAAACGTTTTGTGGATTACGAAAAGTATGTTCAGCAGTTAACAGTGAAGGATATCCAGGAGGCAGCAAAACTTGTATTGGGTGGAAGGAATCAATTTACCGCGGTCCTTATGCCTGAAAGCTATGGAACCAAAACTGGCGATGGAAAATTAAAAGGATTTTAAATAGCATAAGTTTGAGTTGATAATACGTCGTGACCGTTGTGTTCTTCAGGACCCCTTCACTGTACATTCTGAGGGCTCACAGAACACAACGAAAGACACAAAAGGCACGACGTTTGAAAGATGCTATCGCTTAATTGACACCCCTTGCTTCTTCGCGTAAACTTTCTACGTCCCATCCCGCGTCCCGTTCCAGTGCCTGCTCCTTCGTGTCGGCTTGTACAATTAGTTCGAGTTCTTCGATATAATTTTTCGCAGCTAAAATATATTCATCCGGATCGCGGATTGATGCCAGTTTTTTCAAATTGGCTTCATCGTGTTTTAGAAAGGTACGTGCGAGTCTATTAGCGGTATATGCCCTTTTTCCGAAGAGGGTCATTACATCGACACCCACACGAACAGCAGTATCAACCGTTTCCCTATATACATGTAATACTCCAGCATTCATCAGATCATATGCATCATATCGATTGGTGGCCCTTACAAACATATGCAGGTTAGGAAAATGTTTCTTGACTGTATCAATCATCTCAAGTCTTTTCTCTGCAGAATCAATTGCGATGATGATCATCTTTGCCTGGGCTGCACCGGCGGCATGTAATATATCATACCGGGATGCATCGCCGAAGAACACTTTAAATCCCATTCGTCTTAATACCTGTACTCTGTCGGAATCAATGTCAAGAAAAGTTGCTTTAATGTTATTAGCACGAAGAAAACGTCCTACTGTATTTCCAAAATGTCCGAATCCGGCAACGATCACTGCATTTTTTTCATCGATGTCATCGGATGCCTTTTCTTCTTTTACGAGTGTGCCTCCGGCATACGGTAATATCAATCGTTCGTTTATCAACATTAAAAGAGGAGTAAGCGCCATGCTAATCGCTACCACCGCAATCATGAGGTTCACAGTCTGTTGATCGAATATTCCCTCACTCAGTGAAAAGGAAAACAAAACGAAGGCGAACTCTCCAACCTGGCTTAGCGCAAAAGAGAAAATAAAGTTTTGATCCTTACCAATTTTGAAAAATTTTCCCAATAGGAATAGGATGATTCCTTTAACGATAATTAATCCCAACACAAAGCCGAATACAACTCCCGGTTCGGAAACAATAAGATTGAAATCGATGGAAGCACCAACAGCGATAAAGAATAGTCCTAATAGCAGTCCCTTGAATGGCTCGAGGTCACTTTCCAGTTCATGTTTGTATTCACTGTTTGCCAAAACCACGCCGGCCATGAATGTTCCGAGCGCGGGGCTTAATCCCACCTGCATCATCAACACTGCAATGCCCACGATTAAAAGCAACGCTGTAGCTGTGAAGACTTCACGCATCCTCGTGGCGGCTACGATTCTCAGTAAGCGGCGGACGAGGTATCGGCCGGCGACAATAATCAGTGTTATAGTTCCAAGCACCACGAGCGTGTGAAGCCAGGCTGGCATGTCAGTTACCCAGGTATGATGTTCGCCGGTTGGATGGGCAGAATTGTTTATTGGTGACAGCAAAGGAAAAATGGCGAGGATTGGAATTACGGCGATATCCTGGAACAACAAAACTGCAAATGCGCTTTGTCCGGAAACGGATTTCATCAAACCTTTTTCTGTTAAGGTTTGCATCACAATCGCGGTTGACGACAAGGAAAGGATCATCCCTAGTGCCAATGAAGGTTTCAGATCCCATCCTAAACTCATCGCTATAACGGCAATGGTCAACGAAGTGATAATAACCTGCAATCCTCCGAGTCCAAGGATCGCCTTTCGCAGTTTCCATAACAATTCAGGTTCCAGTTCGAGGCCAATAAGAAACAACATCATAACTACACCGAACTCCGCAAAGTGCAGGATATCTTCGCCTTCCTTCCCCACAAATCCCAACACGGCTGGACCGATAGCGATACCTGCAATGAGATACCCAAGCACTGATCCTAATCCAAGTTTCTTTGCGATAGGAACGAATAACACAGCCGATGCCAGAAATATCATTGCCTGGATTAGAGAAATTTGATGCATAGTATCTTTGATTAATTGGATTGTATAATAAATAATAATTCATTTGAGGTAATTAAGAGTCCCGGGCCTTTTTACTTTACCATCGCATAGAGCCGATAATAAACCAGCATATTGGCCAGCTTTGATATTTATGTCATGTTGCTGCATCCGATGAGTTCCATGTATCACATATGATGGCCAATACTCCATCCGGCATAGTGTCGCCGTTCTTTCAGTCGGGCGCAAAGATTCCTGTATGGTAAAGGCATTGTATCCATCTTTTGTGTAAGATTCGCCCTTGCCTCCCGATGTAATTGCATGGAATAATTTTCCCGTGAGCATGCGCCCGTTCCGTCCGTTGCGCCAGCCATGTTTTAGCACAAGATCCTGCCATTGTTTTATAATAGCTGGCGAACTGTACCAATATTGGGGATGTTGAAAGACAAATATGTCGTGGCTTAGCAGTAGTTCCTGTTCTCTGTAAATGTAAATATCAAAAAAGGAATGTTGCTGGTAAAGGTCGTTGGTAGTGATATCTGCTATTTGCTGAACACGCTTTAGCAGAGTAGCGTGAACTCTTGATTTTTCTAAAGCCGGATGAGCGAAAAGCAGCAGTAGTCTGGCCATCAGTACTAAATATCGAATGATGAAATACCGAAGTTAATGAATACCGAACTCAGAAGACAGAACGAGGCAGGCTATATATATACAAGATGAAGATGTACAAAAAAAGGGGCCAGGATAAAAATCCAGCCCCGGTTTAAAATCCAATATCCTATGAAAAACCATTGTAAAAATAGCTAAATAATTATTATAAAGACTTATCGCCCGGGAAACAATATTTGAAACCAGTAATTTCAATTGT
>DAINQQ010000158.1:0-6714 GCA_036742645.1 Flavitalea sp.
CTACTTTATTTTAAAGAAAATCGAAGAAAAAGGATTGTATCCAAACCAGGATGCTGACAAAGAGAGGCTGCTGAAGAGAGTATATCTCGATCTTACCGGGTTGCCCCCTTCCGTTGAAAAAATGGATCAGGTGCTGGCTGATAACAATCCGGATGCGTATGAAAAGGTAGTTGATGAACTGCTGCAAACGCCACAATACGGCGAGAAGATGGCACTTCATTGGCTCGATGTAGCACGTTATGCGGACAGTTACGGCTATCAGGATGACAATATAAGGACTCAGTGGCCCTGGCGAAATTGGGTGATTCACGCGTTCAATAAAAATCTTCCCTACGACCAGTTTCTCAAATGGCAGATCGCCGGAGACATGCTGCCAAATGCAAACAAGGAAAATATTCTCGCTACAGGATTCTTTCGCAATCATAAGTATACTGAGGAAGGCGGAGTAGTACCGGAGGAATACAGGGTTGAATACCTGATCGATAAAACAAAAACATTTAGCAAGGGCCTGCTTGGAATCACGATGGAATGCGCTCAGTGCCATGATCACAAATTCGATCCATTCTCCCAAAAAGATTATTATTCACTTTTTGCTTTTTTTAATAATACAAAAGAAGTGGGTTATGAGGGGGATGTGAGCCAGTCGAAGCCGGCAAAAAACCCAATTCTCACCATCAGCAACGAAGACAGGCAGAATCTTCTGTCATTCATTCAATCAAAGGATACCGCGCGATTAACTGTGTCCGTTATGGGTGAATTGGATACGTTGCGAAAAACATATGTACTCAACCGTGGTGCGTATGATCACCCTGGTGTTCAGGTGGTTCCTTCTGCTGTGCCTGCCGTTATGAAATTCGATACGACAAAATTTGCGCGCAATCGTCTTGGCCTGGCCGAATGGACAGTGGATAAGAACAATCCCCTGACGGCAAGAGTATTTGTAAACCAGGTATGGCAGGAAATATTCGGAAAGGGCTTTGTGAAAACAACTGGCGATTTTGGAATGCAAGGTGAACTGCCTTCTCATCCGGAACTTTTAGATTGGCTTGCTGTAGATTTCATGGAACATGGATGGGACATTAAAAGATTAATGAAGCAAATCGTTACCTCGGCCACCTACCGACAATCAGCAGCCGTCACAAAGGAACATGCACAAAAAGATCCCGGCAATATTTATTTGGCCCGAGCAAACAGAACAAGGTTGAAAGCGGAATTAGTCCGTGACCTGTATTTATCAAGCAGCGGATTACTTGTGAAAACGATTGGCGGTCCAAGTGTAAAACCCTACCAACCTTCAGGTATGTGGGAAGCGACTACGTCGGGCAGGGGAGTGCTGGCTACTTATAAACAAGATCACGGCGAAAATCTCTACAGAAGGGGTATGTACACTTTTATTAAACTGACGGTACCGCCACCCGGCATGATGATGTTCGACGCGAGTAACCGCGATCAATGCGAGGTGAAAAGACTGCAGACAAACACACCACTGCAAGCCCTGATCATGATGAATGATCCCGCGGTGCTCGAAGCCTCGAGGGTTTTCTCAGAAAGATTAATGAGTGAATCATTATCGATGCCGGACAAAATAACAAAAGCATTTCGAAGCATCATTTGCAGAAAACCGACAGATAAAGAACGAAATATTTTAACTGGTTACTACGAAGAGCAGCTACGGGCTTTTCAACAAAAGAAACTTGACGCATCAGGCACTTTGCAAGTGGGAGAATATGAAATGACAAAAGGTTTGGATGCGAATGAAACAGCTGCTTTGATGAAGGTGATTAGTATGGTGTATAATTTGGAAGAAACGATTGTGAAATAAAAAAACGGTCCGCCGCCTGCCCCCTGCCCCCTAAAGGGGATCACAAGATTTGCAATTCCCCCTTTAGGGGGCAGGGGGGCAAGGGGCAGGCTAGGGCAGCGGACCCCAGGAATCGCGAGTGATTGACATAAACATTTTTTATGCAAAACGAATTTATAGAACGGCGACTCAGTATGAATCGGCGGCGGTTTTTATCGCGACTGGGGATGGGCGTGGGTGGTGTAGCTTTGGGATCGCTTTTGATACCTGACCTTTTTAGCGGAGGTAGTGACGAGGAACTTGTGGTGAAAGGATTGCCTCATTTTGCGCCAAAAGCAAAAAGGATCATTTATCTTTTTCAAAATGGAGCACCTTCGCAATTGGACTTGTTCGACTATAAGCCGATGTTGCAGAAAATGCATGGCGAAGAACTTCCTGCCTCAATAAGAATGGGGCAGAGACTGACCGGCATGACTGCAGATCAGAAAAAATTTCCCTTAGCAGGAACTTTATTCAACTTTAACCAGCATGGTGAATCAGGAGCCTGGATGAGCGAGCTTCTTCCAAACATGGCGAACATAGCGGATGATCTATGTATCATACAAAGCATTTTTACAGAAGCGATCAATCATGATCCTGCACTCACTTTCTTTCAAACCGGTGCGCAGGTTGGCAACCGGCCAAGCATGGGTTCATGGTATAGCTACGGATTGGGAAGTGAAAACAAAAATCTTCCGGCATTCTGTGTGTTGTTATCTAAAGGAAAAGGAAACGGGCAGGGCGTATACTCGAAATTATGGAGCAATGGCTTTTTAGATTCGATTCACCAGGGAGTGCAATTCACCAGCGGCGAACACCCGGTCCTATATCTTAATAACCCGGAGAGCATTGACAAGGATGACCGCCGGAAAATGCTGGACAGGCTTGCGGAATTGAACCAGGAATCATATAATGATTTTCATGATCCGGAGATCACTACAAAGATCCAGCAATATGAAATGGCCTACCGGATGCAAACAGCGGTTCCTGATGTAACGGATATTTCCAAAGAACCGGAAGACATCGTAAAGCTTTATGGCCCCGATTGTTTAACCCCTGGAACATACGCTGCAAATTGTTTGCTCGCAAGAAAGCTGTCAGAAAACGGCGTTCGTTTCGTGCAGTTGTATCACCAGGGCTGGGACGCACATGATAATCTTCCGGGACAGATCAAAGGACAATGCCTTGATGTCGACCGTTCATCAGCAGCTCTCATCACCGATCTCAAACAAAGAGGTTTATTAGATGAAACACTGGTGATCTGGGGTGGTGAATTTGGAAGAACCAATTATTGCCAGGGAGCACTTACCAAAGAGAATTATGGACGTGATCACCATCCAAGATGCTTTACGATCTGGATGGCAGGTGGCGGCGTTAAACCTGGCGTGTATGGACAGACAGATGAATTTGGTTATAACATTGCAAAAGACCCCGTGCATGTGTACGACTTCCATGCAACAGTTATGCACCTGATGGGTCTTAATCACGAGCAGCTAACTTTCAAACATCTGGGCAGACGGTATCGGCTAACCGATGTCGCAGGCAAAGTAGTAAACGGTTTAATAGCATAAAAATTCCTTCTTTGTGCCTTTGTGTCTTGGTGGCCTCCCTGATTGCGTAATCAAAGAGCCACAAAGACCGAAAGAAACAAAGGAGAACAAAACAGCAAATTTTGAAAAGGAAACAATTCATCAAACAATCATCCACAATCGCAGCAGGCATGATCATCGCCCCATCGTTACTGAAAGCAAATCCAGACGAAGAAATTCTTGGTCATAACAATAAGCGCTATCGCATCAATAAGAAATGGAGCCAGGCGAATGCTACGCAAAATCCGGTAAAAGATTGCCATGAAATGGTGCAGGACAAATCGGGCCGTATTCTATTGCTCACAAATGAAACCAAAAATAATGTACTCGTCTATGATAAAAGCGGGAAGCTATTATCATCATGGGGGCATGAATTTCCAGGCGCACATGGTTTAACGCTGTTCAATGAAAACGGCCAGGATGTTTTGTTTATCGCCGACAATAGCCGTCACCAGGTTATTAAAACAACTATTGAGGGCAGCGTTTTACTAACACTCGATTATCCGAAAGAAACAGGGCAATATACCAAGCCGGAAGAATATGTTCCTACAGAAACCGTCATCTCACCAAAGGGTGATATTTATGTAGTTGATGGATATGGGAAAGATTTTGTTATTCAATACGATCAAAAAGGAAAATATATTCGCCATTTCGGGGGACGCGGTGACGGTGATCAATATCTTCTCAATGCTCATGGTATTTGTATTGATAACCGCGACAAAGCAAATCCTTCCCTTGTAGTGACTTCACGCATACAAAATGCATTCAAGCGATACACAATGGATGGAAAATATATCAACACCATTCCATTGCCGGGCGCCTGGGTATGCCGACCAGTGATTAAGGGTGATTACTTGTATGCTGCCGTATTAAAAAGTAACAAAAGACCGGATGAGAAATCAGGCTTCGTGTTGGTGCTTGATAAAAATTACAAGGTTGTCTCAAGTCTTGGTGGAAATCTTCCATCTTACAACAATAACATTCCCGACGAAATGTATCAAACGAGTGCAGTATTTCAATATCCTCATGATGTCTGCGTTGACGACGAGGAAAATATCTACGTAGCTCAATGGAATTCGGGCCAGGTGTATCCCTATAAATTGTCACCAGTATAATTCTCGATCCGATTGGTCGATTCCTGACCTCCGCAGGTTCGGTAACGCACCCCTTCCTATAATCAACCTAAATCATAAAAAATCAAAAGTCTTTTATTTAATATTTGTTTGTGCCTGAATTGCTTGCTTGTTTTTTTGTTACTATTTGAAAACAGGTTTACTGTGCCGCCATGGTTGCAGGTGAGCGGTAGGATGCATCCGCTCCTCGTTCATTTTCCCATTGTGCTGGTTGTGTTATATGCATTAGGAAGCTTTCTTCCGGTTGCAAAGAAGCCTGTCTCTACCGCGGATGATTACACGATCAATGACGGCCTGTTATTTCTTGCGGCATTCACCTCAGTAGTCACCGCGTTGATGGGACTTTTTTTATCACGGGAAGAAGGGTACGATCCGGATGCATTGCAATGGCATAAATGGGGGGGAGTTATCCTTTCCGTATTTACACTAACCTGGTATTACTTCCGGAGAGAGTTACAGTCGGTAAGATTTCTGCCTTACAGTATGTCATTGCTGGCATTGACGATCATCGTGTTCACGGGACACCAGGGGGCGTCTATCACTCATGGTCAAAATTTCTTGCTTGCTCCCGTGTTGACGGAAAAAGAAAAACCGGTTGTGCCTTTTGATGAGGCTATGGTTTATGCTGATATGGTGAAACCGATCCTTGCGGAAAAGTGCATGTCTTGCCATAATAACAAGAAAGCGAAAGGCGACCTGATTATGGAGTCGGAAGAATTGTTACTAAAAGGCGGGAAGACTGGAAACTTGTGGGACAGCACAGCTTCTGATTTCGGATTACTATTGCAACGGGTACATCTTCCTCTCGAACAGAAAAAGCATATGCCGCCACATGGCAAGCCGCAACTTACAGACGAGGAACTGGAGATTATCGAAGGATGGATAAGGCGAGGCTCCAACTTTACAATGAAAGCTTCCCATCTTCCTGCTGACGATACATTAAGAATAATAGCGGTACGATATTTCATGAATTCGGACGCCGCGCAATATGATTTTGAAGAGGCGGATCCTGCGACTGTCAGGAAGTTAAACACATCAAACCGTGTTGTGGCCAGCGAATCACTCAATTCACCTGCGTTAACGGTTACTTTCTTCAATAGCAAGCTTTATAATATCGAACAATTAAAGGAATTGGCATCAGTCAAAAAACAGATCGTATCTCTTGATCTGAGTAAGATGCCAGTGAAAGATGCTGACATAAAGCTTATCAGTGAATTTGAAAATCTGCGAAGACTGCATTTAAATTTTACGCCTATCACCGGGGCTACGCTTAACGAGTTGCAACGCTTGAAGTTTTTAAGAACCTTGTCAGTGTCGGGAACGAAAGTTGGAGCCAGGGAACTGGATGCATTAAAAAACTTTCCCAAGCTAAAAACAGTGTACGCCTGGAACATCCCTGTTGATACGGTTACCTTTCAACGAATTCAACAAAATGCCAAAAGCATCCGGTTTGAAACAGGTTTCAAAGGGGATACGATAACACTTAAATTGTCTCCACCGATTTTGCAGAATGAGGAATCGATTCTCACGAATGCAGTTCCTTTGAAGTTAAAACATTATTTACCCGGCGTTACGATCAGGTTCACTACTGATGGTACCGATCCGGATAGTATACGTTCGCCTGTTTACAAATCCGGTGAGGTGATTAATGGAACAACAACGATTCGTGCAAAGGCGTATAAAACCGGATGGATATCAAGTGACATTATGGAGAAGATGTTTTTAAAACATGGTTACAGGCCGGACACTGTTATCTTACTGAGTTTAACCGATTCATCTTACCCGGGAAGTGGTGCACTCCTTAACAATCTCGATAAAGGGTCAACAAATTTCAGGGATGGAAGCTGGATCGCCTGGCGAAAGATCCCGATGGAAGTGTTGCTGGAATATAAAAACCCGGTACTTGCACAAAGTGTGACGGTGAGCAGCATGGTGGATCTCAACCGACATATCTTTCCACCGCTTAATCTGGAGGTATGGGGCGGTGATAGCAAGGACAACCTAACGCTTTTAGGTAGAATAAAACCAGAGCAAGCCAGGCCTATAACGGACGATAGTTTGAGAAAACAATCGGCATACCTCAAACGATTTGAGTGCAAAATTCAACCTTCGAAAGTAAAGTTCATTAAGCTTGTTGGAACACCGATTCCAA
>DAINQQ010000158.1:6814-12999 GCA_036742645.1 Flavitalea sp.
CTCCCCAAAAGTGGTTACATGATTCGCTTAAAAATTTACCAGAAAGTGGTATTTCCCAAATGCTTTTTGAGGTGTAATTTTACAGTCACAATGCAAGGCAATGCATTGAAATTTTTTCTTCTAGCAGTTAGTTTTGGTTGGAGCCCCGCATTTCCATGCGGGGCTCTCTTTTTAAAAGCTTTAGAAAGTATACTGATACTCGATTCTCCCTTGTAGTTCCTGCCTTTTATTATAACAGGCTTCCTGGCCTTTCAATCCATTCTCATAATAACTATAAAACCATTTTTCATAATCACTACCTGTTTGAGGCACGATAATCACTGAAGTGATACGCCCTTCTTCATCGTACTCGAACATATAATCGGGTAGTAAGCGCTTTGCTCTCGGATTGTAACGCACAATATCCGTTAGACGATTCTGATCATCATAATAGTAATAGTAGGTCGGCAACTGTTGTATTTTCCTTGTACTATGTTCTTCGATAACGTTGCCCTTTTCATCTGCAACGAAAGTGACATAGGTCGTGTCCGTCTTGTTTTTGATCTTCAACATCTTTTGGGGAATATTTTTCGTAGTATATGTCCACACATGCTGTTCCTGTTCGGTTTCCTGTCCCGGTGAGGAGGAAAAGTTCATAATAATCACCAATCGGGTATTACTATCGTAGGTATATTCAGTAATGCTCTTATATCCGTCCGTGCTATCAATCGTTTTCACCAGGTGGCCTGCTGAATTGTAAAAGGTGGTTAACTCGGATGAATCGGAAATCTTAGATTTTGTGAATGTAGTAATCACCGTGTAATTATTATTCACCGATTGTTCGCCAGCGAAGTCTTCCGTAATTGCTCCGTTTGACTCATAGCTGGTGAGTTTGACGGCCTTCACTTTTGTAGCCCTGAACTGTTGCAATTGCTGCATCGATTGCCGGGGCACCAACTGGTCTTTATAATAAAACTGCGCCTGGTTCGCGCATGAGAAAACTAAAAATAAAATAGTGATAATGGATCCTCTTGCCTTCATTCGTTCGATTTTGCTATAAACTAACGTAAAATGGTTGATTTTATGGTGCAAAGCTAATTCGCCGGTTTGCAAATTAGCTGATTCAATCATTATATTAGTTGAATGGGATTTGATCTGAGGTGTTTTACTTCATACGTTTCTTTTATCATCGGCATCCGCTCCGTAAAGCCCCTAAAGGGACTTGTGTACATACTTCTTCAAAGTCCCCTAGGGGATTTAGGGCAGGTTACTTTAGGGCGATTCATTATTCCATTCATTAATGATGCGCTAAGATCATAGGGCCTTACACCTTACACCTTAAACCTAATCGACTAATCCTCCTCGCGAATCCGCTAATCGCTTATTAACGACGCTTTCCTTATTTTTAGTTAAAATTTACTGCTTGTGTCTCATTCGAAGGAAAGGAAAGAAAAGATATGTCTGAACTGTAATGCTGCGTTGAATGGGAGATTTTGTCACGTCTGCGGCCAGGAAAATTTGGAGCCAAAAGAATCTTTCTGGGGTCTTGTCGCTCATTTCTTTTATGATATCACACATTTTGATGGCAAATTTTTCACTACGCTGGGATATTTGCTCCGCAAACCCGGATTTCTTTCGAAGGAATACATGCGCGGTCGTAGGGCTTCTTACCTGAATCCCATACGGATGTATGTTTTTACCTCCGCCCTGTTTTTTCTCATATTCTTTTCGATGTTCAACATAAGAAATTGGGACATTGGCAGTGACGTGACCAAAAGGCTCGAAAGGGCAACCTCGGAGACTTCGATTTTGAAGGAACAAGCCCTACAGGAAGCCAAAACCCGGGAGGATTCTATTGTGATAGAACGATTGTATGCAAGGTTGGGAATCAATCCAGACAGCGCGGGAACAAACGCCCCTGATTCGATAAGGACGAAGGATAGCCTCGAGGCGGATAAGGTTATGAATGAGGCTGATCGCTGGACATCACGATTTGCAAAATACAAATCCAGGGCTGCGTACGACTCGGTTCAAAACGCAAAACCGCCGGGCGAAAGAGACAAGTGGCTCCCCCGAACAATAAAGTACCGGATGATTGAACTAAACAATAAGTATGAAGGGAAGGGAAACCAATTCCTCAAAGATTTGTTCGATAAGTTCCTACATACTTTCCCTTACCTGTTATTTGTATCATTACCGCTCTATGCCCTTTTTCTAAAATTCTTATATATCCGGCGAAGACAATTTTACTTTGTAGATCACGGTATCTTCCTCGTGCATCTTTATATTTTTACATTTATTATACTGCTTATCTTCTTCGGATTATATAAATTGAATGAAGCCACCAGGTGGGGATGGATAGGATGGATGCAGGCAGCGCTGATGATGTATGGCTTGATTTATACGGTAATGGCCATGCGCAACTTCTATAACCAGGGATGGATGAAAACGATTGTAAAATTCATACTTCTGAATTTCCTGGCGTTCTTTTCCCTGATGTTTCTGTTTACGCTATTTCTGATCCTGAGTGTGTTCCGGATTTAAATGATATATTCTATGCAACAAACGAAGGTCGCTGAAGCATTTACCCGGTTGGTGCAGATCATGGATGATCTCCGGGAAAAATGCCCATGGGATAAAAAACAAACTATTGAAACTTTACGTACGCTAACGATAGAGGAGACTTATGAACTGGCAGATGCCATTACCCGTCAGGACTGGAAGGGAATTAAGGAAGAAATTGGCGACATTTTTCTTCACCTGATCTTTTATGCAAAGATCGGAACAGAGCAAAACCAGTTCACTTTAGATGAGGCCATTGATGCCGAGTGTGAGAAATTGATAGCCCGCCATCCGCATATTTACGGTGACATTACCGTGAATACTGAAGAAGATGTATTACAAAACTGGGAAAAGCTGAAATTGAAAGAAGGCAAGCGATCTGTACTCGGCGGCGTACCTACTGCTTTGCCGGCTGTCGTTAAAGCTACACGGCTCCAGGAAAAGGCTAAACAGGTCGGCTTCGAATGGGATAACCGCGAACAGGTATGGGAAAAAGTTGAAGAGGAAATAGCAGAGATGAAACAAGCCATAGCCGACGGTGCTCAGGAAAAAATAGAAGATGAGTTTGGAGATGTGCTGTTTTCACTGGTCAATTACGCACGATTTTTGCGGATAGATGCTGAGAACGCTTTAGAAAGGACCAATAAGAAATTTATCGACAGATTTACCGGCATGGAGAAACAGGCTCTTACCGAAGGAAAACCCCTCTCCGAAATGACCCTCGGCGAAATGGACGGGATCTGGAATTCGATTAAAAAACAAAACTCCGGCAGTTGAAAGACCTTGTGAAAAATCTTACTGGCAAAAGTCTTTATCTATTGCTGATTGCTATTGGCCTTTTTTGTTTAGCGTTTTTCATTGGTAAATATATCATAGGCACAACTTCTACTCGGTATTACGCAAACCTGATCGAAAACGACATAAAAAGCAAGGAACGTAATTTCCAAAAGCTCACTTCAGATACTTCGCTCCTGGCAATCCTTAGCAATCAAACCTATGACGGAAAAACACTGGAGAGTATCTTAGATAAAGAGCTGGGCTATTCTTTTTTTATTTACAGGAAGGATACTGCGAATCAGCATAATCTTATTTTCTGGAATACTCAAACCGCACTACCGTCTATAAATATCCTCGACGAATCTGATGCGAGTCGTACGGTTAGATTGAATAATGGCTTGTACGTGCAGATCAGTAAGTCTGTTACCATTTCCGGGGAGCAATATTCTGTCGAGGGATTGATCCCGGTAATGTGGGATTATTTTGTCGAGATCGAAAATCTAAAAAAAGAATTCGTTTCATTTCCCGATGCAGGAAAACGAGTAATGATCACCCGTACGCCTACTTCTTATCCAGTAAAAAGTTCCTTCAGTAACACACTGTTCTATCTTGATAAAATAAATATTCAGCGCCAGCAAAGCAGTTGGACTACTATAGTACTGGTGTTAATGGGCGTATTCTTTTTGCTGTTATATATTCATCATGCGGCGCATACAATAGCCCTGCATTTCGGATTATGGCAGGGTGTAATATTTCTGGTTCTTCTGATTGGCCTAATAAGAGCGGGGACTTATTATTTTCCAGGAATTTTAAATCTTCGACAATTTGAATTATTTGATCCGGCTATTTATAGTTCAAGTTTTGTTCTAAGCTCGCTGGGAGACCTGTTCATCAATTCAGCACTTTTGTGTTGGGTCGTATTATTTATCAATCGGCGTATCCCACAGTATCCTATTTACCCTTTTAAAAATATGTGGCTGAATTGGCTTGTTGCCACGATCATCATCTTATTTTTAGTGAGTTTCACTTTCATCTTTGCGGATATATTACAAAGCCTTGTTGCAGACGCCCAGATATCTTTCAATGTTACAAACTTCTTTAGCCTAATAAAAACACCGTACAGCTTTGTCAGCTTCGTGATTCTCGCAACACTTGCACTCAGTTATTTTTTCATTTCGCAATTGCTACTCACGATTTGTGGAACGTTGACGGGCGAGCGCACTTTTGTCCTGCTTATCATCGCCGCATTCATCGGTCTGTTGATGCTGACCTTTATACGTGATACCTCGGTGATAGAGCTAAATCTGTATGTTCTTCTATGGCTACTGACCTATATATGGATGATGAAGCGGAAAGTTTTCTCTGGATTGAATTTCAAGTTAAATATTTCAGAGGTGCTATTCTGGCTTTTTGTCTTTTCATTCTCTATTGCCGCGGTCATCATATTCGAAAATCGTAAGATTGAATTTGAGCAACGCGTACGATTTGCCGAAAAGCTTTCCTACCAGGAAGATCCCGCCAGCCAATCGCTTTTAAGTATGGCCTTGACTTATCTGGACAACGAATATCTTTCCAGGACATTTCCTCGTTTCAAGGAACGGCAAACGAACAAGGCGCTTAAAGACAGTATAATCAACAAGAACTTCAGTATTTACCTGAATAGATATGATACCCGGCTATACAC
This sequence comes from Flavitalea sp., assembly GCA_036742645.1. Classification (GTDB taxonomy): domain Bacteria; phylum Bacteroidota; class Bacteroidia; order Chitinophagales; family Chitinophagaceae; genus Flavitalea. The sequence continues at coordinate 11,817 of DAINQQ010000158.1, forward strand.
GTATGACGCAGATCTTGCTCCCTTATATAATGAGGATTCCGTGTCGTTTGAGACACTTAATACCATTTATGACATCCAGGGCAAGGGAACAAGTATCGTTGACCTGCGTTATTTTGAAAAGGCTTTTGATAAATTTTCGTTTATCTCGAGAAAAGAGATAACTGATTCGGTGGGGATGAACATGGGATATCTCTTTATTCTTTCGGAACCCAGGAATTATAAGGTAGAAGCCCTGGTCCCGAAGCTTTTCAAACAGAGTCGGGAACTGCTTCCTGAATACGCCCCGAATTATTCGTATGCCATTTACCGCAATTTTGAACTCCGGCAATATTATAATGATTACCCATTTCCGACTCATATTAGTAATGATCAGTTGCCGAAAGGCGAGTACTTCATAAAAAAACATGGTGACTACGAACAATTGTGGTACCGACACCCGGGCGATAAAGTTGTCGTAATAGTAAAGAAGGACAATTCGTTTATCGAAGCGATCACCTTGTTTGCTTACCTGTTTAGCACTTTTTTATTCTTGCTGGCGACATACAGGTTCACAACGATGCTCGTAAGATCAAGGTTGCAGAAGAGTGTTCTCAAGCAAAATTTCCAGCTTAGTATCCGTTCACAGATCCACAGCACCATCATTATGGTAAGCCTGCTTTCCTTCGTGGTAATAGGAGTCGCTACTATCTTATTCTTCATTAATCGTTACGATAGAAACAACCAGGATAGACTCTCAAGAGCTATCCAGATCATGGTGGGCGAAATTCAGGTCCGCATGAAGGAGCCGGATGTGTTCAGCGATGGGCTAATGTTGTTCGACCAGACGCCCAATGAAGAAATCCAGGATCTTATGAAGGGCATTTCTGAGATTCATGGGCTTGATGTGAACCTGTATGATACTACCGGCACACTTCGTTTTTCTTCCAATCCCTTTATCTATACCAAGGGAGTACTGAGTGAGAAAATGAATCCAGAGGCCTATTATAATGTACATCATTTGAGAGCCGTCCAGAGCGTTAATGAAGAAAAAATGGGCAAGATAAGTTACCTGAGTATTTATTGCCCGGTAAGAGACACCCTTGGTAATGCACATGCCTACCTGAATATTCCTTCTTACAGTACACAGGAAGAACTAAAACAGGAAATCTCAAATTTCCTTGTGACCATTATTAACCTGAACGCA
>DAINQQ010000159.1:0-12961 GCA_036742645.1 Flavitalea sp.
CTCAGCAAATACTGAGAATGGATAATTAAAGAATTATCGGGAAGACCCTAATCAGACACCTTTACGGAACCAGCGAAGACCCAGAAAAGGTTCGGGGAAATAGCTATTGACAATTTTTACAAATTCCGGAAACGACCATTTGATAATCGGTGGGTCGAAATCCCAGGGGCAGTGTAACCCTTGGAATGGTAACACCTTCCAGGCAGGTAGTAGTGTTGCATTCTGTACAGAGAAAGTGAACATGATTGTCGTGATGATGGCCTTGCCCGCAATCATCTTTACACAATGCATAACGAACCGAATTGTCTGTTGTAGGAATTGTATGAATGATTCCCTTTTCAAGAAAAGACTGGAGTGTGCGGTAGACTGTTACACGGTCGAATTTTTCGCCTGTTTTCTTTTCAATGTCTGAATGTTCCAGGGCGCCATTGTTATTCACAAACAGTTCAAGTATCTTCTTCCTGCTATCAGTGATGCTTAGTTGATTTCTTCTTAGTATAGTATCGAGCGGGGTGTTCATACTTAATTGCTAAACGAATTATTTACAAAACGTTTTTGAGTCGGTTCCTTAAGCAGAACGGCAATATCTTTCTCCAACTCTTCCATTTCGTCTTTTTTCAAACCGTCATAAATTTTCTTCCTGACATTACCATTCTTGTCTACTAACGCAAAAAATTGGGTATGTAGAAACTGTTCGTTGATATTTTGCGCATTGTTTTTTGGATCATCCAACAAGTAACTCACACGTGCAGTATTGTAAAGACTATCCTTTCGGCCCGTTAAAAAAATCCATTTTTCGGTGTTCACCCTGAGTGAGTCGGCATAATGTCTTAACCGCGCCGGGTGATCGTTCGCAGGATCACAGGTATGGGAAAGGATGCGAAAATCAGGTTCGTCCTTATAGACTTCATAGATCTTCTTCATATTGGTGTTCATCTTCGGACAAATGCTGGGGCAGGTAGTGAAAAAATATTCCGCCACATAGACCTTGCCTAAAACGTCCTCTTGAGTAACCTGTTTTCCGTCCTGGTTAGTGAAAGTAAATGGCTGAACATAGTTCAGGGACTGAGACTTTTTATCAGCGTATCCCGGAATGACCCGGGCGATCGTGAAATAGAAGCCAACGACCAGCACGGTGAAAAACACCAGGTAAAAAATCCACTTTTTGCGCATAGACATCAATTGAAAGTAAAGTTACAACGCCAACCGGCTTTATTCCGGGTATGAAAGTAAGGAATAACATTTTGTTTGCAACTTTGTTGCATATAGAATTACTGGAGCCATATCTTTGCTCAATGAGTTTTAGGATCAATTGGGACGCAATCGGAATTACCACCTCCCTGGCTTGTGCAATTCACTGTGCGGTTCTTCCGATGATTCTTTCAACATTGCCGATTTTTGGCATCAACATCGTTGATAATGTGGTTTTTGAATATTTTATGATTGTGCTGGCGTTTTCTATTGGGTGCCATGCGCTCTGGCATGGTTATCGGAAGCATCATCATAGCTTTACACCCCTTATCATTTTCTGTTTTGGGATCTCGTTGCTTTTTGCCAAACAGTTATGGCACGCGTACCAGTTATGGCTGCTGCCTTTTGCCGTGATCCTGATTATTTCGGCCCACCTTTTGAATTATCGCTCTTGCCGGGTTCACAATCATGCTCATTCTGATGATTGCAACCATTAAGCTTTTCCCAATTTAACAAACAGAAGCCGGTACGGTTTTCTAAATTTGCAATTATAAACATCGCGTTATGATTAAAACAGGAAATCCCGTCATAAGTATATACACAGAAATGACTCCTAATCCGGAGACAATGAAGTTTGTAGCCAATAAACTCCTGTATCCCGGAAAGAGTCTTGACATTCCGGATGTAGAAAATGCTAAGCCATCACCTTTAGCCATCGAATTATTTGGCTTTCCATTTATCAAAGCGGTTTTTATTGCCAGCAATTTCGTAACACTTACCAAAACAACTGATACTGAATGGACAGATGTTATTCCAACCATTCGCCAGTTTTTGAAAGAATATCTGGAAGAAGGTAAGTCTGTCATCAATGAAGAAGAAGTGGCAGCGATGAAGCAGGAGAGCAGCAACACTGTGACCGCGGATGATGATGACGTTGTAAAACGTATTAAAGAATTACTTGAAAACTATGTAAAGCCAGCCGTTGAAATGGACGGTGGTGCTATTCAGTTCAAAGAATACAAAGAAGGTGTTGTTAACCTGATGCTGCAAGGATCATGTAGCGGATGTCCTTCTTCGATGATCACTTTAAAGGCTGGTATTGAGGGCATGATGAAACGAATGATACCTGAAGTGAAAGAAGTGGTTGCTGAAGCTGAATAAAGTTTTTCACATTTTTCCTTTCTTTTTAAACCTTCCTCCTACAGGAAGGTCTTTTTATTCCCCAGGATCGAAGTCCCGTAATAAACATAAAAGCGGCGTCTCCCTATTTGAGATTATCATACCGTTTCGCAGTTTACGCATAATCCGTTCCCTATTTGTTATTCGTAATCCGTTCCCCATTTGTTATTCATAAAGAGGGGATCAGGCTCTGGAATGCTGATACAGCCATGAACAAAGTCACTACCCCCTCTAATCGATCTCTCCGGTCCCTGTGACGGAGAGATCTTATTTTATCTGACCAAAACATTTTCTTGCATTCTGGTAAATTTACGCGTGCTATACCCATAGCAATCAATTTGTTTTGAATGCTGTAAATTGCTGAAAACTGTTGCAATGATTTTTGTGTATTTACTATTTTGTTTAATAATGGCAGTGCTGATCATCGCGGCAACACTTCCGGACAAATATCATATCGAACATTTTACCGTCATCAAAAGATCGATTAGAGATGTGATGGATAAGGTGGCTGATCTCAATTATTATGCAAAATGGAATCCCTGGCAAATGATGGAAAAGGAAGGTCAGTACAAAATTACCGGATCACCGAAAGTGCCGGGACATAAATACAGCTGGCAGGGAAGGAAAACAGGGGTTGGAAGCTTAACCCTCCGTAACATGGATAATCGCCACGTTCATTTCGATCTCGAATTCATTAAACCCTGGAAAGCGCGGGCAAAAGATGATTGGGTGTTCGAGGAATGGGGAACCGGTGAAACGAAAGTTACCTGGCAAAATAACGGTGAGCTACCTTATCCACTGGCTCGTTTGATGGGGCGGTTTTTGAAAAAAAATTTAGAGAAACAGTTTGCCGAAGGTCTGAATAATCTGAAAAAGTTATGTGAAGCATACTCTTCATGAAAAAATTCTCAATCATCTATTCTGCCTGCATATTCGTATCGCTTGCCTCGCCTGCGCAGCTGGCTGATCGTGAGATCAGGGATTTAAAAAATGGACATATCGCGAATGATACGAGCTATATCTACTGGCTTCCTTTTCAGCCCGGCAAAAGCTACTTTCTTGTTCAAGGCTGGGAAAGTAAGCATTCACATAAAGGTGAACTGTCACTCGATTTCAAAATGAGACCAGGAACAAAGATCTTCGCGGCAAGAGAGGGCAAGGTTGTGGACATCAAGCAGGATTCTGACAAGGGAGGAGTTAAAGGCGAATTTCTTAGTGAGGGAAATCATATTATAATTCAGCATACCGATAGTTCTTATTCTGGTTACTGGCATTTGGAAAAGGATGGAGTTCGTGTGCATGTTGACGATCAGGTTGTGAGAGGTCAATATATTGGCAGAAGCGGCAACACTGGTTATTCAGCCTTTCCCCATCTGCATTTTTATGTTTATAAGAATGATGGTGAATTCAAGACCTTGCCCACACGATTTGTTACAACGACGGGTGTCCGTTATTTACGACCCGGCCAGTATTATAAAAGCAGCCATCAATAATCAACGTGCAGGAGATTTATGCTCGGTTCATAGAAGGTCTTCAGAGTACATCCTCATTGGAATTTATCGCAGTAATTTTTGGGATTGCGAGTGTGGTATTTTCTCGCATGGAAAATATACTCGTTTATCCAACTGGTTTGATCAACACGATACTGTACACTTATTTCTGTTTTTTCTGGTGGGGTTTATATGCCGAAGGAGGTCTTAATTTTTACTACACTGTAATGAGTATCTATGGCTGGGTTTTATGGTCGCAGCAAAACAGAACAACGAAAGAAAAAAAATTACATATCTCCAGCTCTTCCGCCCGGGAATGGTTAATTGCTACGGTGTTTTTTTTAATTGCCTGGGCGATTCTTTATTTCATTTTGAAGAGATACACAGACAGTAATGTGCCCTGGGGTGATTCGTTTGCATCGGCTTCGGCCTATACCGGTATGTGGTTGATGGCTCGAAAAAAGCTTGAGAATTGGATTTGGTGGATACTCACAAACGTTGCTTCGATTCCATTGTATTTTTACAAGGGTGCGGTGTTTACAAGCGTTCAGTATTTGGTATTTCTAGTCTTAGCTGTTCTGGGTTATGTCACCTGGCGAAAAAAACTTTTGAACAGTGGAAGTTAAAAAAATCGTCATTCTCGGTCCAGAATCAACTGGTAAAAGCACCTTGTGTGAGGAACTTGCCGGTCATTATAGAACGGTATGGGTACCTGAATATGCGAGGACATATCTGCACGACCATGGGATGGGTTATTCGTATAATGACCTCTTAACGATCGCGAAGGGACAACTTGCATTGGAAGATAAATATGCAGAAGACTTCAAAAACAAGCTTCAATCACTGTATTCCGGGCTCTCTACTCCCGAGTCTCCAGCGAACAGCAGACCTTTTTTCATTGATACAGATATGCACGTGATGAAAGTCTGGTGCGAATTTGTTTTCGGTAAATGTCACGATTGGATACTTCACCAGGTTGCCCGGAGAGAGTATGATCTTTATCTTTTATGTGATATCGATCTTCCGTGGGTGAAGGATGAATTAAGGGAGTATCCCGACCTTGAATCCAGGCGAAAGCTTTTTCGGTTATACAAGGATATGATGGTTAATCAAGCTGATCCCTGGGTTCAGATCCGGGGCGATTATCGGCAAAGATTTATAAAAGCGGTCAGAGCTGTCGATCATTTATTGGCAGCACAGTAAATCTCATATACTTTTGTGATGACTTGCCGCAGACTTTATCCTTATGCATTCTTTCCTCAGCAAAAATCATAGATACCTGTTTTTCGGCGCATGGTTAGTCATTAACCTCTTTCAGGCATGTTCAACAGAATTGTTCGACGACGAAGCATATTACTGGGTCTATTCTCAATTTCCTGCCTGGGGCTATTTTGATCACCCACCCATGATCGCTATTATGATCAAAACCGGTTACGCTATTTTCAAGAGCGAACTAGGTGTTCGATTATTGGTTGTTTTGGCGAATGCCGCTACTATTTTTCTAATTAGTAAGTTAATCGATGATCGAAACGATAAACTGTTCTACGCGATCGCACTTTCCGTTGCAGTAGGTCATATTGGGGGAATCATCGCAGTTCCTGACGTTCCGCTGTTATTTTTTGTTACATTATTTTTCTTGATGTACAGGCGATTCTTAGACAACATGAGCTGGCCGAATTGCCTGATGTTGGGAATCAGTATTGCTTTGATGCTATACACTAAGTACCACGGAGTGCTCATCGTATTGTTTACGCTGCTCTCAAACCTTAAGCTATTTACAAGGTATCAGACCTATATTGCCGGTATTGTATCGTTGGTTCTTTTCGCGCCTCATCTTCACTGGCAATACGTGCATAATTTTCCTTCCGTGCAATATCATTTGTTCGAACGCAATGCAAGTGCTTACCAGCTTGAATATACATCGGAATATCTGGTAGCACAGTTGGCTTTAGCCGGCCCCTTCGTGGGATGGTTATTGATCTGGTCAGCGATCCGTTACAAAACAATGTCACCAGTCGAAAAAGCTTTGCAGTATACACTAATCGGATTCTATATTTTTTTTCTCATTAGCACCGTAAAGGGTCGCGTAGAAGCAAATTGGACGCTGCCGGCATTTGTCGGACTTATTGTATTGGGTCATCAATATCTTAAGGATAAGCCGCACGTCACAAAATGGGTTTACAGATCTTTGCCATTAACCTTATTTCTTGTGTTGCTTATGAGAATTTATATGATGATAGATGTGGAGAGAATGAGAAAAATTGGCAAAGACGAATTTCACCGGAATACGGAATGGACAGCGATCATCTCTCAGAAAGCACGTGGAAGACCTGTTGTATTTGTGGACTCATATCAGCGACCTTCCAAATATTGGTTTTACCAGCAAGACCCTGCGTTGGGGTTAAATACACCCGATTACAGGAGGAATAATTATGATTTCTGGCCGATTGAAGAAAGTTATATTGGCAAGCCGGTATTCGTTGTGGGAGATGATAACAATCCCGTACTTACGGATAAGATCGTAGCACCGCAACTCAAAAGAAAAGCATCAGCTTTCATTCCCAGGTATTTTTCTTTTATGAAGGCTCACTTTACCGATATAAAGAGCAGATCGGCATCAGATAAAGTTGTAAGTTCCTTTGAGGTGAGTGTTCCGGACGAGTATCTAACATATTTTCAGACTGCACCATTCGATACCGCATCAATTCAATTAGCGATCATAAATTTCACGGACAGAATACGATACTTTCCTTCGGCTACCAAAGTGAACGAAATCCGTGAATGTAATGCACGGTTGTCCGTAACGTTTCCTGTTCGATTACCAAAGGGAACATATGATGCACGACTCGGCATATCAAGTGCAGTACCCGGAGAACCTACCTTAAATGGTCCAAGCTTCCGGATAAATATTAAGTGATATTTTTTCTTTGTCTTCTTCCTGTCTTCTCTTCGTGTTGTTTTGTGAACCCATTAACTGTTTTAGCGGAGAGGTCACAAAAAGAACACGAAGAAAAGACACGAAGGACATGAAGAAGTCATCATTGAATTAATTCCTGTATATCCGGATCGTTTTGCAGGTTCACCATTTGGCGTTGTACCCAGGGGTATCTTATGGAGATATATTTTGACAATGGCTTCACTGTATACTTCTTCGGATTTCTTAGTGATGCCGCGATCATTGCAGACTGTTGTCTTGTAAGTTTACCTGAAGGTTTTTTAAAGTATTGCCTGGCTGCCGCTTCAATTCCAAAAACGCCTTTGCCCATTTCAGAAACATTCAGATACATTTCGAGAATTCTCTTCTTGCCCCAAACCAACTCGATCATAAATGTAAAATATGCTTCAAGTCCTTTTCTCAACCAGCTTCTTCCCTGCCACAGGAAAACATTTTTTGCTACCTGTTGACTTATGGTGGACGCTCCTTTAACCCGCTTAGGATTTTTCTCATTATGAGCCATGGCCTTCTCGATGCTCTTCCAGTCAAATCCATTATGATCAGGAAATAGCTGGTCTTCCGCCGCAATCACAGCAATCTTGGGATACGAAGAAATTTCTTTCATGGGGACATAATCCCGTTTCAATCCATCGCCGCTGATCCAGCTTGACAGTTGAGTAAGAGTAATGGGAGGATCGACCCATTTTAAAAGGAGAATGTAAAATAATTGCAGAAAAAACAGGACGAGGAATAATCTTTTAATGAACCGCCAGATTCGTAAGCCTGCTCCTGTTGTTTTTATGGCCATGCCCCGGTAAGCTTTGTTGCAAGATACGAACGGAGAAATTTCTGTTGTATTACATGTAATGAGGAAGATTTAAAATGCTTTCTTACCAGTCATACGTACATAGACTGCTTTATACTTTTTCCCGGTTCGATCTCCTCTGTTTTGCAGATGTTTCCATAAAAATCCGGTAGCCGCGATCCCCGCTGCAATGGCCATTACAGTTAGTTTGTTTCCGTCAGATAAGGACTCGCCTCGATAAAGTGTATTCACAACCTCTAAAACTATAAAGCCTACTCCTCCAATGATCATGATCTGTGGAAGAAGTCCTCCCCCGGCTCCTCTTGCACCGCCTGACCTATTGGTTGTGTAAAGATATTTCGCGATTTCCTGGTAATGGAGGCGGATGGTATAAACCATCGTATCTAAAGCAGGTACTCCAAATGGCGTCGGCACCTGCCGCACGTCAAATTGCTCTATGAACACCGAATCATTTTTTATTTGTTTAATCACGCCATTTAACGTGAAGCCTGTGTAAGTAACAGCAGAAAGAAATGTTCCGGGGAAATAAGTTTTCAGCGTCCTGTTATTTTTCTTCTTTAAAACGATATAGTCCGAGGGTTGCGCCGAAGCAATTAACGAGAACGTGATAAGCAGTATTGGTAACGATAATCGCAGCATGCGATAACAAGATAGGATGCAAACCATTTACAGTACTCTAAGGTTCTGTTAATCTAGTTGATTTTTTCGGCTAAAAAAATTGTTCCCAGCAGCAAAGCAATCCCGAACCCAATGAGAAGTGTACCCGAAATTTTGTTGATCAGTGAAATATTGTGTAAGGTTAACCTGCTTCTGAGTCTACCTGCCATGAGCACTTTGAAAGTATCGGCGGCGATATTCAGTGCAAGGCAAACTGTAAAAATTATCATCCGCTCATGAAAGCTATACTTGATCGCAAAGTTGGTAGCTGTGGCAAGCCAGAAAATGAATACGTTTGGATTTAAAGTATTTATCAGGAACCCTGATGAAAAGATCTTTGCCATGTCTCTTTTCCGAAACCGTACAGTTGGTTCTTCAGAATTACCCTGAAGTTTGATTCGTTTGAAGAACACGTAAAATATTCCCAACAGTATTAAAAATGCGCTACCAACCAGGCCTAACGGTTTTTCATATACCATTAAGCTTTTTACCACTTCCGAAAACGCATTACTAACAATGACCAATACAATATCACTCAACCACACCCCAGCCACAAAGCAAAATCCACCATCCTTCCCGTTAACAAGGCTCTGCTTAATAATCGTAAAGATGACGGGGCCAACGGAAATTGCCAGAACAAGTCCTAAAGTCAGTCCGCTTACAATAGCCTCCCACATATTGCACTTATAAAAATCTACGTAAGGGGGCAGAAGCACCAAATACGAAGTACGACGGGCGAGCAGAAACGTGAAGTATATGATGATACGTATTAAGTGAATGAGGGAAAATATATGGAATACTGGATGTGTGGGTTGAGATATGCTCGAGGATGTTTAAAATATCTGAATTGACATTCATTGTGTATATTTTCGATTCGCTAAATAGTTCTTATTCTTAATTATGGCACCTCCAACAACTCATTCCGTCTAGATCAATGCAGTTCGTACCTCGTACTTAAGATAAACTTCCAGTCTCAAGGAACTTCACCCAATCTTCATACATCTTGCCTTTCATAACTCGGGGGAATTTGTGCTGGCCGCCTAGTTTGCCTTTCAACCTCATAAATTCCATGAAGGTTGATTCAGGGAGGATTTTTACATACATATCTTTCAGCGCACTTTTTCTTTCTACCGCATAATCGTCGTTGAGTTCCTTGAGCTTTATATCGATTTTTTGTCGCAACGTTTCAACATCTGCCTGGTCGTCACAGGCTAGCCACCATTGATGCGCAAAGAATAAACCATGAGGTACACCCGCTACCGTAAACTCGGGGACATAAACATTCAATTCTTCACTGGCGAGTTGAACTGCCTTGTTCATGTTGTCTACACTGAGGTGTTCTCCAACCAGACTCAAAAAGTGTTTGGTACGACCAGTAATAATGATCTCACTTCTTTGCTTATCCACAAACCGTATGGTGTCTCCAATCATATAACGCCATGCACCAGCGGTTGTGCTGAGCAAAATGGCGTAATCCTTTCCTTCTTCAATATCGTCAATGGTCAATGTCTCAGCCTCATCTACCAGGTTTCCGTTTTGGTCAAAGTTTCTATCATCGAACGGTACAAACTCAAAAAAAATATGTTCATTTAAGGCCAGCCTCATTCCTTTCGCATACTGCCGGTCCTGGTAAGCTATAAACCCTTCAGAAGCCAGATACGTTTCAATGTAGGTGAGCGGTTTCTCTGTCAGTCTTTCAAATCCCTTTTTATAAGGCTCGAATGAAACTCCGCCATGTACAAAAAAAGCCAGGTTTGGCCAGATGTCGTGGATGCTTTTCAGATTATAGCGTGTGATCACATTTTCAATACACATTTGTATCCACGCCGGTACACCAACAATAAAGCCGATGTCCCAGTTAGGGGCCTGCTGAACGATCGCTTCGATCTTCTTGTTCCAATCACGCGTACGGCTAATCTTTTTGCCAGGTTTATAAAACGGCGTGAACCAAAAAGGCACTCTCTTAGCGGTAATGCCGCTCAGGTCACCCGCATAATATCCGGGGCCTTTTTGCAGATCCGAACTTCCTCCTATAAACAACCAGCCCTTTCCGATGCTTTTAACCTGTATGTCATGATACGTTCTCAGTGTAAGTAGCTGCTTGATCATGATAGTTCGATTACCCTTCATCAGGTCGTTTGTGATGGGTATGTATTTGCTCGCAGCCTCCGATGTTCCTGAACTGAGCGCGAAGTACTTTATTTTGCCAGGCCAGCATATATCGGGTTTTCCCTCGAGGGTTTTATGCCACCATTCCTTAGTGATCTTGTTGTAATCGTAAGTGGGCACCTGTTTCTGAAATTTCCTGATAACATCTTTGTTAAGAAGGATCTCGTCAAAATGAAAAGCCTGGCCAAACTCAGTAAAACGTGCCTTTCTCAGGAGTTTCTTCAATATTTTGATCTGCTGCCTTTTTGGAGATTTGGCAGGCAGGCGCAAGGCTTTAGCAATCGAAGCGGGTAGTGAAATATCAAATAGAGCCATTCAGTCCTCAGCCGTGTTTTAACGGCAGTGCCAAAATTACGGTATTGAAGGGAAACAGGAATCAGAACATCGTGACATCAGGCGCTGAAAATACTTGTCAGGTTTTCGTTTTGATTGCCTCCCATTATCTACTTGGCTCATCGGCTCATTCTCGTGACGCCAGAAGTTCCCGCCGCATGAATTCTGTGGTTCCTGTTTGGCATTCGCTTGATCTCGTCGATTATTTTTTTAAAGGGAAAGCCTTTTCCTTCACACCAAATGATTTCATCCGCGTGATGGGCACTGTGCGCAAGGCTGGCTTCCGTCAGCTCGGTCTTTTTGATTTCGTCAATACTAGCGGAGTTCCCAGCAAAAAATATTTTCTGTCCAGTGCTTTGCTTACCTACAGGTTTTTTTAAGTGTACTTTTCCAAATGAGAACAATGCTCTCGACCAAATCGCCAGCTTAAGGAGCCTTGCGAATAAGCTTCCGGTAAAGCCGGTATAATGCTTCTCTACAAATTGGATCATTGCTTTGTAAAATAGCTTTACATATCGCGAGTCTTTTGTCGTGCTCTCGCCTTTGAAATGAATGATGGTTGTCTCGGCGAGGTAAACATTTTTGTAACCTGATTGGTGAATCCGGAAACTTAGGTCGATGTCTTCCGCGTACATGAAAAAACGTTCATCAAATCCGCCAGTTTTGTGGACCACCTCTCTTCGCACAAGCATGCATGCACCTGACAATGCCTCTACTTCGTGATTTGTATTTTCATCTAAATACCCGAGGTAGTATTTTGAAAAGACTTTTGCTGTAGGAAACAAAGACGTTAATCCAAACAATTTGCAGAAAGAAGCCCATGATGTAGGAAATCCGCGTTTTGACTCTTTTAAAAACCGGCCTGTCCCGTCAATCATTTGAACTCCTGCAGCACCAGCATGGGGGTTTGCCTCCATAAATTGAAGACACCTCGCAAAAAAATCTTCGGGCAATATTGTATCAGGATTTAAAAACAGAATGTATTTCCCGCTCGCGGTCTGTAAGGCCTGGTTATTTGCTTTCGCGAATCCGGTATTTTCTTTGTTCGCAATAAAATGCGCGGAAGGAAAACGCGACTCAAGATATCCAATGCTTCCGTCGGCAGAATTGTTATCTACTACAAGGACTTCTGCCTCCAATTCACCATTGACCACTGACCATTCCCGAATGGCTTTCATCACAGAAGACAAACACTGCTCAAGGAAATATTTTACGTTATAACTGACTATGATGATGGAGACTTTCACAATAAGTTCAAATCTAAAATCTAAAATCTGCAATCTGAAATTGGGATTTATCTTTGCGCCATGTTAAAAGAAACGCTTATTAACGCAACAGAAGCTGGAGCACGGGTTTTACAGCACTACTTTACCAGTAAAAATTTACAAATCAGTAATAAGGAAGGCATCAACAACCTGGTAACCGAAGCCGATCATGCGTCGGAAAAAGCGATCATGGACACAATCAAAGAGCAATTTCCCGATCATTTTATTCTTAGTGAGGAAGCAGGTGAAATGGCGACGGGATCGGAGTATAAGTGGATCATAGATCCGATTGACGGCACCGTGAACTATGCACATGGTATCCCGATCTGTTGTGTTTCTATTGGCATCGAACATCAGGGCTCCATGGTTATGGGAACAGTGTTTAATCCGTTTTTAAAAGAGTTTTACTTTGCCGAAAAAGGAACGGGGGCGATGTTGAATGGTGAACTTATAGCTGTTAGTACGGAAACCGATGTGAACAAAGCATGTCTGGTCACCGGTTTTCCCTATACATATCTCGATGTTCCAAATGGACCATTGGAAGTCTTTTCAAGATTTATCCGAAGAGGTGTACCTGTACGACGCCTCGGATCTGCCGCAATGGATCTGTGTTGGGTAGCCGCAGGCCGATTTGATGGCTTTTACGAACATAAACTACAGGCCTGGGATAGCGCCGCCGGGTTTTTGATTGTAGAAGAAGCAGGTGGAAAAGTAACCGACTTCAGTGGAACAACTTATTCACCATATCAGCCAAGCCTTCTTGCTACCAATGGAAAGATTCATGCAGACATGTTGTTGGCGATCAATGAAAATGTCTGATGTTAGATGGACGATTGCGATGTATTGAAGAGTGTGGGAGACAAAACTAGAAGTATAGGATTAGATAGTTTGAGGAAGGCGCGGAACAACGGCGCCA
>DAINQQ010000160.1:0-12900 GCA_036742645.1 Flavitalea sp.
TGGACGTCCGGTGAATACCGCCACAGGCAGCAAGCCTTGTTCGTTGTGGGAATCCTGGACAACGATTTAAAGTTTCATGTCAACCAGGGACCAACGTCCGGGTATGGCCTACCTACTGAAATTGACTGGTTCCCTCACGCTGAAGGAATAACTTCCATTCTTCCGTCACATACTTTAACCGTTACAAAATTGGATTGTTGATCGATCATTTTGATGAGATATAGGATTTTAGTTTGAAATTGGTACTGATCTACAACCATGATATCATGATCGTGGTATTTACTTTTTACCATGTCCCTGATGTTCACATCTAATTTAGCTTCCGCATACGAAAGAACATTGTAGAACCACCTCCCTTTCTCGTCATAGACTATTCTTGTATTTATTCCGCCTGATTGCAAGTTTGCAATATATCCGCCGTCACTTTTAAACCATGTTGCGTCTGAGATATCATGATGCGACCGGGCAAACTCTCTCGCAGCTTTTATGTTGACCTTTGTGATTTTTATTCGTACCAGGTTGCTGTGTGAACGAATAAATCGTCTTTGAAGGTCCGTGTTTACGGATCTAATCTCAGTGAATTGAGTGAGATTGATTTCTATCCCATCGCTGGTTTGTGCTGCAGAATATCTTACTGAAATGATCATCAGAATCAACCCGGTTAAAAAAACAATCTTTTTCATGGTTTAGGTTTTTGATCTTACGTCACATCCGCTACATTGTTACAGTGACTTAAGAATAGTCGTTTGAAATGTGTCACTGGGTAACTTGCAGGAGTGAATCACTAAGAAGAGGAAGGCTTCGAAATTTTCAGTGAGTTTTCACAAGTGGCCGTCCTGAACAAACAACCGTCAACAAATTGCGGGAATCCTTACATCATTTCGTGTCCCTCGAGTTTTTTTATTGCCATTGTGGCCCTCTTTTGCGACAAACGATGCCTCGCTGTATCCAAAAGAGCACGAAATTCACCAAATCACTTTTTGGCGCAGATTCTCGCCGTCAGGTGGTGAGATTTAGGATGCTCATGCCTCGACGAACCATGAGAAGCTTTAAAATTTCCTGGAGAGTAGTTCCCAAATAATTGGCTATTTGAAAAGATGAGTAAATATTAATTGAAAAGAGCAATAACCGAAAACTCGACATATAGACTTTTGTACTGTTATAATTTTCTATGAGTGAAGCAATCAAAACGAAAATATGTCCATATTGTGCCCAAACAACAAACCCGGAGGCAATTAAATGTAAACATTGTGGAGAGATCCTCGACCAGGATTTGAGGGCTTCACCTGAGCAACAATGAGAAGCACCTGTGATATCAATCCGGGTACGGGAAGTTGCCGCAAGCTTCAAAAGTGCGTAGAGGCACTCCACGGCTGTGAGCCCTAGCATGCGTATCATTCGTTTTACCGAAACGCAAAAAGCGAAACAACTCTTCGCTGTTTCGCTTTTTGGCTGGCCGATTGTAATTAACTATTTTTTATTGATAATCCCGCATCCAATCCTGTTTCCGGCATTGCCTGTGGGTTGTGTTTTGAAATCATCAACACCACCATGCACGATAATACTGCGGTTTAAAATATTTGTAGTGCTGTCGCCGCCAATTGTCCACCGATCTGTTTCTAATTCCTTGCTTCCTTTTCCGTCTTTATCCAATTCTACATTTCCAATATCGCCTGAGTGAAATGCGTCCGAACCCCATTTACCATGGTTAACCTTTGTTGGGTTCCAATGCCCGTGCGCATCTTTACCCTGATCTCCACAACCTGGATGTTCATGTATATGTACCGCGACTGTTTTATTAGCCTTCGCAGCTGCAGTAATATTCAACACCATTTTGACCTTGCCATTTACTGTCTGAAAAGTTGCAGTTCCAGTTACTGCAGTGTCTGGATAAGTACCTGATATAACCGCTTCGGCACTCTCAGCTGCATTAACAGCCGGTGCATCCGTAGCGGTGGCTGCTGCTGTGTCTTTATCGTCATCGGAAGATTCGGGTGCGGCGTTATCGCATGACACGATTGCGACCGCAGAAACCAATAAAACAGCAGTTGCAAAATTCTTGAGAAGGGAACATTTCATAAGTTGAAAATTTAAATTTATACAAACGATTAAGGAGACTTCAATTAGGATGATTCTTCCGTTAACAGTAAATAGTTTGCCAAGGTAGGAAATGCTAAGATATATGGTCTATTGCTTAATAATAAACACGCAAATATAGAAGAATGATGTTGACTTCGACGATGGTGGCTATTAAACTCCCCATATTGTGGCTCTAGCTAAGAGGGCAAGTGAACAGAATAAATTTCATGCCCCCGATCGACCTTTTGACTCTCGACATCTGATCATAATCCTTCAGTTAAAAGAAACGCCTCATTTAAAATCCAGATGTAGGCTGGAAGTCTCTCCTGGGACTGTGCCATCTACTTCAATGAAAACTGAATCGGCCCCGAAATGTTGTACCAAACGTTGATAAAGACGACCGGTTGCACCAAGACTGTAGTCACGTCGGTAACTAATAAATATTGGGTCATTTGTCTCATGTGAAAGCGGTTTAAGTTTAAATGTAGGAGTACTAAGGTATCAATTTGGCCAATTGCAAAAATATATAAGATGAATGTACATCTCTTAGCCCGCAGAAGAGTGCCACACTACGGCCTTCCAGATCATCCTTTGTAATTTAGTTCGCCACAAATTGCACGAATTGCCACGAAGTCATTCGTGCTAATTCGTGCAATTCGTGGCAAGCCATTGTTACAACGAATCGAACTTGCACTACTTCTTTTTCGCAATTGTCATTCTATAAACCTGCCTGATGAAATCTTCTTTCGAAACTCCTTTGATATTTTCTTCAATCTTCACGCTTGCGATAATTTGCTCTATCGTCAATTTCTTTTTGATAAACCCGAGCAGACCCCGTAATTAATCTGGTATCAAGTGGCATCAGGCGCATATGCTCGTACAAGCCCACGCCTCAATCTCGCCAGGGTCTATGTTACTTGTAAAACTGATACAGTCATAATTGCAGATTCTGATACTTTTTTGTTACTGCTTTACTCATCACCTTTAGGTACAATAGCAACCGCATGAAAACAAATACATTGACCACTCACCATTCACCTCTCACCATTACGCCGTGTGAGCAAAAAGACGTTGATGAAATATTTCTTTTCTACAGTTGGGCTACACAACTCCAAAAGAGTAAAGGAATGGTCGAATGGCCTTCGTTCCCGCGTTCTTTGGTCGAAACGGAAATTGAAGAAGCAAGAATATGGAAGCTGAGTTCCGGCGATACAATCGCCTGTGTATGGTCTATCACCTTTAGCGATGCACAAATCTGGGAGGAAAAAGATAAGGACAATGCCATTTATATTCACCGCATTGCCACCCGGCCTGAGTTTAGAGGAAATAACTTCGTTCAGCGCATTGTCGGGTGGAGTAAAACCTATGCCAATTCTTTAGGTAAAAAGTATGTACGACTTGACACAATTGGAAAAAATCAAAAACTCATCGATTTATATACAGGAGCAGGCTTCCATTTCCTGGGCGCCTTTCAACTACAAAACATCCAAGGACTTCCCGATCATTACAAAAAAAATAAAGATTGTCTTTTGTTTGAAATGGAAGTACAATAGCTGACACCTGAAAGCATTAATTTCTAAAAATTCTTTTATGGAGAAACATAATTATGTAACGCAATTAGATGTAAAGTTTGATCATTTGCAAAAGATTGACATTGCTGAAATAGTGAGTGCAAATACACACAAATGGTTCAATCAAACATTAACCGCGGTAAATGATTCCATTGTGCGATTGGGTATTGTGGAAGGAGAATACCATTGGCATAAGCATGATCATGATGATGAATTTTTTTATGTGGTGGATGGACAATTATTGATCGATTTAGAAGATAAAACCATTGAATTAAATCCAAAGCAAGGGGTTACAATCACGAAAGGCGTAATGCATCGCCCAAGGGCACCGCAAAAAACAGTGATACTAATGGTCGAGACGAAGGATATTGTTCCGATTGGTGATTGAGCAGTTCATGATGAAACTATGTTATGGAATACCGGTATCAAATGGCATCAGGCACAAGATACTCGGCACAAGCCCACGTCTCAATCTTGCACCAGGTCTTTGTGATTTGTAAAACTGATACAGTCGTAATTACTCATTCGATACTATTTATAAGTGCCTTACTCATCACTTTTGGGCGCAAGCCTGATATCCATTCTGAGTTAAAGGCCCGACAACTGAAATTCGATATAATCGCACCCGAATTTCTGTTATGGAAAAAATGGACATGCTTGCGCCAGATATAGAAGCTGTTTTTGCTTTACTTAAAATATTTGTACAAAACCTTATCCTCGCCTTTCCATTGTGCAATCCTGGCAAGAGAATTAATTAGGGGTTCCTGAAGCCAGGAAGGCATCACGGGTAAATAAGATTCGCTGTATGCCAACAGCAATGCCATATGCCATGGATTTTGGGCCATATCGTTTTTAAGCAAGCCATCGTTGATAAGACCATACGCCACCCTCAATGTTTTTTCCAGCCCCGCGGCCGGTGTGGTTTTTACCAACAGCAACGACTTTTCGCCACGGGCATTTTTAAAAAAATGCATATCCTTTCTGTTAGCTTTCGCCGAATCGCCTTTGTTCAGCAGCATCTCTTTCCCATCATGGCCAATGCGTACAATTCCATCTAATACAGTAAAGGATTCTTCAAAACTGTTGTGATAGTGCCAGTCGTTGCCGCCATAAGGTTCCAGCTCCACCTGTACCAACTCATAAGCGCCGCTTGTTTCAGCGCCGGTCTTGATAAAAGTCGCCGAGTAATTTCCCTCGCTGTTAATAATAGTTCTGTCGCTTCGGTGCCCAACTGTCCGATCCAACGGTAGGAGGAATGCGCCAAACGTGACTATAGCTGCATACCCGAATATCAGGAGGAACAGTGGTAAGCCCAACACCGTATATAGCAACTTTAGCCACCATCTTTTTTTACTTCGCCATACTTTAAAAATTCCCACCGGGTAAAAGAACAGTGAAAGCCATGATAGCCAATTTCTTTTTCTGACAACTGGTACTGCTTTTTCTGCAGTCCATACGTTATCGATTTGCATTGATTCCATAAATATTTTGTTTTGTGCAAAACTGCGGCATAGAGAGGCCCCAGGTGTTTAGGGAAACGGATTTAAACTTTTGAAAAATGGATAAAATCAATTCTGCTAACTGGGGTGATGTTTTTGCCCGCACAGAACAAAGAGTGGTGTTTGCCTCTGAGCGCTATTCGGATGTGCATTTCCAGTTCGAGGAACCCGGCCTCGCATCAGGGTTCATACAATCAGTAAGCACACCGGGCATGCGCCTCACTGAGTTTTCCCTGAATGCAGGCAAGCCTTTCCAGTTAGTTGACCAGGATGTTAGTGAAACAGCTGAATCGGTTTTTGTTTTGAATGGAGCTGCTGATTCTCATTTTCACAATCTCTCCGCTCCTTTGCAGTTAAGTGAATACCACCACAATTTTCAATACAACAATCAGTTTGGTGGTCAGCATATCATTGGTTCAACAGGCTTTCATGCCCTAACCATCACATACGATCTGGACTTTCTAAAGGAGCTGTTGCAAAGCGACGATAACAGTTGCATCGGACAATTAGCCAGCTGCGTGCATGGTAAAAAGCCATACATAGCCACACCAAAAGCATTGACTTACCAGGGGCGCATAGCCGAAGTTGTCGGTAGCATAAGGAAATGCCCGTTCAGCGGAGTGACGCGGTATCTTTTCCTGGAAAGCAAGATGATGGAATTGTTTGTGCTGCAAATGCAGCATGCACAAACTGTAACGGATGCGAAGGGAAAAGGTTGCTGGACGTCTGTTGACAAGGACAGGCTGCACGCAGTAAAAGATTATATTGAGACCTCTTTTCTCGAAAACTTCAGCCTGAAAGAACTCACGTACAAATTTGGCCTGAACGAATTCAAGCTCAAGAAAGGTTATAAACAGCTGTTTCAAACCACTGTTTTTGGGCACGTACATCAGTTGCGCATGCAAAAAGCAAAAACGCTTTTGCAAGCAAAGGCCATGAATGTGTCAGAAGCAGCTTTTTTTATTGGCTACGATAATGTCAGCAGTTTTTGTACTGAATTTAAAAAAAGATTTGGCTGTACTCCGGGTAAGGCCATTGAATATTAAGACGAATTCTCATAAAGCACCAGTCACTGGAATTATAATGTAAGGGGGTACATCCAAAAGTCTCATGGATCCTAGATAGGATCGAGGCGTGGACCATGTGCGGGAATCCTCTACCCGATTGTGTTTGATGCAAGTCAGGTTATGCGAGGAAACTTAGCGTATCGGAGCCAGTGAGTAGTTGTTATAACGACGGACTGAAAGCTACCCAAATGCCATTTCCCAATAATGCTCGTTCTATAACCTCTCTTTTTTAAAATCTCAGGCATTGTTTCTTCATTAAGGTTCAAGCCAATCTTCGCACCAGGAAATAATGCGCCAAAAAAACCAACACGATTGGAATAACACCCCGGTTATGATACCGGCGGGCGAGGCTGTCAAACTGCCTGGGCAGAATAAAAATTAGTAAACCGCATGCCTTCCGGCGCCAATTTATTCAAATTGGGTGTTGCATATCCTAAGCTGCCATAGGGATCAATATCTCCATAACCCAAATCATCCATAAAAATCAATACGACGTTTGGCACACTTCGTTTTGTTTGAAAAAAATTTCCCGAAATAATTCCGACCAGGTAAACCAGCAGGAAGAAAGTTTTAAGAACAGATGCTTTACAATCATATGAACGTTTTACTTCTTGAAGATGCAACCATTCCGTGATACGCTTTATATTAATAAAAGATTCGCTGCGCATCAAAATTGATCTTACGAATTGTTGAAGTTGCTTCATCTTTCTTGCCCGGCTTGTGCCTGACTGGATCAATTGCACCTTGAGGAAGATGCGACCTTCGTTTTAATCCTCATCTCTTGGCGGCTTTGCGCCTTTGCGAGAGAATATTCTCGGAAAGGCGCAGAGCCGCAAGGAATGAACACCCCTACTCCGATTCCGGTACCTGAACTTCTTAATACCAAATAAAAAAACCACGCTACCTATTGTCCCGCAGTCAACTGGCAAAGCTGAAAAGACGCCATCCCCTGCCCAGGCGCGAGTATGCGGCTTCACTTTCAGGTGGCGGATACTGGTGCCTTGCCGCAGCACAGGGTCCAACAATAATAATTTAGTTTGACCTTCTGTTAAGACAAGAGGCACGAGGACGCAGTCGCACAGAGGTCAAGCCGCATACTCGCGTCACAGGTTTTGGAATCCTGTTTCTAGCTGCTGATCTGCCTCGGATGTGATTCGGTTTTAACTTTGATAATACCAGATTTCAATCAAAGAAAAGATGTATTAACGGTTCATTCGAAAAAAAGCACGCTTCGTATTTAAAAAATTTTTTCCCAAACACTTATCTGAAACCTTTGCATCAGGTTAAAAGAAAAAAGGAAAAGCAAACTGGGCTTTTTTCAGGGAATAATCAAACGCGATCAGTGTGACTACGCGTAATTGCATTTTTCCTACACTTCAACCAAATGAAAATCATCAATTAATTTTTAATTTTAAATATTGCACTATGACTAATCTTCAAATAGAAATGGTAAAAGGATCATGGTCTTCTGTAGCTGCTCTTGATCCAATATTAGTAGGTGACATCTTTTATAAACAACTTTTTCAACTTTGCCCCGAAGTGAAACCGATGTTCAGGCATAACTTGACTGAACAATCAAAAAAACTACTTTATATGCTTAGTTACATCGTCAATAAGTTGAACCGTATCGATGATATCTTACATGAGGTGAAGAATCTCGCACGCCGGCATGTCAAATACGGTGTAAAGCGATATCATTATGATGCCGTGGGCGCCGCTTTGCTGTTCACTTTAGAACGAGGTTTAGACAAGTATTGGACAAAAGATCTTGCCGAAGCATGGACTGCCTGTTATACACTCCTGTCGTCTGTTATGATCGACGCAAGCGTTTACAGTGAGGAAAATGTTCTCTCCTAATTATTTTCTTATGATGACAGAAAGACAAATAGCCCCGTTAAAAGGACATGGAAAATATTAATGGTTTGATCGTTTGATGAGATCTTCCCATTCGCGTGGATCTTTTCGCCAACAACAGTCAATACACAAAAAAAATTCAACAGCACAAATAAAAAAACAGCTACCCCATGCTACTGTTGTTGGTCAAAAAAGACCAACGACAGCCGAACTCAAGGGGCCTTCCATGTCTTAATCGGGTGATATCACATCATCTCTTTTCAAAGCCTAATACTAACACTGGGGATAAGGGTGACTGGTTTTGGCTATCAGGCAAAGGAAAGAAAGGGGTCAAATTTGATATTGAGAAATTAAGATCAGATTCATTTTTTGAAAAACACAAACAATACTATGAAGGCAAGTAACAATGATAAATTCTACACAAATTTACCAGTAAATGAAATGCCACTTAGTGAGCTTTTAGTAAAGGACGACCTGTTTTACGAAATCCCAGAAAGCTGGCATGTGGTGATTACGGACGTAGAAAATTCAACCACCGCCATAGTGCAGGGCCTGCACGAAACAGTTAACCTGGTTGCAACCGGCAGTATTGTTGCAGTGCTTAACATAGCACGCAAAGCAAATCTGACAGTTCCTTTCTTTTTTGGAGGCGATGGCGCAACCTTTATTGTCCCTCACAGTATATTGGACTGCGTAATGAGCGCCCTTCTCCTGCATCAGAAAAATACAGGCAAAAGCTTCGACCTGCATTTGCGGGTAGGCCAGGTACCTGTAGCCGAAATTTACCAACGGCATCATTCGCTTCGGATCAGCAAATTAAAAACCTCCCAGCTCTTTACTATCAATGTCCTGTTGGGCGATGGGCTTATGTATGCAGAAGAGAAGATCAAGCGGAATGATTTAATGTTTGTGATGGCACCACCGACCGATCAACAGCTCGATCTTAGCGGCATGCAGTGCCGGTGGCAGCGAATTATGCCACCTGCAAATCACTCGGAAGTGGTTAGCTTATTGGCAATACCCCAGGAAGGTGCAAAGCAATCAATTGTGCTGAAAAAAGTGATAGATTGTATTGATACAATATATGGAGAACCGAAGGCGCGGCTACCCATACGGGTAACAAACCTCAAATTAAAAGCCACACTGGAAAGAATCGGCCTTGAAATGCAGGCGCGAATCGGTGGTTTTAAGTTAATATACCTCCTTTCAAACTGGGCAAAAACCCGCCTGGGCCAACTTTATTTCAAAACAAAAAAAGGAAAGGTCTATTTGAATAATTTGATAGATATGTTAGATACCCTGATCATTGATGGTAGAATTAGTACAGTGATATCCGGTACACAGGAACAAAGAAAATTGCTTCATCACGCATTAGATGAGTTGGAACGTGAGGGTGAAATCTATTATGGTCTTCAGGTAAGTAAAGAATCGGTTATGTCGTGCTATGTCCGGAATTTAAATAAAAGTCATATCCATTTTGTTGATGGTGCGGAAGGTGGATATACAAAAGCGGCCTGGGTGATAAAACGAAAAATGAATATGCAGTCAACGCTGGCCGAAACTCATTCTCTTGCATCAATTGTTGCCTAAGGGAAGAATGCTATGTTAACTCTCCGATACTTTACACCACGGTAATGAATAGCTATCTCAATAATCTCTTTTTACAAATTGGTTTGCGCGATCAACATTAGTGATCTTCATATTTCCGCATCCCATAATCTTTTGAGTATGAACATGAAGCGAGGCCTTAGCCGTCGACCGTTGCGGTTAGATAGCGATCAACAGGTAGAAAAATATTTAGCGGCTGATTCGCGCAAAGAGGCGGAGACGCGAAGTAGAGTACTTTTTTGGGGCATCGATAAATCTATGTGTCTTTCTATGTTCCTATGCGGCAATTTGTTTTTACCAAATAGACACATAGGAACATGGGTTTTCACCTAGATTCGTTTCAATTCTCTTGTTTGCAGGCATAGATCCGAAAATCGTGCTTGCAGTCCTCTCAATAGCGTTCATTTTAAAAGACAGGAATCGACGACAGAAAGAAAAATCACTCTACAAAGAACTGAACCTAACCTGGTGTTGCACAAAAGATCCGACTAAAGGATAATTCTTAGAGTTTAATGTATATTGTTGCTACAAACCCAGATATCAGGCAGGTACGATATAGAAGTTTCATTTTTTTTTATGTCCAACATCTCTGCGTTCATAAATATCCCGCAAAACAGAAAATATATAGTATTGTTTTTTTTGCCTGCCTTCTTACTTCTTATGGGTTGTGAGAATCAGGAGCGAACCTGGAGTGCTTATAAAGCGGATGCGCAAAGCAGCAGTTATTCGGTTTTAAAAGAAATCAATACAGAGAATGTTCATCAGTTAAAGCTAGCCTGGACATTCAATCCGGCTGATGCTGAAGAAGGTTCCCGGTTTGCAGCCAGTCAATGTAACCCTATTATCATTGATGATGTTATGTATGTGGCCTCCGCCCGTCACCGGATATATGCTATCAATGCTGCCAATGGAAAACAAATTTGGTCGTTCGATCCATTTGACGGAGGACCAGGAGGAGGATCTTTTCGCGGTGTTACTTATTGGCAGGATGGAAATGATAAAAGAATTTTATTTACAGGAGGCGACAATCTTTTTGCATTGAATGCGGAGACAGGAAAACCAATTCCTGAATTTGGGACAAACGGAAAAGTGAGTATGAATGTTGGAATAAGAGATGACCCAAAAAAAATATCAATAAAACCAACATCGCCCGGTATTGTCTATCAAGACTTGTTGATAATTGGGAATGAAGTTTCAGAATTATATGGAGCGCAACCCGGCTACATACGTGCCTATAATATAAGAAGCGGTAAATTAGAATGGACTTTTCACACGGTACCAAAACCGGGAGAGCTGGGATATGATACCTGGCCAAAAGATGCCTGGAAATATGCAGGAGGTGCCAATTGTTGGGGTGGCCTAAGTGTGGATGAAAAAAGAGGCATGGTATTTTTTGGAACCGGATCTCCGTCGTACGATTTTTATGGCTCTGATCGTATCGGAAAAAATCTATTCGGCAACTGCGTAGTAGCCCTTGATGCGAAAACAGGCAAACATATCTGGCATTTTCAAACTATTCATCACGATTTGTGGGATTACGATTTACCTGCTCCTCCCAACCTTGTTACAGTAGAGAGGGATGGAAAGAAAATAGATGCGGTAGCACAAACATCAAAGGTTGGTTTTCTGTATGTGCTGAATCGTGAAACAGGAGAGTCTTTATTTCCGACAGAAGAACAGCCGGTACCGGCTTCAGATGTGCCCGGAGAGCAAGCGTGGCCTACGCAACCATTCCCCTTAAAACCAAAACCATATTGCCGGCAGTATCTGGGGATAGATGATCTTTCGGATTTTTCACCAGCGTCACACGATTCATTAGTTAACCTATTTAAAACTTTACGGTATGAGGGCTTATTTACACCTCCTTCTGTCAAAGGAACTCTGAATTTTCCGGGAACAATTGGCGGATCGGAATGGGGTGGTGCAGCTTACGATCCGTCGACTCATATTATTTATCTGAAATCAAATGAATCGCCGGAGATTGATTTTTTGCAAAAAATCGATCCTGCAGTCACTTCGTCGAAAGTGTCTGTTCATGACGATGGAAAAAAAATATATAACCTGTATTGTGCCAGTTGTCATAAGGCCGACAGAACGGGTGATGAACCTCTTTATCCGTCATTGGTTGATTTGAAAAAAAGGATGTCAGAAACCGAGGTATTAAGTAAAATAAGGGAAGGAAGCGGGAAGATGCCATCCTTTGCGAGGATTTTAAAGGGACATGAGGATGGAATAATAGCTTATTTGTTTGGCAAAACCGACAAACGCTTATTGCAAAACGAAAGAGACCTGTCAGAGATAAGGAATAACAGGTTATCAAACATAGAAGTTAAAAAGGAAAAAGAAAAAATGGATACCAGCACCATTTATCTGAATGTAACGGCGTATGCCCAGTTAAAAGATTCTGAAGGCCGTCCTGCTATTAAACCACCCTGGGGCACACTTAATGCCATCAATCTAAACACCGGCGAATATGAATGGACTATACCGGTGGGAAATCATCCTGAACTACAAAGAAGGGGCGCACCAATTACAGGTTCTACCGGATCGCCAGGGCCCGTTGTAACCCACGGAGGGCTTGTGTTCCTGGGAGGTTCACGAGATTGCAGATTCGAGGCTTTTAATAAAGCGACCGGTAAATTGTTATGGCAAACAACACTTCCGGGTTTTGCATCTTCCACTCCCTGCACATACAAGAGTAATGGAAAACAATATATCGCAGTCTCAGTTGCAGGGAATAAAGAATCACCAGCAGGATCTGTAATGGCTTTTGCACTGCCCAACTAAAGATATAAGAACGACCGCTAAAAGTGCCGCCTCGTTGGGTCGGACCCCAATACTCCAATATTCCCCCATTCTTGGAGCTCAGGACGAGCAGATGAAAACCTGCACAAGATTCATTTGACACCCGGCTTGTAGCTTGTGGCATAATTTAAGGTGTCTTTTTTTGTCAATTGTTCTGTTATGGCTTGAATTAAAACGATAGTTGTTGTTAAGCGTTGTTGGCCGACGGTATTAATTGCACACGACAAATACTCAGACATGGCGATATACGATATAACAATTCAAGGAGGAAAAGTCTTGAACTGGGAGGTTTCCTTTCAATACCTGGAAGTGCAACGTTACTCCCCTACTGCCCAGTTTATAATTGGAGAAACGCTTTTGATTGATTGACTCCCTGAGCCGGGAACCTGGGGGTATTCTTTCGAAGAAACTAAAATC
>DAINQQ010000161.1:0-12853 GCA_036742645.1 Flavitalea sp.
GTTCGAGAGCTGCGAACGGGGTGGTTATCATCACAACTAAAAAAGGTAAGAAGGGTCAAAACGGAATTTCAGTACGTGCGATGCAGGGATTTGCAACACGCGGCCTTTCCGAATACGACAGGCTCGACGCGTTTCAGTATTACCCGATGATGTGGGAAGCCTATCGTAACTCCCTGGTATATCCCGCAAGCGGAACCGGCATAACGCTCGACTCCGCAAACCGAGTAGCCTCCGGGTTAACGACTCGCACTCATATCCACGGGTTATTATCGTACAATCCGTTCAACGTTCCGAATAATAATATTGTAGGTGTCGATGGTAAACTCAATCCCAATGCGCAACTGATTTATGCAGATGATCTTGACTGGACTAAGGAATTGATGAGAAGAGGACCCCGTAGCGACTACTCGGTTAACTTCAATGGTGGAAGTGACAAGTCAGATTATTTCATGTCACTTGGCTACCTGAAGGAAAGTGGCTACACGCTCAAAAGTGATCTCAGAAGATATTCGGCCAGGTTAAACGTGAACGTTCAGCCAAAAACATGGTTTAAGACGGGATTGAATATATCCGGCAATTATTCTACTTCAAACACTGCCCAGGATGGTGGTAGCACGAGTTTCGTGAACCCATTTTTCTTTTCCCGTAATGTCGGACCTATTTACCCAGTGTATGCACATAATATGACTACAGGGCAATACCTGATTGATCCTACAACTGGCGAAAAGTTTTGGGATCTCGGCAATCTGGGGGGTAGTGGATTGGGTTTGTCGAACAGGCCGAGTGGAGCGTTCGGAGGTCGACACGCTTTGGCAGAAACCACGCTTGATGAAGAATTGTTTAGAAGAACATCAGTGAGTGCCAGAAATTACATGGAATTCACCTTCCTAAAAGACTTCAAGTTCACGAACAACCTTGCCGTCGACTACCAGATTCAAAACAACAATTCATATGATAATACAGTGGTTGGTGATGGTGCTCCCGCGGGAAGAAGTCAGAAAACAAGCATTACCAACCTGGGCTTCATTGCAAGCCAGCTATTGAACTATGGAAAAACATTTAACGAACACCGGATCGACGTTTTGTTGGGACATGAAAGTTTCGACCAGATGAATACGAACGTTAACGGCTTCAAACAGGGTCAAACCGTGTCGGGAAATGTGGAGCTTGGCAATTTTACAACGATCAATTCTACCGGCTCAACTGTTGACGAGTACAAGATCGAGAGCTTTTTCTCAAGACTGAATTATGACTTTGACGGAAAATATTACCTGTCCGCAAGTGTACGTAGGGATGGCAATTCGAGATTTTCTTCTGATTCAAGATGGGGTACCTTCTGGTCAGTCGGTGGAGGATGGAATTTGTATAAATCCAAGTTCCTGGGCAATGTTGAGTGGATAAATCAATTAAAATTAAGAAGTTCTTACGGAGTGGTTGGTAATGCAGATGATATCGGCTTCTATGCTTACCAGGGCCTTTACGGATATTCTAATAATGCGAATGAACCAGGGATAGTTCAAAGTCAGACACAAGCTTTACCAAACATGAATCTGAACTGGGAGGAGAACAAGCAATTTGATATTGGATTGGACTTTAGTTTGTTAAAAGGAAGGTTAAGTGGAACGATTGAGTATTTCGAAAGAACTTCTGCAGACCTTTTGTTCGACGTACCACAACCATTATCTAGTGGTGTTTTGACAATTACTCAAAATACAGCCACAATGAAGAACAAAGGCGTAGAACTGCAATTGAGTGCTGACATCGTAAGCAGCCAATCTTTTTTATGGAACACAACTGTGAACGTTTCCACCTTAACCAATGAGATCACTAAGATGCCAGAAGCTGTACCAGAATTTATTACGGGTACCAAAAAATATTCAGAAGGACAATCTGTTTTTGAATACTGGCTTCGCTCTTACTATGGTGTCGATCCTGCTGATGGAGCAGCACTATATCTTGCCGCAAATACCGCCTCTTCGACAAACAGGAGGATCATCAACAACAAAAGCGGAGGGTCAGATACGGTCACAATTCTGGCAAGCAACGGAAAATTCGAGTATCAGGGAACGGCAGTTCCCGATCTGTATGGAAGCTGTGGTCAGTCCTTCACATATAAAAATTTCACGCTAAACGCATTGTTTACTTTTCAAGTCGGTGGTAAAACATATGATGCGAACTACCAGGGCCTGATGTCTTCGGGTACGTATGGGGGCGCCTTAAACACTGATATCTTGAAAAGATGGCAGAAGCCGGGTGACATAACAGATGTGCCCCGGATGGACGCAGGCAGGACTACTGATTTCAACGCACAATCCTCAAGATGGTTGGTCGATGCTTCGTACCTCAATATTCGTTCAATTTCTCTTGCTTATAGTTTTCCGAAGTCTCTGATTTCAAGATGGAATATACCAAATGCACAGTTTTTTGTTTCGGCAGAAAACGTTGCGTTCTTCTCGGAGAGGACAGGACTTAACAATCAGCAGGCATTTTCTGGAGTAACATCCAATGCCTATGCTCCAGCCCGGGTAATCACGGCAGGGTTGTCATTAAATCTTTAAAATGAAAGCGATGAAAATGTTTAAATATAAAATACTTTCTGTCTCACTAATCATTCTCCTTTTTTCTGCTTCCTGTAAAAAGGAGTTCCTGGATACCTATCCAACCAATGCGGTTGCTGCTACTGAAGCAACTGCTACAACCAAGAATGGCTATGCAGCTCTTAATGGGATTCACCGTATCATGTACGTGCAGTACGATCAGCAGGGCCAAGCGGGTGAAGGTTCAAATAATATCTTCCGGGATCTTATGGGAGAAGATATCGTATATCCTCTCGCGAACGGAAGTACGGGTCTTATAGGTTTTATGCAGTGGGTTACACATCGGAATGTGAATGCGCTTGACCTGAGATATGTTTACCGTTATTACTATCGCATTATTTCTAATGCAAATGTTCTGGTCAACGGCATTGACAAGGCCGATGGACCCGATGCTGATAAAAAAATCATCAAGGGGCAGGCACTTGCTTATAGGGCATGGGCCCATTTTCAACTGGTGCAATTATGGGGAAAGCGATATGAATCCACCTCCAAGCCGAACACGCAACCTGGAGTGCCTTTACTAACGACAAATCTGTTGGAAGGTCAGACAAGAGCCACGGTGGAAGAAGTGTACACACAAATCAATAAGGATCTCGATGAAGCGGCTACCCTCTTGGCCGGGTATAGCCGCAGCGGAACGGCCGCCAAATCGAATTTCAATGTAAATGTTGTAAAAGGGATCAAGGCGCGTGTGGCATTAACACAACAGGATTGGGAAACAGCAGCAACAAACGCAATTGCCGCCCGCAACGGTTATCAATTGATGGATACGACGGCTTACAAGTCCGGATTTAATAACATTGACAACCAGGAATGGATTTGGGGGAGTCGCCAGATCGATGACCACAACACTTTCTTTTATTCTTATTTCGCTTATATATCTGCGAATTTCAATTCTACGGTACTGCGTACCCAGCCAAGGGCCATCAACGCTAACTTGTACAATGCCATTCCTGCAACTGATATTCGCAAAAGGATGTGGGATCTTACGGGAGCTACAGTGCCCATTCCACCTGGTGGTGTAAGAGTTCCCTACCAAAACAAAAAGTTTCTTGCCAAGAGCGATGCCTTGAGCGTGGGAGATGTTCCCTATATGCGTTCTGCTGAAATGTACCTCATCGAAGCAGAAGCAAGAGCGCGCCAGGGACAAAATGCCGCTGCTCAAACTGCATTGTTTACATTAGCAAAAAACAGGGATCTGACTTACGTTCAATCGACTAAGACTGGCCAGGCCTTGATCGACGAAATATTCTTCCATAGACGAATTGAACTGTGGGGTGAAGGCTTCCGTTTTACCGATATGAAAAGGACGAATTCTCCTATGAGCAGAGCCGGCATTCCAAATCATCTGACAGCGCTTACCGCAGTAACCACGGTACCCGCTGGTGATATTCGCTGGGAATGGTTGTTTCCCCAGGATGAGTTGAACGCAAATACACAATTGCAACAGAATCCTTTATAAATGTGAAGATGTGAAAATGAATTAGCTACTTTGCTGATGTGCACATGTGATAATGCTAAGGTGAGATGTGCTAATGAGAAGGTCTGAAAATGTGAAAATGTGATGATTTGCATTAGAGAAAGTGTCTGCCACTAAATCTCATCAAATCATCACATTTTTACATTTTGCCATTAGCACATCAACCAATTAGCTAATTGGAATTTTCAAATTACTGCAATAGTTCCTGCAACTTTCCTGATAATGCGTTACCTCTAAGATTTTCCGCAATGATAGTTCCTGATGGATCGATGAGAACATTATAGGGGATACCCTCAAACTTATAAGCCTGTACTGCCTTACTATCCCAAAATGCAAGATCGCTTACATGCGTCCATGCTAACTGATCATCCTGGATAGCCTGAAGCCAACTTTGTTTCTCCCTGTCAAGCGAAACGCCCAGTATGGTGAAGTTTTTATCTTTGAATTGATTGAAGGCTTTCACCACATTCGGATTTTCCTCACGGCAAGGCTTACACCAACTTGCCCAAAAATCAACCAGCACATACTTTCCCTTGAACGCATCCAGTGAAATATTCTTTCCATTTGGGTCGGGCAGTGTTAACTGAGGCGCTTTTTTCCCAACCCAGGAATTTTGTTGTTGTTGCGACATATTCGCATCCCGTTCTGCCAGTTGCGCTTTTCTTGCATCAAATTGTTTTTTAAGGAAGGCCAGGTTTTGATCGGAAGGATATTTTTGCAGTTGCTTATTCAGTTCCGTTTCGAGTTCGTTAATGGGAAGCGTAGCCGAACTGGTACCCAATATAAAGGCAGCCACGACCGGATGATTTACGGTGGACAAAAATTGTTTGGAATAGCTGTTCATCGCTTCGAGTAAACTATTTTTTTGATTTGTTGCTCCAAGCAAAACAGAGTCACTTGAGCTGCGCAATTTAAGGCTGTCGAGGTTTTTGAAAGCTAGTTCTGCTGCGTTGCTCTTTTCGCTATAACCCATGATGAAATCTCGCATCTGTTGGCTGGCGGGTGAGCCCTTTACCGAATAGAAATTGTCCCTGTTATCAAGATCGATAGTAACAGTAACTTTTTTTTCATCATTCACCAGCGGGATCATCGGTCCGTTCTCAAGCATGACGTCGATCATGCCGACATGTTGAACATTCGCTGATAATGTAAATGAATTGTTCTTAGAGGTTACGTAGGCCGAATCTAATTGAACGGGTGGAAGCTCGTTGCCAAATGGGACTTCGTATAAAAACACTTTTAAAGAATCCTTTCTAAACAGGGTGGGGTATTGCGAAGCAAGCTTTTCAATATTTTCAATGGTCCCATTCACCTCGAAGTTACTCCCTGGCTTCTCCTTACATGAAAACGAGAAAGTAATAACTATAATGATCATCAACAATCTCAGGTTGGTATTCATAACGTTTATTGTAGCTTTTTTAATAATATATCATTTGTTAGTTTGGGATCCGCCTTGCCTTTTGAAACTTTTTTTACTTCTCCTACGAATAAGCCTATCAGCCCTTTCTTTCCTTTTTTGTACTCTATCACTTTTTCTGGCATTTTATTAAGCACCTCGTTGACCCATGCCGTAACATTATCTTCGTCTGAGTCCTGGATTAGGTTCATCGAAGCGGCAAGTTCCATGGGCGATCGCCATGGATCACTCGATAGAGATGAAAATATCCTCGTAGAAGCAATCGAGAAATTCAATTTGCCCTCGTCGATCAACAAAATGAGATCGGCAATAGTTGCCGGAGAAATACGAAATGCGGAAATGGAAAGATTGGTTTCATTCAAGTATGATTTTACTGGGCCCAGCATCCAGTTAGCTGCCGCCTTATAATTGCTCGTATGCCCAATCAGCTGCTCGAAATAATCTGAGAAATCTTTTTCCTCAGCAATCACCCTTGCGTCGTAATCTGATAACTGCAGTTCCTGTGTATATTGACGTACGCGTTCTTCAGGTAATGCAGGAAGCATGCTTCGAATATTTTCGAGCATGTCGTCAGTCACCGTAAATGGTGTCAGGTCGGGATCTGCGAAATATCGGTAATCATTCGCTTCTTCCTTTGTTCGCAACGAGAAAGTGGTGCCGTTCGTCGCATCAAAACTTCTGGTTTGCTGAACTATGCGTTCACCATTTTCAACCAATTCGATCATTCGTTTGGTTTCGTGTTCAATTGCTCTTTTAACATTCCGAATGGAATTCAGGTTCTTCACTTCCACTTTAATGCCTAATGTCGTCACGCCCTTTTTCCGGATAGAAATGTTCGCGTCACAGCGCATGCTTCCTTCTTCCATATTCCCATCGCAGATTTCAAGATATCTGAGCAACTTTCTAAGCTCTGTGAGGAAGGCGTAAGCGTCTTCACCACTTGTCAGGGCTGGTTCAGTAACGATTTCAATCAACGGCACTCCAGCTCTGTTATAATCAACGGAGGTATTTTCCGGATCAACATCATGCAGGCTTTTGCCTGCATCTTCTTCGAGATGAATGCGATTAAGAGGGATGCTTTTTTCTCTATCTGTCCTGATCGAAACATAACCTCCTTTGCAAATTGGTGTTGTATGCTGTGATAATTGGTAACCCTTCGGCAGATCAGGATAGAAATAGTTTTTTCTGGCGAAATAATTCAGCCGCGTTATTTCGCAATGGCATGCCAATCCGATCCTGATTGCAAATTCCACGGCTTTTCTGTTGAGCCTGGGAAGTGTACCGGGATGAGCCAGGGTAATAGGACTGATATGAGTATTTGGCTCTGCCCCAAAAGAAGCACTATCACCAGAGAAGAGCTTGCTGTTTGTGAGTAATTGTGCATGAACTTCAAGGCCGATAACGGTTTCATATGCGTCGTAATGAATAGGCATGAGGAAAGCATTGTTAAGTGTCTTCTAACAAACCCTATAAAGTCTGTACACGTTCAAGTAGTGACAGATGTCACTCAGGGACCTTATAGGTTTTCACGATCTTAAAAGACCTTACAGTTGTTTTTTAGAATCCGCAAAAATACCGCATTCAAAGGGGATTTCCTGTCGCGACTATAACATAAAACAAAAAAGCCGCCTGGTAGCAACAGGTCGGCTTTTTTAGGGCTAATGCTAAAAGATTAGAGATTAGCAGTCTTTAATTTCTTTGGAATTTTTACTTCAACGGTCTTTGAACTGCCCGCACGGTTCAGTTTCAGTTTTAAAGATGCCTTGTCTTTTGCCTCTCGTGAAGCCTGGGCCAAGGCATCAGCGCTATTTACTGCTTTACCTTCAAATTCAGTGATTACATCATTCTCCTTTATACCGGCTTTGTCTGCAGCTGATCCTTCGTCCACATCAATTACTTTCACTCCTTTTCCATCTTCTGTATCCTGTGCTTTAATGCCCAGGCGTGGTCGGCCTCCATAGGAAAAAACCCGGTTGAACTGCTCATCATGATTAAAATCAAAATCAAAGTCGAAATCACCTGGTGCGTAGACCGTAGAACTACTCCTTTTTCCTAAAGTAGCAGTCGCCTTACTTTCTTTCCCATCCCTTTTGTAAGTGATTGTGACTTTGTCGTCGGGTTTCATCTTGCCGATCACTTTTGTTACATCGCTATGGCTGTCAACAGCCTGATCGTTGATGCGGGTAATAATATCACCCTTTTTCAAACCCGCCTTTTCAGCGGCGCTATTACTTGTAACCCCGGTGACTCGGGCGCCGCCATCAGCTTCGTCTGTAACAATTCCGAGGAACGGCCGATCGCCGCCAATTAGAAGATGCTGTCCATCTCCAAATACCACGTCATTAGAACGGAAGGGAGAGGTTCGGGTCAGACCATATGTTGTTGTTTGTTTTCTTCTCACTGATAAATTATCATCGTCAAATTCATCAAGCGGCTTTCCGTTAACCTTCACTTCGCCGTCTTTGATTTCGATGGTAACCTTTCCATCTTTTCCTGCATTTTTTCTTTTTATAATGATCTCATCATACTCACCCATTTTGTCTTTGGACTTCTCTTTGTCTTCCTTGTCTTGAGCGATGGCGGCATTCTGAATGAGCAGCCCGCAAATTGCAATTGCTGCTGCGGATAGATATCTCTTCATTGTTGAGGGTTTTTAGTTTCTTTAAAATTTAACTACGTTGAATTTCGTACTTCAAATATAGGGTTTTCTTTGAAATACGAAAATTTTCGGAATTGTTAAAGTCCGGAGTTTATTCTGTGGGTGTTGAGTCTGGAAGGGGTAGCTGTTCCTTCAACAAATATTGAGGTGCTGATTGCGATGGCCCTCACCAGGCGTTCCATTAAGGTAAAGTCCAAAGTCGTAGTTTCATCGGCTGGCGAATGATAATAATCGTCATTTGGGCCACATCCCATAATCGTATGTGAGGGAATCCCCTTCATAGCAAACCAGTAGTTATCGGACCGCACAAACAGATTCTCATCAGGGAAGGGATCTGTGGTGAAAAATTTCCTGCCATAAAATTCCTTGTCGGCCTCAAATAGTTTTTTATTGAGGAGCTTTTGGAGGTCTGACAAATGAGATCCCGTTATAAATGCCTGTCTTCTTTTCTTCGAAATCGGACGTCCGATCATCTCTATGTTAACAACCGCAATCACTTGTTCGGACTTAAAAAAAGAGACGGTTCTCAAGGAGCCTTTCAAGCCTAGTTCTTCGCCCGAGAAAGCAATAAATATTATAGTACGTTTATTGTTTTTTAGTTGTCCAAAATATCTCGCAAGATGAATGAGGGCCGATACGCCGGACGCATTATCATTCGCTCCATTATAAATCGTATCTCCCTGGCGGATTGACCGGCCACTTTTGGAAAAATCAAATGGATTTGTTGACTTCGTTCCCACATGATCGTAATGAGCGCAAAATATGATCACTTCGTCAGGTTTACTAGTGCCTTTCAAACCACCCATAACATTTATACCCAGTTTCACAGAGTCGCCTGAAGTAAGGAAAGGCATGAAATAACCGTCGTTTCCAGCAACGGGTGTAGTTCCAGCTTTCTTAAATTCTTCCGCTATAAACGACGCGGCGGTTTGGGCTTGTGGAGTGCCCGTGAAGCGGCCTTGCAAACTATCAGAGGCCAATACTTCGACCACGTGTCTTAAAGATGTAGGATTGATTATCGAATCGATTACGAAATTTTGTCCTGTAGTGTTTACAGCTAGTAACCCGCAAAGTGTTACCACCAGTAATCTCAAAATAATTGGATTCAACGTACAGCCATCCCTGGGTAATCGACCAATCATCACATCGGCTCCTGGCTTTGTCATCAAAGCAATGATTTTACTTTTTCTATTACTTGCCCCAGGGTTGATGGGTCCTGTCCCCCGGCCGTAGCCAGGTTTTTTTGTCCGCCGCCTCCGCCCTTAATTAAACCCGATACATGTTCCTTTAAAATTTTTCCCGCATCGAGGTTCCTTGCTGCTACGACGGTATCGGATATACCAATCGCAACAGAGGCTTTTCCTCCAATATTCGCGCAAAGCACGGCTACATAGTCGTTGAGGTTATTCTTTAAGTCGTAGCAAAGTTTTTTTAAAGCATCGGCGTTTCCGACCTCGATGATATCGCCGATAAAAGTGACCCCGTTAATGATCTCATCTTTCTGCAGCAGCTCATTTCGAATACCCACGAGCATCCTGTTTTCCATTGACTCAACCTTCTTTTTTAAAAGGTTGTTTTCGTTACTCAGCTCTTCGACAGATTTAACCAGGTCTTTTGGGTTTTTCAAAGATTCGCGGATACTTCGAAGTTGTAATAATTGTTGTTTTACGTATTCCTCCGCGGCAAACCCTGATACAGCTTCTACCCGGCGCACACCTGCAGCCACCGCCGTTTCGGTGGTTATTTTGAATAGTCCCAACTCTCCGGTGGAGCCCACGTGCGTACCTCCGCATAACTCAACAGAGTATTGAGGATCGATGATCACCACGCGAACAAGATCTCCGTACTTTTCACCAAACAGCGCCATTGCTCCCAGGTTCAACGCTTCTTTCTTTGGCATTTCACGAATGATTACGGCAATATTTTCCCTGATTTTTTCATTTACTAACTTTTCTACCGCTTCAATTTCGTCGTCAGTCATTTTAGAAAAATGGGAGAAATCAAAACGCAGGTACTCATCGTTCACCAGTGATCCTTTTTGTGTAACATGTGTACCAAGCACCTTTCGCAATGCAGCATGAAGCAAATGGGTAGCCGAATGATGAAGCTGGATCTTGTTTCTGCGCTTTGTATCAATGGCAGCAGTAACAACGGCAGTTATATTAACCGGTATTTTTTCCACCACGTGAATGATCAGGTCATTTTCTTTTTTGGTATCTGCTACCTGGATCAATTCTCCGTCAAACAACAACGTTCCTGTATCTCCAACCTGCCCGCCACTTTCTGGATAAAAAGGAGTACTGTCCAGCACAAGTTGAAAAGCCTCTTTGCCTTTCGTTTTTACTTTGCGGTATCTGGATACTTTCGTTTGAACATCCGAAGAATCGTAACCGACAAATTTTGAACTGGTGCTCGAACCGAGGGTTACCCAATCTTCCGTATCCAATGCGGTGGCTGCACGGCTGCGTTGTTTTTGCTGTTGCATTTCCGTTTCAAAACCTTGTTCGTCAACGCTAAGGGCCTTTTCTGATGCAATGAGCTTCGTCAGGTCAACAGGAAAACCGTAAGTATCATACAACTCGAAAGCTGATTTGCCGTCAATGATTTTCCCATTAGACCGGCTCTTTTCCTGAAGAATATCGTCCATTTTCTTCAATCCCTTTTCCAGTGTTCGCAAAAAAGCTTCTTCTTCCTCCTTAACGACCCTGCAAATAAATTCAAGTTGCTTTTTCAATTCCGGAAATACATTTTTGAATTGGTCCGCCAGCACCGGGATCAACTGGTGCAGTAACGGTTGGGAATAGCTTAAGTTAGAATAATAATATCGGGAAGCTCTTCGTAATATCCTGCGGATAACATATCCTGCACCAGTATTTGACGGCAACTGTCCGTCGGCGATAGTAAAGCTGATTGCACGAAGGTGATCGGCGATCACCCTGAATGCTACAGCCTCGGCCCAGGCCCCTCCGGAGGAGAGGGAGACAGTTGAATCATATTTCTTTCCTGTAATTCGTTCAATTTCCTTAATGGTGCCGCTGAAAAGGTCTGTATCATAATTCGAGGTCTTATTTTGAAGCACTCTCACCAATCTTTCGAGTCCCATCCCGGTATCTATATGTCTGGCAGGTAAAGATTCAAGGTTCCCATCTTTCAGCCGGTTAAACTGGATGAATACATTGTTCCAAATCTCGATCACCTGGGGGTGGTCCCGATTGACCAACTCTTTGCCGTCAGTTTGTTTTCTTTTTTCTTCTGTTCTGCAATCGACATGGATTTCAGTACAAGGTCCACAGGGACCAGTGTCACCCATTTCCCAAAAATTATCCTTCTTATTACCCATTATTATCCTGTCTTCACCGATCCATTTTTTCCATTCCGAAATCGCCTCTTCATCACGGGGCAGGTTTTCTTTTTTATCTCCCTCAAATACGGTCACATATAATTTGTCTTTAGGTATCCCATATTTTTTCGTGAGTAATTCCCAACTCCACGCAATCGCCTCTTTTTTGAAATAATCTCCAAAACTCCAGTTGCCAAGCATCTCGAACATCGTATGGTGATAAGTGTCCACTCCTACTTCCTCCAGGTCATTGTGTTTTCCGCTGACACGCAAACACTTTTGTGTATCAGCAACTCTTTTATCAGGTGCGGTTTTATTGCCAAGGAAATAATCCTTGAACTGGTTCATGCCCGCGTTGGTAAACAATAGAGTGGGGTCATTTTTTAAAACTATGGGAGCTGATGGTACGATTACATGTTGCTTAGATCTGAAAAACTCTAAAAATTGCTCGCGTATCTCTGCGCTGGTCATCATATTCGAATAATCTTTGGGTGTTCAAATGCCAATGAAGCACTATATATTTGTAAACTTTGGTTCTGATTAACGTGGTGCAAAGGTAAAAGAATCCGATAGGTAATTTGAAAACAAAGCCTTCACTACGCTTCGATCATGAAAAAGATCAAGTACTACTATAATACTAATACGCTCCGATATGAAAAACTGGAGACGCCACTGCGGGTAAAGCTTTTGCGCGTACTCGGCTTTCTATCTGCATCCATTGTCACGGCTATTATTATTGTCTCGATTGCTTATCGTCTCTTTCCATCCACGAAAGAGAAACTGCTGATGCAGCAAAATGACGACTTGCTTCAAAATTATCTTGCCCTTGACGAACAGAGTAAAAAATTGCAGCAGCAACTGGCACAATTGGAGAAACGTGACAACGAAGTGTATAGGGCTATCTTCGAGGCCAATCCCATTCCTGATAGCGCCCGCGAAAAAGAAATCCAGCAGCAAAAGGAAATTCAACTGGTACAGGGGATGGCCCAGTATGATTTGGAGAACTCCATTCTAAACACTTTAAACAATCTTACCAGGCGTATGATTGCACAGGAGAAATCCTATTCGCAAATTGATCAATACATAAAAAATAAAGAAGAATTACTTGCATGTACACCTGCGATTCAGCCTTTAAGTAACAAAGACCTTAAGCGCATCGCATCCGGTTTTGGCCATCGGATCGATCCGGTATATAAGACGGTGAAATTCCACGCAGGACTTGATTTCACCGCTCCGCAGGGAACTCCGATTTATGCATCCGCAAATGGAGTAGTGAAAGTTGCTGCCCACCTTGGAACCGGCTATGGTAATCATGTCGTCATCAACCATGGATACGGGTACGAAACCTTATATGGCCATA